>NZ_FNOA01000003.1:0-402015 GCF_900106885.1 Pseudomonas sp. NFACC14
TTACGCATAACCAAAAACACCTCAGATTTGGGCGCCATCATAGCGCCCGATTGAAGTGTCCAAAATCATTAGGCCAGTTCAAGCTCGCTCCCACAGGGAATGAAGCGCCCCTTAAGCCCGGGATTCGACGCCCAGTTCATCCCAGACCGATTCGGCCAGGTGGAAGGTGGCGTTGGCCGCCGGGATGCCGCAGTAGATGGCACTCTGCATGATCACTTCCTTGATCTCGCTGCGGCTCACGCCGTTGTTGGCGGCGGCGCGCAAGTGCAGCTTGAGTTCTTCGGCGCGGTTCATGCCGATCAGCATGGCGATGGTGATCAGGCTGCGGGTATGGCGTGGCAGGCCTGGACGGGTCCAGATGTCGCCCCAGGCATGGCGGGTGATCATCTCCTGGAATTCGCTGTTGAACTCGGTCAGGGCATCGAGGCTGCGGTCGACATGGGCATCGCCCAGTACCGCGCGGCGTACTTTCATGCCTTCATCGTAACGTTGTTTCTCGTCCACAAAAAACTCCTCAGGCGCGGCTGGAATCAAGCAGGAAATCCAGCACCCGGGTGCTGAACGCAGCGCCGGCCTGGACGTTGGACAGGTGAGCGGCGTAGAACTCGGCGTACTCGGCCCCACTGACCCGCTCCTGGATAAAGTGCCCACCCGACGGCGGTGTCACGGCATCTTCGGTGCCGGCGATCACCAGCAGCGGCACACGGATCAACGACAATTGCTCACGAAAATCGGCATCACGCACGGCCGCACAGTTGGCCGCGTAGCCCTGGGGCGATGTGGCAGCGAGCATGTCGGTGATTTTCTTCACCTTCGCAGGATGAGCCTCGGAAAAATCCGCGGTAAACCAGCGGGCGATCGAAGCATCCCGCAGCGCGACCATCGCCGCTTTACCGTCCCGCAGCACGGTTTCGATGCGCGGGTTCCACACCGACGGGTCGCCGATCTTGGCGGCGGTGTTGCACACCACCAGTTTGTGCAGGCGCTCGCCAGCATTGATCCCCAGCCACTGGCCGATCAACCCGCCCATGGACAAGCCACAGAAATGCACTTTATCGATGCCCAACTGATCGAGCATCGCCAGCACGTCGCGACCCAGCTGTTCGATGCTATAGGGGCCTTCGGTGACCAGCGATTGACCATGGCCACGAGTGTCGAAACGCAGCACGCGAAAGTGTTCGCTGAAGGCCGCGACCTGCTCGTCCCACATGTGCAGATCGGTGCCCAGTGAGTTGGAGAGCAGCAGCACCGGGGCGTCTTGCGGCCCGTCCAATAGGTAATTCAGATCGCCCTCGGCGAGTTTGACGAATCCCACAACAATCTCCTTTCAGACGTTCAAGGCAAGGTGTTCGGCCACGGCTCGGGCGACCCAGGTCTGGGCCTGGCCGAGGTAGTGCGCCGGGTCGAGCAGATGATCCAGCTCGGATGCCGATAGCTGCGCGGTGACCTGGGGTTCGTCTCCCAGCACCTCGCGCAGATGCCGCTGTTCGGCCACGGCGCGTTTGCAGGATTGCTCCAGCAAATGATGCGCCGTGTCGCGCCCGACACGCTGGGCCAGGACAATGCTCACCGCTTCGGCCAGCACCAGTCCCTGGGTCAGTTCCAGATTGCGGGCCATGCGCGCCGCATCCACTTCCAGCCCTTCGGCCAGCAGCCGCGCCTGTTGCAAGGCACCGGAGACCAGGCAGCAGATTTCCGGCAAGGTTTCCCATTCGGCGTGCCACAGGCCCAGGCTGCGCTCGTGCTCCTGGGGCATGGCGCTGAACAGCGTCGACAACAAACCGGGGACTCGCGTCGCCGCACCGATCAGCACCGCCGCGCCCACCGGGTTGCGCTTGTGGGGCATGGTGGACGAGCCGCCCTTGCCCGGCGCCGAAGGCTCGAACGCTTCGCCGGCCTCGGTCTGCATCAACAAGCTGATATCACGGCCCAGTTTGCCCAGGCTGCCGGCGATCAGGCCCAACACGGAGCCAAACTCCACCAGACGATCGCGCTGGGTGTGCCACGGCTGCTCCGGCAAAGTCAGTTGCAGTTCGGCGGCCAAGGCTTCGGCGATTGGCAAGGCCTGATCGCCCAAGGCGGCGAGCGTCCCGGAGGCGCCGCCGAATTGCAGCACCAGCAAACGTGGCTTGAGCTCTTTCAAGCGTTGGCGACTGCGGGTGATCGCCCCCAGCCAACCGGCGATTTTCATCCCCAGTGTCACCGGCGTGGCGTGTTGCAGCCAGGTGCGCCCGGCCAACGGTGTGGCGGCGTAGCGTTCGGCTTGTCGGGCCAGGATGGCGGCCAGTTGCGCCAACTCGCCCTCGATCAAGCCCAACGCCTGACGCAGTTGCAGCACCAGCCCGCTGTCCATCACATCCTGGCTGGTGGCGCCCAGGTGCACGTAGCGCTCGGCTTCGGCATCCTCGGCGGCGATGCGCTTGCCCAACGCCTTGACCAGCGGGATAGCCGAATTGCCGGCACTGGCGATCGCTTCGCTCAGTGCCGAAAAATCGTACAGCTGCGCACGACAAGCCTGCTCGATCGGCGCCACGGCACTTTGCGGAATCACCCCGACCCGCGCCTCGGCCCGGGCCAAGGCGGCTTCGACGTCAAGCATGGCCTGGACCCGGCCCGCATCGCAGAACACCTCGCGCATGTCGCGGGCGGTGAAGTAGGCATCGAATAGCTGATTGCCCGGTCGTTCGCTCATAAACAGTCCTTCGAAAGGTGGATGCCTCTGTGGCGAGCAAGCTCGCTCCCGTTGACTTGCCCCGTAGGAGCTGTCGAGCGAAGCGAGGCTGCGATCTTTCCACAAGCGCTTGAGTCCCAAGTGAAAGATCAAAAGATCGCAGGCTTCGCCAGCTCCTACAAAACCAGCGGCTCGCCACAATGACTCAAACGAGCCTCAAATGATCAGGTGGATTCAAAGGTCGTGATGCAAATACGCCGGTTGCTTGGGCAGGCGCAGGCTGAACAGGAACGCCACGACCATCATCACCGTGACATACCAATAAAAGGCGTTCTCCATGCCCTGGGCTTTCAGGCTCAAGGCGACGTATTCGGCCGAGCCGCCGAACACGGCATTGGCCACCGCGTAGGCCAACCCCACCCCCAGCGCCCGCACTTCAGGGGGAAACATTTCCGCTTTCACCAGGCCGCTGATGGAGGTGTAGAAACTGACGATCGCCAGCGCCAAGGTGATCAGGATAAACGCCAGGAACGGGCTGCTGATGCTTTTGAGGGTCAGCAGGATCGGCACCGTGCACAACGCCCCCAGGGCACCGAACCAGAGCATGGAATTGCGTCGGCCGATCTTGTCCGCCAACATGCCGAACAACGGCTGCATGCACATGTACAGGAACAGCGCGCCAGTCATGATGTAGCTGGCGGTCTTGGCGTGCAGGCCGGCGGTGTTCACCAGGTATTTCTGCATGTACGTGGTGAAGGTATAGAAAATCAACGAACCGCCGGCGGTATAGCCCAGCACGGTGACGAACGCGGCCTTGTGGTCGCGAAACAGCGCCGCGATGCTGCCAGCGTCCTTGTTCTCACGCATTTCCTTGCTGCTGGTTTCTTTCAGGGACCGACGCAGGAACAGCGAAATCAATGCGGCCACGGCGCCGACCACGAACGGGATCCGCCAGCCGTAGGCACGCAGTTCATCTTCGTTGAGAAACTGTTGCAGGATCACCACCAGCGACACCGCCAGCAGTTGCCCACCGATCAACGTCACGTACTGGAACGAGGCGAAGAAACCGCGCTGGCCCTTGAGGGCGACTTCGCTCATGTAGGTGGCGGTGGTGCCGTACTCGCCGCCCACCGACAAACCTTGCAGCAGGCGTGCGAACAACAGCAGGACCGGCGCCCAGACGCCGATGTCCTTGTAGGTGGGCAGGCAGGCGATGAGCAACGAGCCGAAACACATCATCAGCACCGAGATCATCATCGAATTCTTGCGCCCGTGACGGTCCGCCACCCGGCCGAAAATCCAGCCACCGATGGGTCGCATCAGGAACCCGGCGGCGAACACACCGGCCGTGTTGACCAGTTGCACCGTCGGGTTGTCGGACGGGAAGAACGCCGGCGCGAAATAGATCGCGCAGAACGCATAGACGTAGAAGTCGAACCATTCGACCAGGTTGCCGGATGAAGCACCGACAATGGCGAAGATGCGCTTGCTGCGTTCTTCGCCGGTGTAGTGGCTGATGATTGGGGTGGCCATGGATTATTCACTCGTTGGGGACTTAACAAAGTCTAGACACACTCCGTAACAGACCCGTTCCGCAAACAGACGTTGAAGCGATAGCGCCTGTGTGGACGCCATCGCGAGCAAGCTCGCTCCCACAAGGGTTGTTGCCATTGCCCACCGCATGTCGGGTCCCCCTGTGGGAGCAAGGCTTGCCCGCGATGGCGCCACTGTTGGCTCACTCAGTAATCGAAGAACACCGTCTCGGCATCTGTGCCCTGAAGGATCACGTTCCACTGGTACACGCCCGACGCATCAGGCTTGGCCACGATTGTGCCGCGACGTTCTTCGGGGACGCAGGCCAGCAGCGGGTCGGTTTCGTTGGCCGGTTCGCCGTCGAAATAGATGCGCGTCAGCAAGTGCTTGACCAACCCGCGAGCGAACACCAGCACCACCAGGTGCGGTGCCTGGGTCGTGCCACCCAATCCCGGCACGGTGCCCGGCTTGATGGTGGTGAAGCGAAAACGCCCTTCGGCATCCACCGGCACCCGGCCGAAGCCTTCGAAATGCGGGTCCAGGGGTTTGTCCTGGTCGTCTTCCGGGTGGGCGTATTTGCCGGCGGCGTTGGCCTGCCAGACTTCCAGCATCGCGTCGTTGACGAACTGGCCGTTGCCGTCGACCACCTGCCCGGTGATCGCTACGCGTTGGCCGAGGGTTTCGGCGACGGTCAGGTCTTCGCGGTTCAGCCAGGTCAGGCCGATGTGGTAGTACGGGCCAACGGTGTGGGACGTGGTGGCGGTGAGCGTCATCTTATTTCTCCATCGGCGTGGCATCGCGGCCGCGCAAGACGATGTCCCAGCGGTAACCGAGGGCGTAGTGAGGGACGGTTTTTTCCAGGTCGAAACGGGCGATCAGGCGTTCCTTGGCACTCGTGTCCGGCACGCAGTTGTAGATCGGGTCGTATTCCAGCAACGGATCGCCAGGGAAGTACATCTGCGTCACCAGGCGCGTCAGAATGCTCGGCCCGAACAGTGAGAAATGGATATGCGCCGGGCGCCAGGCGTTGTGGTGGTTGCCCCACGGATAAGCGCCGGGCTTGATGGTCTGGAACTGATACCAGCCGTCGGCGTCGGTGACGGTGCGACCGGTGCCGGTGAAATTCGGGTCCAGCGGCGCGTCATGGTTGTCACGGTCATGGTTGTAGCGACCGGCGGCGTTGGCCTGCCAGATCTCCACCAGGATGCCTGGCACCGGCTGGCCGTGCTCATCCAGCACGCGCCCGTGAATGATGATCCGTTCACCCAGTGGCTCGCCGGCATGCTGGGCGGTCAGGTCATGATCCTTTTCCTGCACGCGGTCGGCGCCGACAGTCGGGCCGGTGATTTCCGACAACGAATGCGGCAGGAACACCAATGGCTTGGACGGCGAGCGCAGGTTGGTGGACTGGTACGGCGGGTGCAGATACTCCGGCTGGGTGCCCGCTTGGGGGCGACGATAACCAGGCTTGTCAGTCATGAAGCATTCCTCGGTTTCTTATTAGTAGAGCGACGCGTCAGACGCGTTCGATGGCCAACGCCAGACCCTGGCCGACGCCGACACACATGGTCGCCAAGCCCTTCTTGCCGCCGGTCTTTTCCAGATGGTGCAGCGCCGTCATCACCAACCGCGCCCCACTCATGCCCAGGGGATGGCCGAGGGCGATGGCGCCGCCGTTCGGGTTGACCTGCGGCGCATCGTCCGCCAGCCCCAAATCACGCAGCACCGCCAGGCCCTGGCTGGCAAACGCTTCATTGAGTTCGATCACGTCGAAATCGGCGACCGCCAGGCCCAGGCGCTCAGTGAGTTTGCGCACCGCCGGTACCGGGCCGATGCCCATCACCCGTGGCGCGACGCCGGCACTGGCCATGCCCAGCACTTTGCCGCGAGGCGTCAGGCCATGTTTTTTCACCGCCTCGGCCGAGGCCAGGATCAGTGCCGCCGCACCGTCGTTGACACCCGACGCGTTGCCGGCGGTGACGGTCTTGTCCGGCCCGTTGACTGGCTTGAGTTTGCTCAAGGTCTCCAGCGTGGTGTCGGCGCGTGGGTGCTCGTCCTGCTCGACCACGGTTTCGCCTTTTTTATGGGCGATGCGCACCGGCACGATTTCTTCGGCGAAAAAACCCACCGCCTGGGCCGCCGCCGTGCGCTGTTGGCTGCGCAAGGCGAAAGCGTCCTGGTCGGCGCGGGACACGGCGTAGTCATCGGCCACGTTATCGGCGGTCTGCGGCATCGCGTCCACACCGTACTGGGCTTTCATCAACGGGTTGATGAAGCGCCAGCCGATGGTGGTGTCTTCCAGTTTCATGTTGCGCGAGAACGCGGTATCAGCCTTGCCCATCACGAACGGCGCACGGGACATCGACTCCACACCGCCAGCGATCGCCAGTTCCATCTCGCCGCTGGCGATGGCGCGGAACGCGGTGCCGATGGCGTCCATGCCCGAGGCGCAAAGACGATTGAGGGTCACACCGGGAATGCTCTGCGGCAGGCCCGCCAACAGCAGCGCCATGCGCGCCACGTTGCGGTTGTCTTCGCCCGCCTGGTTGGCGCAGCCGAGAAACACCTCGTCCACCGCATTCCAGTCCACCGATGGGTTGCGTTCCATCAGCGCCTTGATCGGCACAGCCGCCAGGTCATCGGCGCGGACCGCGGACAAACCGCCGCCAAATCGACCGATGGGGGTTCGAATCGCATCACAGATATAAACGTCGCGCATCAGGCTTCTCCCGGTGCCTGGCCGTGGGCCGCCGCGGTGCGAGCTTCAAGGTCACGCAGTGCACGCAGCTCCACCTCGGTCGGCTCGGTGGTGGTTTGCACCTGGTCGGCGAAACGGATCGCCCACCCGGTGGCCGCAATGACTTGCTCGCGGGTCACGCCGGGGTGCAGCGCGGTGACCACGAATTCATGGCTGCCGGCTTCCGGCTCCATGATGCACAAGTCGGTGATGATGCCCACGGGCCCTGCGCCCGGCAGACCGAGACGCTTGCGCGAATCGCCACCTTCGCCATGCCCGACCGAGGTGATGAAATCCAACTTGTCGACAAACGAACGCGCCGACTGCTTGAGGATGATCAACACGCTCTTGGCCGAGCCGGCGATTTCCGGTGCGCCACCGGCACCCGGCAGGCGGACTTTCGGCTGATGGTAGTCGCCCACCACTGTGGTGTTGATGTTGCCGAAACGGTCGACCTGGGCCGCGCCAAGGAAACCGACATCGATACGCCCGCCCTGCAGCCAGTAGCGGAAAATCTCACCGGTCGGTACGACGGTATCGGCGGTTTCCGCCAGCTCACCGTCGCCAATGGACAGCGGCAGTACGCTGGGTTTGGCACCGATCGGGCCGGACTCGTAGATCAGCACGACGTCTGGCGACGAGGTCAGCCGCGCCAGGTTGGCCGCTTTCGACGGCAGGCCGATGCCAACGAAGCACACGGCATTGTTTTTCAAGCGACGCGCCGCGGCGACGGTCATCATTTCGTTGGTGGAGTAGGTCATGGTTTCACCTGCGAAGCGGCTGCCAGTCTGGCCTGGAATTCACTGAAATCCCGAGTGCCGTGGATGTATTCGTTGATCCATGCGGTAAACGTCTCACGGTCCCGAGCGATCGGATCCCACGCCTGGTAGAAACGGTTGTCACGCTCGGTGTAGCCGTGGGCGTAGGACGGATGGGCGCCGCCCGGTACGTGGCACACCGCGCTCAACGCCCAGGTCGGCAGCACGCAGGCGTTCATCGGCGCATTCAGGTCGTCGACGATTTCTTCCACGGTGACGATGCAACGCTTGGCGGCCAGGGCGGCTTCTTTCTGCACACCGAGAATGCCCCACAGCAGCACGTTGCCCTTGCGGTCGGCTTTCTGGGCGTGAATCACCGTGATATCAGGGCGCACCGAAGGCACGGCGGCCAATACTTCGCCGGTGAAGGGACAGGTTACGCTCTTGATCAGCGGGTTGACCTTCGGCAGGTCGGAGCCGGCGTAGGCCCGCAACACCGCGAATGGCAGGCCGGAGGCGCCGGCGACGTAGGCGTTGGCCAGGTCGGCGTGGCTGTGTTCCTCGATCTCCAGCGGGTGCGGCCATTGTTTCTCCACGGCATCGCGCAAGCGGTGCAACGACCCGACGCCAGGGTTGCCGCCCCAGGAGAAAATCAATTTGCGAGCACAACCGGCGCCGATCAACTGGTCATAGATCAGGTCAGGGGTCATGCGCACCAGGGTCAGATCTTTCTTGCCCTGACGAATGATTTCATGACCCGCCGCCGTAGGAATCAGGTGAGTGAAGCCTTCGAGCGCGACGGTATCGCCGTCGTTGACGAATTGCTTCACCGCGTCGTGCAGCGAAAGGATTTCAGCCATGGGGCAGGCTCCCGTTTTCCAGTAGACCGACATGAAGAAAAAGGCGCGAGGTTAAGCGCCGGAGTGACTGGAAGATTAAGCTTCGGAAAAAGGCCAAACAATCCGATAATCGACTGAGTGTTCGTTTATCGAACAGATTGTTGTTTGGCTATCGATTTATCCAAGCACACAGCGCCCACCCTGTGGGAGCGAGCTTGCTCGCGATGGCGGTGGATCAGACAGGCATCACCCGCTGACACATTGCTATCGCGAGCAAGCTCGCTCCCACACAGGCTTACGCACTGGCTCAGGTCGCATCCGCATGACTGACCATGCCTTTGATCAGCACCGCCGTGGTCGCCAGGGCCGCCGGAATGACCAGGGCCGTCAGGACCTGCTCGAAGTTCCACCCCAGGCCCAGCAGGGTCGCGCCCATCCAGGCCCCGAGGATCGCGCCGAAGCGACCGATGCCCAGCATCCACGAGACACCGGTGGCCCGACCCTGGGTCGGGTAGAAACGCGCCGCCAGGGAAGGCATCGCCGATTGCGCGCCGTTGACACACATGCCGGCCACCAGCACCAGGGTGGCGAGCAAGGTGATGTTGCCCAGGCTCTGCCCCACCGCGTAGGCAAACAACCCGGCCATCAGATAGAAAAGGCCGATGACCTTGTGCGGATTGAACCGGTCCATTGCCCAACCGACGAAGACGGCGCTCAACACGCCGCCGAATTGAAACAACGCGCCGATAAACGCGGCCTGTTCCATGCTCGCGCCGCTGTCGCGCATCAAGGTCGGCAACCAGCTGGTCAGCAGGTAGACAATCACCAGGCCCATGAAATAGGTCAGCCACAGCAGCAGGGTGCCAGCGCTGTAGGTGCCGGAGAAAATCACCGCCAGCACGTTGCGGGCTTTCACGGTTTTCTGTTCCGGCACGCTGAAGCTCGCCGCTTGGGCCACCGTGTGAGGCTCGATCGGCGCCAGGGTCTTGCGCACTTTGTCGGTACCGCGATTGCGCACCACCAGGTAACGCGCCGACTCCGGCAGCCAGAACAACAACACCACTGCCAGGATCAACGGCAGGATCCCGCCAATCAGCAGCAGGCTGTGCCAACCAAACGCCGGTATCAGCTTGGCGGAGATGAATCCGCCGCCGGCCATGCCCAGGTTGAAGCCGCAGAACATGCTGGTCACCAACAGGGACTTCTTGCGTTCCGGGGTGTATTCCGAGAGCAAGGTGGTGGCGTTCGGCATCCCGGCGCCCAAGCCCAGGCCGGTCAGGAAACGCAATACCAGCAGTTGATCGACGTTGGTGCTGTAGGCCGACGCCAGGCTGAACGCGCCAAACAGCAGGACCGCGCCCACCAGTACGACTTTTCGCCCGAAGCGGTCAGCCAACGGCCCGGAGCCCAGCGCGCCGAACACCATGCCGATCAGCGCAGCACTCATCACCGGGCCGAGGCTGGCGCGATCGATGCCCCAGTCCTGGGACAAGGCCGGGGCGATGAAGCCCATGGCGGCAGTATCGAGGCCATCGAGGAACACAATCAGGAAACAGAGGATCACCACCCGCCACTGATAGCGCGAAATGGGTTGGGCATTGATGAAGGACTGCACATCGAGGCAGTGGCCTACGGAGGTCTGGGGCTGGTTCATTTTATTTTTATTCCACGCAAGAAACGCAGGCGAACGAATCAGAGACCGGCGAAATACGCCGGATGACGCTGCGCGACATTAATGAGGCCAGGCAAAGACCGTCAATTCATCGCCGCCGACTGTGTGCGTTTATCGAACAGCTTAAGTGAACAGTTGCGCGCTCAGGTCGCGACTGGCCCCCAGCAGGCCTGGCAGGAAGCGCTGTTCCAGCTCATTGCGACTGACCCGCCCGGCATGGGTACTGACGTTGAGCGCGGCCACCACTTGACCGGAAGCGTCGTACACCGGCACAGCAATCGAACGCAGGCCCTGTTCCAGTTCCTGGTCGACGATGCACCAGCCCTGTTGCCGCACCTGTTGCAGGCACTCGAGCAACGCTTGGGGTGTGTGCAACGTGCGGCTGGTCTTGGCTTGCAGGTCGGCGTGGTCGAGGTAATCGCGCAGCGACGCATCATCCAGGGCCGCCAGGAGAATCCTGCCCATCGAGGTGCAATAGGCTGGCAGGCGCCCGCCCACCGACAGGTCAACCGAAATCAGGCGCTGGGTGGTGGCGGAGCGGGCGATGTAGAGGATGTCGTCGCCTTCGAGCGTGGCCATGTTGCAGGCTTCGTGCAGTTGCTCGCTCATGCGGTCCAGGTACGGCTGGGCAGAAACGGCCAGGGGCGTGGAGGACAGATAGGCGTGACCGAGGGTCAGCACTTTAGGCAGCAGCGAATAGGTGCGCCCATCCGTGGTGGCGTAACCAAGCTTGATCAAGGTATGCAGGCAACGTCTGACGGCGGCGCGGGGGATTTCCGTGCGGTGGCTGATCTGGGCGATGGTCAGGTGCCGCTTGCGCTCCTGAAAGGCCTGGACCACCGCCAACCCGCGGGCCAGGGACGTCATGAAATCGGGATCACCGGTCAGGGCCTGGATCCGCTTGGCCGGCGAGGCGACGATCGGTGGCGCGACTGAAGTGAAGGCATTGCGCAATTGGTCGTTCATGTCTGATCCTTCCCCGGGAGTGACGGCTATTCAAGCGGCTGCCCGATGGGCAAGCAAGGGCCGCCGGTCAAGATCGTTCGATTATCGAACCGTCGACCGATAATCGCAATCAGGCCAGGCGCCGAATAAGCGGACTGCCGCGGACGTGATCGAGAGTAAGTTTTGCGGGAAACAACACAGGGTTTGACCTGACGATGTTAGCAATATTGAACTAGTCGGCGGGAACGGCATCTGGATAGCGGCACTAGCCGGTATCTTCTGCGAGCGGCAGTACAAGTTGCACATACAAACATGAGTTCACACAACAACAATGCCTTTTACTTTTTCCCGATAGTGTTATTCGGCTGGGCCGCTATAATGCAAACAGCGACGGTACGGCCAGTCGACCGTTCCCGTACGCAGGCATCGTGGTTGCGACCCCGATGCCCGAGGCACCTTCATGGTCGCTTCCCCTGTTTGGCAACAATGCGAAGCCCTGATGCTACGTCAGCTGTCAGCTCTGGTGCCGTGGCCGTCTGCATGTCCACATGCAGTGCGTATCACCAGATTCAACTTCAATTAATTTAGGTAAAACTGTGACGAAAGACGAACTGCGCGCGGAACTTGAGCGCCAGGAACAACGTTACAAGGAAGTTTACGGCGGAGAAATCACCACCTACGCCGCGCAACCTGAACCGGAACGCAAACCCTGGCGTAAGCGCGCCACCGTTCAGGACCAGGCCTTCACCCAGGAACTTCAGAAAATGGAAAAAGAACTCAAAGCCGAAGAGCAGTGACGCTCCGGGCCCGACGTTCTTGTGAAGAGGTCTCCGGCCGCCACCCTGGCCGGAGGCGATAGCGCACGCCCGCCATGAGCGGGCCGCCCTCCACTCCCCGTCCGACAATCGGGAAGGGTCCTGGCCGACCTCCTTTTCAGATATTTCATACAATTCCTCAAGGCGTCCTATAGCTGGCGGCGATCCTGGCCGAATGCGCTTTGCGCCCCTGAATCAAGGGGTTACGTACCCCGCGAAAAACCTCGCGCTTGAGGCTTTCCTACAAATTATTTCGTTGAAGAATGTTACCGATGAGCAGGCAGTGCATCGATTACCGAGGTTTTCTGGCATAATCGCGCCCCCTTACGACCGGGTCAGAAAACCTTCATGATCGATTTATTCAGCGGACTGGATGCTTGGGTGCTTGTGAGCCTCTTGCTCGCCCTGGCTTTTGTCCTCGCCTTCGAGTTCATCAACGGCTTTCATGACACCGCTAACGCGGTTGCCACTGTTATCTACACCAAAGCCATGCCGCCTCACCTGGCGGTGTTCTTTTCCGGTGTGTTCAATTTCCTCGGTGTGCTGCTGGGCGGCGTGGGGGTGGCGTACGCCATCGTTCACCTGCTGCCCGTGGAGCTGCTGATCAATGTGAACACCGGACACGGGCTGGCCATGGTGTTTTCGCTGCTCGCAGCGGCCATCACCTGGAACCTGGGCACCTGGTACTTCGGTATCCCCGCGTCCAGTTCCCACACGTTGATCGGTTCGATCCTCGGCGTGGGCCTGGCCAATGCACTGATCAACGATATCCCGTTGGCCGACGGGGTGAACTGGCAGAAGGCGATCGATATCGGCGCCTCCCTGGTGTTCTCGCCCATGGCCGGTTTCCTGATCGCCGCCCTGGTGCTGATTGGCCTGAAATGGTGGCGTCCGCTGTCGAAGATGCACAAGACACCGGAACAGCGCCGCCAGATCGACGACAAAAAGCACCCACCGTTCTGGAATCGCCTCGTATTGGTGATCTCGGCCATGGCCGTCAGCTTTGTCCACGGCTCCAACGATGGCCAGAAAGGCATCGGCCTGATCATGCTGGTGCTGATCGGTATCGTGCCGGCGCAGTTCGTACTCGACCTGGGCAGCACCACCTACCAGATCGAGCGGACCCGAGACGCGACGCTGCACTTGAGCCAGTTCTACCAACGCAACAACGAGTCCCTGGGTGAATTCCTGGCGCTGGGCAAAAGCGTGGAAGGCGATCTGCCGGAGAAATTCCGCTGCAACCCGCAGCAGACCGAACCGACCATCAATGCCCTGCTCGACACGCTCAAAGGCGTGGCGGACTACCATTCGCTGCCGTCGGAACGACGCATCGAGGTCCGTCGCTACCTGCTTTGCCTGGACGACACGGCGAAGAAGGTCGGCAAGTTGCCAGGCCTGGCCGCTCGTGAGAAAGACGACCTGAACAAGCTGCGCAAGGACCTGACCGCCACCACCGAATACGCCCCGTTCTGGGTAATCCTGGCCGTGGCACTGGCGCTGGGCCTGGGCACCATGATCGGCTGGAAGCGTGTAGTGCTGACCATCGGCGAGAAGATCGGCAAGCAAGGCATGACCTACGCCCAGGGCATGTCGGCCCAGATCACCACCGCGTGCATGATCGGCGCGGCGAACATCTTCAGCCTGCCGGTTTCCACCACCCACGTCCTGTCCTCGGGCGTGGCCGGCACCATGGTCGCCAACAAGAGCGGCCTGCAAGGTGGCACCGTGCGCAACATCCTGCTGGCCTGGGTGCTGACCCTGCCGGCGACGGTTGCCCTGTCGGCCGGCTTGTTCTGGCTGGCATCGAAGGCCCTCGGCAGCTGATTCCAGCGGCCGGTAAAAAAGGTGCGACCCTTGCGGTTCGCACCTTTTTTTATGCCCAAAACACCCACCCCGTGTGGGAGCGAGCTTGCTCGCGATAGCGGTGTATCAGCCAACGTCGATGTCGACTGACAGGCCCCTCATCGCGAGCAAGCTCGCTCCCCAATTGTTTTGCGTTGAAAGAGCAAGAATTGGCCAAAAAAAAAGGGCGACCGAAGTCGCCCAAAATGCCTTGCGTGCTCGTTGTAGCCGGAAAGACCTACGGTTTTTTCCGCTTGTGTGCGTCTTTCCAGATGAATAATCCGAAACCTGCGAAAAACACGAACATGAGGCCGACCGTCAACACCCCGGCAAACACCACATTATCGAAAAACATGACTGACCTCCTGGTCTTGCCCCTGTTGCGATGGGTTCAAGGTAACCAATCAGGCCTGGATGAAAATTGACCGGGGTCAATAACGCCCACGACGGGGCGCAAAGGAGGGGAAATAACTGATCTGCATCAATGGATCGAGGAGGTTCAGCGCTTTTTCGGTTTGTTTTTCGGCTTTTTCTTGGGCTTACCCAGCGGCATGGCCTGCTCGAAAGCCTGGCGGACTTCATTGAGGCGTTTTTCGTTGAGGTCGTGAACGCGCTTGGCGCGCTCGGCACTGAGGTCGATCAGCTTGTCGTCTTGGCTCATGGCGTGTAGGCATCGTGCAGTGAATTGCGGATGCGCCCATGATGCGGGCTGTTGGCGGCGTTGACCAGCCTGTGCGTGCAGGCAGGCGCCTGGATCAGATCTGGATATCGACCCACAGGCCCTGGCGCGTCTCGTCGTCTATCAGCGGCACCACTGGCACGGTGTTGTCGGCGTTGAGCTCGGTACCCGGTACGGCCAAGTGCACTTCTGGGTCTTCATCGGCCTCGCGGCGGCGGCGGTCGCGTTCCTGCTGGCGACGCTGTTCCTCGCGCAACAGCAGCGCGGCCTCTTCCGGGTCGCGTTTTTGCAGGTCAATGGTGCTTTCATTGGAGCTTTGCTGCACCGGGACCACGGGCGGTATGTCCGGTCGCTGGCGAACCGGATCCTGTTGAGCGGTGATGGGTACGGCGCTCAAAGGGAGCATGGGTGGCAACATAAAGTTCTCCTGTCTTCAGGTTGTCGGCGGCTAAAGGAGCAGCTTGAACCGCCGGTCCGAAACTTGTGACCCAGTTGGCAATTGCAGCGTTCACCAAGGCCGAGCTTGTTTGATCGCTGGGCAAGCGTAAGTTCCGTGCCATTGGTAATGAATCAGCGTACGTAAATCCTTTGGTCTGAAGGATCCTTCCGTTAAGATAACCGGCTTTTTCAAGGCGGGAGTCAGGCAGCATGGCGCAGCAGTATCAACCGGGGCAACGCTGGATCAGTGACAGCGAAGCCGAGCTGGGTTTAGGCACCGTTCTGGCACAGGACGGCCGCTTATTGACCGTGCTCTATCCGGCCACTGGCGACACCCGCCAGTACGCGCTACGGAATGCGCCCCTCACCCGTGTACGGTTTTCGCCGGGCGATGTGATCACTCACTTCGAAGGCTGGAAAATGACCGTGCGCGAAGTCGATGACGTCGATGGCCTGCTGGTCTACCACGGCCTTAACGGGCAGAACGAAGTCGTCACCCTGCCCGAGACTCAACTGTCGAACTTCATCCAGTTCCGCCTGGCCAGCGACCGTCTGTTCGCCGGCCAGATCGACCCGCTGGCCTGGTTCTCCTTGCGCTACCACACCCTGGAGCACACCAGTCGCCAGTTGCAGTCTTCGCTTTGGGGCCTGGGCGGGGTACGTGCCCAGCCCATTGCCCATCAACTGCACATTGCCCGTGAAGTGGCCGACCGGATTGCCCCGCGGGTGTTGCTGGCCGACGAAGTGGGCCTGGGCAAGACCATCGAGGCCGGCCTGGTCATCCACCGTCAGTTGCTGTCCGGCCGCGCCAACCGCGTACTGATCCTGGTACCGGAAAACCTCCAGCATCAATGGCTGGTGGAAATGCGCCGGCGCTTCAACCTGCAGGTCGCGCTGTTCGACGAAGAACGCTTCATCGAAAGCGATGCCAGCAACCCGTTCGAAGACACCCAACTGGCCTTGGTGGCGTTGGAGTGGCTGGTGGACGATGAGAAGGCCCAGGACGCGCTATTCGCCGCCGGCTGGGACCTGATGGTGGTCGACGAGGCCCACCACCTGGTGTGGCACGAAGACCAGGTCAGCCCGCAATACGCCCTGGTCGAGCAGCTTGCCGAAACCATCCCTGGCGTGTTGCTGCTCACCGCGACCCCGGAACAGCTGGGCCAGGACAGCCACTTCGCCCGCCTGCGCCTGCTGGACCCGAACCGCTTCCATGACCTCAAGGCCTTCCGCGCCGAGAGCGAAAACTATCGCCCGGTGGCCGAAGCCGTGCAGGAGTTGCTGGACAAAGGCCGCCTCTCGCCCGAAGCCCACAAGACCATCCAGGGTTTCCTGGGCAATGAAGGCGAAGCCTTGCTGACCGCCGTCAATGATGGCGATGTCGAAGCCAGTGCCCGCCTGGTGCGCGAGCTGCTGGACCGCCACGGCACCGGCCGCGTGCTGTTTCGCAACACCCGCGCCGCTGTGCAGGGCTTCCCGGAGCGCAAGCTGCACGCCTACCCGTTGCCTTGCCCGGACGAATACCTCGAATTGCCGTTGGGCGATCACGCCGAGCTGTACCCGGAAGTCAGCTTCCAGGCCCAGCCGGACGCCAGCGAGGAGGAGCGCTGGTGGCGTTTCGACCCGCGGGTCGAGTGGCTGATCGACACCCTGAAAATGCTCAAGCGCACCAAGGTGCTGGTGATCTGTGCCCACGCCGAAACGGCCATGGACCTGGAAGATGCCTTGCGTGTGCGCTCCGGCATCCCGGCCACGGTGTTCCACGAAGGCATGAATATCCTGGAGCGTGACCGTGCGGCGGCCTATTTCGCCGACGAAGAGTTCGGCGCCCAAGTGCTGATCTGCTCGGAAATCGGCAGTGAAGGCCGCAACTTCCAGTTCGCCCATCACCTGGTGCTGTTCGATCTGCCGGCGCACCCGGACCTGCTGGAACAGCGTATCGGCCGCCTGGACCGGATCGGCCAGAAGCACACCATCGAGCTGCATGTGCCCTACCTGGAAACCAGCCCGCAAGCGCGGCTGTTCCAGTGGTATCACGAAGCCCTGAATGCCTTCCTCAACACCTGCCCGACCGGCAACGCCTTGCAGCACCAGTTCGGCCCGCGCCTGCTGCCCTTGCTGGAAGAAGCCGACGATGGCCAGTGGCAAGCGCTGATCGACGAGGCCCGCGCCGAACGCGAACGCCTGGAAGCCGAGCTGCACACCGGTCGCGACCGCTTGCTGGAACTCAACTCCGGCGGTGCCGGTGAAGGCGATGCGCTGGTGGAGGCCATTCTCGAGCAGGACGACCAGTTTGCCCTGCCGATCTACATGGAAACCCTGTTCGACGCCTTTGGTATCGACAGCGAGGACCATTCGGAAAACGCGCTGATCCTCAAGCCGAGCGAAAAGATGCTCGACGCCAGCTTCCCACTGGGCGACGACGAAGGCGTGACCATCACCTACGACCGCAACCAGGCGCTGTCGCGCGAAGACATGCAGTTCATCACCTGGGAGCACCCGATGGTGCAAGGCGGCATGGACCTGGTGCTGTCCGGCTCCATGGGCAACACCGCCGTGGCGCTGATCAAGAACAAGGCCCTCAAGCCCGGCACCGTGTTGCTGGAGCTGCTCTACGTCAGTGAAGTGGTCGCCCCGCGCTCGCTGCAACTGGGCCGCTACCTGCCGCCGGCCGCCCTGCGCTGCCTGCTGGACGCCAACGGCAACGACCTGGCCGCCCGGGTCTCGTTCGAAACCCTGAACGACCAACTCGAAAGCGTGCCCCGCGCCAGCGCCAACAAGTTCATCCAGGCCCAGCGCGACCAGCTCACACCACGGATCAACGCTGGCGAAGAGAAAATCGCCCCACGTCACGCCGAACGCGTGGCCGAGGCCCAGCGCCGCCTGGCCGCCGATACCGACGAGGAACTGGCCCGCCTGACCGCCCTGCAAGCGGTCAACCCGACCGTGCGCGACAGCGAGCTGGTGGCCCTGCGCCAACAGCGCGAGCAAGGCCTGGCGATGCTTGAGAAGGCGGCGTTGCGCCTGGAGGCGATTCGGGTGTTGGTGGCGGGCTGATTGCCACCGTCTGAAGGCTGTTGGGATTCACCTGTGGCGAGGGAGCTTGCTCCCGCTGGGTTGCGTAGCAGCCCCCTTTTTTGGGGAGCGCTGCGCACTCCAGCGGGAGCAAGCTCCCTCGCCACAATGTCCAGCGCCTCGCATCAAGGGCTGTAATACCCCACCGCCACCAGGAAATGCCCGACCTTCTTCAGGTACGCGTGTTTATCCTCGACCTTGCCGGTCACCGGATTCTTCCAGCGGTACTCGTACTCTCCCTCGCCCTGTTTGCCGATCAGCGCCAGGATCGGCTCGCCCACCGGTTTGCCATCCGGGTCCTTGACCTTGGCGAAGTCGGTATTGATCAAGCGCAAATTGGTACCATGGCCGACATAGCGCCGGGTATCGAGGTCGACGACAAAGACATACAAGTCATCCTGCAGGTAACCGCCCTTGAGGGAGTTGACCGCCGTCAGCGTGGCCTTCTCGTTTTTTTGCAGGTCATTCGAGGCCTTGTCCAGCAACGCCCTGGCCTGTTCGGCGGAAGCCCGGGGCAGGTAGTAGCCGACAGCGAGGATTCGTTCGCCAACACGCTGGAAATACACATGCTTGCGCTCGACCTTGCCGTCCGTCCAGTTCTGCCAGCGGTATTCGGCTTGTTGGATGCCACTGGCCTCGGGGGTTTTCAAGGCGTCCTTGAAGGCTTTGCGCAAATCCGGCCCCAGCACATCGGACACGTCCCGCCCGATCAACGCCTGGGACGGCCCGCCGCTGGCGAGCATTACACCTCGGGTATCCACCACGAACACGTAGCGATCCTTGTCGACGAATTCCCCTTGGCGACTGAACGCGGCAAAGGCTTTGTCGCCGTTGTCGTGGTAATAGGCCAAGGCCTTCTCCAGCAGTGCCCGGGCCGCCTGGCCATCGTCCGCAGTGGCCGCCTGGGCCTGAGCCAACCCCAGCATGAGCATTGCACCCAGCCAGGCCATCCTGTGAAAAAACCCCATGCGTGCGCCCCTCGTTCTTGTTGGTGTTTCAAGAGCGTAGACGGCGTGGGGTGATGTTGGAGTATTCAGGGAATTGCTGGGGAGCCTGGGTGAGCCAGTGGTATTGATATTGACTGACAGGACGTCATCGCGAGCAAGCTCGCTCCCACAGGGTCAGTACCCTCTAGTGTGGGAGCGAGCTTGCTCGCGATAGCGGCGGCACATTCAGAAATGATGCGCGCACAAACGGCTTATTGAGCCCCAGCGCGCAGTTGCTGCTGCAAGTTCTGGATCTGCGCCTGCAACGTGTTGATGTTACGGGTGACCTGGCCGCGGAAGGCGTCAAACTCGGCCGTGTTGCCGCCCTTGTCCTGCTGGCTCTTGAGCACGATCACTTCCTGCTCCAGGCGGTCGATGGCAGAGTTGGAGGTGGCTCTTTTCAGGGCGGTGATGTCAGCACCGATGCTCTTGAGCTGGGCATCCAAGGCCCCACCCTCGCCCTGGCTCTTCAGGGCGGTCACTTCTGCCGCCAGCGCCTTGACCTGAGCTTGGAGCTCCTTGTTGGACGCCTGCAACTGCGTGTTGGTGTTCTGCTGTTCCGAGGCCTGGGCGATGAGCTGGGCCAGTTCCTTGTCCAGGTCGGCAGAGGGGCCGAACGTGGCCTGCTGTAGTCTGTACTGCTCCTGCAGCTTGCCGTCGAATTGCCGCCCCTGTTCCTGCAGCTTGTTCTCCAACTGTTTGATCTGCAGCTTCAAGGCTTCACTGTCGCTCATGACGTTGGACTGCCCGGCGACCACCTTGCCGGAAATGTCCTGCAAGCGCCCTGCCGCATCCTCACTGATCCGGGCGAAGCTTTCCTGGGTCGCCACCAGTTGCTGCTCCATCAGGGAAATCTGCTGGAAGCTCCACCAGGCCAGGAAACCGAATGCACACAGCAGCGCGCCGACCAATGCCCACAGCGGCCCGGTGCTGGGCCCCTTGACCTTGGCCGCGGCAACGGGCGCCGGGCGCGCTTGCACGTGAGGCTGGCGGCTGGGCATGAAATCATCGTCATCGGGAATATCGGCCCGCATCCGCAGGCTCGGTACATCATCGAAGTCGTCGTTGGCATCGTTACGCATGGGCATGGTTCGACCTTTGGGAAACCGATAATGGCTTGATGCGGCGAGTATAACCCTCTCGCCCGCCGCACCGATTGACCCCGAACCCGGCACTCGGTTCAGGATGGGCCGATCAGCGGGCTGTCTGGACACCCCACCAGGCGCAAAATTCATCGAGGGCGGTCCACAGGCTGACCTGCGGATCGTAATCGAGATAATGCCGGGCACGACTGATATCCAGGGTGAAATTTTTGTTCATGACCTGCATGCCCAGGCGCGACAGCGTCGGCTCGGGACGACCTGGCCACAACTTGCAGAATCCTTCATTCAGGGCCGCGAGGCTGTAGGCCAAGCCGTAGGAACGATAACGCCGGACCTGCGGGACTTCCATCTGGCGCATCACATAGTTGACCACGTCCCACAGCGGGACCGGTGCCCCGTTGCTGATGTTGTAGGCCTTGCCCAAGGCAGAGTCGGTGGCCAGCAGACTGCTGAGCAACGCTTCGTTGAGGTTCTGCACACTGGTGAAGTCCACTTTGTTCAACCCGTTGCCGACAATGGCCAGTCGTCCCTTGCGCTGCATTTTCAGCAGGCGCGGGAAAATGCTCATGTCACCGGCACCGGTCACGAAACGCGGGCGCAGGGCCAGCACTTCGAGGCCGAACTCCTGGGCACCGAAGACTTTCTGCTCGGCCAGGTACTTGGTGGCGGCGTAAGGGTGCTTGAAGCGCTTGGGCACCTGTTCTTCGATCAATCCGAGGTGGTCACGGCCGTCGAAGTAAATGGACGGCGAGGACAGATGAACCAGGCGGCGCACCTTCTGCTTGAGACAGGCTTCAACGACATTTTCCGTGACTTGGACATTGCCCTGATGGAAATCCTGGTAGCGCCCCCACAGTCCCACGGAGCCGGCGCAATGCACCACGGCCTCGACATCCAGGCACAAGTCGCGGGCCAGCAGAGGGTCGTTCAGGTCGCCCTGGACGAACTGCGCACCGCGACGCACCAGGTGTTCCACACTCTCGGCCCGGCGACCGTTGACCCGTACATCCAGGCCCTGCTCCAGGGCGAAACGCGCAAAACGCCCGCCGATGAAGCCGCTCGCGCCGGTGACCAAAATCTTCATGCATGCTCCTAAAAATCAGATTCGAACTACAAGCCACAAGCGTCAAGCCAAGCGCTTTTCACTTACCGCTTGCAGCGTGCTGCTTGCCGCTGCGATCAATCGCTCAGTCAATAAGCCGAGCAACTGTCCACCATTGCGCCAATGATGCCAGTACAGCGGCACATCGATCGGTTTATCTGCCAACAATTCCACCAGCACGCCCCGTTCCAGCTGTTCGCGCACTTGCAGCTCCGGCACCAGCCCCCAGCCCAACCCCACCTCGGCAAGACGGATGAAACCTTCGGACGAGGGGCATAAATGATGCTCGAAACCGCCCTCCACGCCTACGGACGCAAGGTAGCGATGCTGCAGGAAATCATCCGGGCCAAACACCAATGCCGGCGTACGAGCCAGTTGATCGGCCCGCACGCCGTCGGGAAAGTGCCGGGCGATGAAGGCCGGACTGGCCAACGCCCGGTAGCGCATCGCCCCCAGCAGCACGCTGCGAGCACCCGCCACCGGGCGTTCGCTGGCGCAGACACAGGCCGCCACTTCACCGGCGCGCATACGCTTGAGGCCCACAGTCTGGTCTTCCACCACCAGGTCGAGCAACAGGTGATGGTCGGCGCAGAAATCTCCCACGGCAGCGGCCCACCAGGTTGCCAGGCTGTCGGCGTTCAAGGCGATGCGCAAACGCTCCGGCAGGCCCTCTTCATCCAGCGCCGGCACCAGGCTCTGCAGGTCGCGCTCGAGCAGCCGCACCTGTTGCACGTGGTTGAGCAACCGACGACCGATTTCCGTGGGTGCTGGCGGTGTGGCACGCACCAGAACGGGCTGACCGACACGCGCCTCGAGCAGCTTGATCCGTTGGGAAATGGCCGATTGCGACAAACCCAGCACCTGGGCCGCGCGCTCGAAACCGGCCTGCTCGACCACGGCGGCCAGGGCAGAGAGCAATTTGTAATCGAACATCAGTTTCCCTAATGAGCAATCAGCAATATTGGTTTTTCTTATACAACTCGCCACAGGAGAATGGCCAGCAATTCATCAACTGCCGGGGGATAAAACAATGTGGCAAAGCTATGTGAACGGGCTCTTGGTGGCCCTCGGGCTGATCATGGCCATCGGCGCCCAGAACGCATTCGTGCTGGCCCAGAGCCTGCGCCGCGAGCACCACTTGCCGGTCGCGGCGCTGTGCATCGCCTGCGACGCCCTGTTGGTCGCCGCCGGAGTGTTCGGCTTGGCGACCTTGCTGGCCCAGAGCCCGTTACTGCTGTCGATTGCCCGCTGGGGCGGCGCGGCGTTCCTGCTCTGGTACGGCAGCCTGGCCTTGCGCCGGGCCTGTTCGAAGCAGAGCCTGCAACAGGGTGAAAACCAGGCTGTGCGCTCGCTGCGGGCAGTCTTGCTCAGCGCGCTGGCGGTGACGTTGCTCAACCCCCACGTCTACCTCGACACCGTGCTGCTGATCGGCTCCCTCGGTGCCCAGCAGAGCGTGCCCGGCGCCTATGTGGTGGGCGCGGCCAGTGCCTCGCTGCTGTGGTTCCTCACCCTGGCCATCGGTGCCGCATGGCTGGCCCCCTGGTTGGCCCGTCCAAGCACCTGGCGGATCCTGGACCTGTTGGTGGCGGTGATGATGTTTACCGTGGCGATGCAATTGATTGTCGCCGGCTGATTATTCCAAACCGCTCTGGAACCTCTATTCCACACAGTTGTTGCGTGGTTATGCCGCACCCCCGGTGCTATGATCCGACTCCTGCGCCGCAAAGAGTACAAACTCCCCGGCGCTAGTCTGGCCGCCCGTGATCGGCCTTGCGCTCACCGCAACTGACCTGATTAGGAGAATCACCATGGCTTTCGAATTGCCGCCGCTGCCCTATCCACACGACGCACTGCAGCCGCACATCTCCAAAGAAACTCTGGAATATCACCACGACAAGCACCACAACACCTACGTCGTGAACCTGAACAACCTGGTGCCTGGCACCGAGTTCGAAGGCAAGACCCTGGAAGAAATCGTCAAGACTTCCTCGGGCGGCATCTTCAACAACGCCGCTCAGGTCTGGAACCACACCTTCTACTGGAACTGCCTGGCGCCAAACGCCGGCGGTCAACCAACCGGCGCCCTGGCTGAAGCCATCAACAAGGCATTCGGCTCGTTCGACAAGTTCAAGGAAGAGTTCAGCAAGACGTCCATCGGCACCTTCGGTTCCGGCTGGGGCTGGCTGGTGAAAAAGGCTGACGGTTCCCTGGCCCTGGCCAGCACCATCGGCGCCGGCAACCCGCTGACCAGCGGCGACACCCCGCTGTTGACCTGCGACGTGTGGGAACACGCCTACTACATTGACTACCGCAACGTTCGTCCGAAATACGTCGAAGCGTTCTGGAACCTGGTCAACTGGAAATTCGTCGCCGAGCAGTTCGAAGGCAAAGCCTTTACTGCCTAAGCTCGATGCCAGACAAAGGAAACCCGGCGCCGTGCCGGGTTTTTTTTGCGTGAGAAAATTGATCGCAAGCCAAATACCTCGTGTCCGGAACCCAAGAAAAAATCCCGGCAGGCCTCAAGTTGCGGTGCCTTGCAACCGACACAATGGTCGTAGAGCAATCACTCTGGAAAAAACGTACATCGGCCAGGTTTCAAGCGAAAACCCTTGTGTTTGATTGTCCCTTTGACTGACATCACAGGATTGCCAATACTCATGGCAACTTGACGCTACCCGCACGGAACAAGGAACCACTCTTTGAAGCTGGAACTCAAGAACAGCTTGTCTGTGAAGTTGCTCCGGGTCGTGCTCCTCTCGGCATTGATCGTTGGCATGGTCTTGAGCTGCGCCCAGATTGTGTTCGATGCCTACAAAACCAACCAGGCCGTCGCCAGTGACGCCCAGCGTATCCTCGACATGTTCCGCGATCCATCGACCCAGGCCGTCTACAGCCTGGACCGGGAAATGGGCATGCAAGTGATCGAAGGCCTGTTCCAGGACCAAGCCGTGCGCATGGCGTCCATCGGCCATCCCCGCGAAACCATGCTCGCCGAAAAAACCCGCCCCTTGCAGCACTCTGAAAGCCGCTGGCTGACCGACCTGATCCTGGGCAAGGAGCGCACCTTCACCACGCAACTGGTGGGACGTGGCCCCTACAGCGAATATTACGGCGACCTGAGCATTACCCTCGACACGGCCACCTACGGCGAGGGTTTCATCGTCAGCTCGGTGATCATCTTCATCTCCGGGATGCTGCGGGCCCTGGCCATGGGCCTGGTGCTGTACCTGGTCTATCACTGGCTGCTGACCAAGCCGTTGTCGCGGATCATCGAGCACCTGACCGAAATCAACCCCGATCGCCCCAGTGCGCACAAGATCCCGCAGTTGCGCGGCCACGAGCAAAACGAACTGGGCCTGTGGATCAACACGGCCAACCAACTGCTCGAATCCATCGAGCGCAACACGCACCTGCGTCACGAAGCGGAAAACAGCCTGCTGCGAATGGCCCAGTACGACTTTCTCACCGGTCTGCCCAACCGCCAGCAACTTCAACAACAGCTGGACAAGATCCTGGTGGACGCCGGACGCCTGCAACGTCGGGTGGCGGTGTTGTGTGTAGGGCTGGATGATTTCAAGGGCATCAACGAACAGTTCAGCTATCAGACCGGCGATCAGTTGCTGCTGGCCCTGGCCGATCGACTGCGGGCCCACAGTGGGCGGCTCGGCGCACTGGCGCGGCTGGGGGGCGACCAGTTCGCCCTGGTCCAGGCCGACATCGAACAGCCTTACGAGGCCGCCGAACTGGCCCAGAGCATCCTCGATGACCTGGAAGCACCGTTCGCCATCGACGATCAGCAAATCCGCCTGCGGGCCACCATCGGCATCACCCTCTTCCCCGAAGACGGCGACAGCACCGAGAAACTGTTGCAGAAAGCCGAGCAGACCATGACCCTGGCCAAGAGTCGCTCGCGCAATCGCTACCAGTTCTACATCGCCAGCGTCGACAGCGAGATGCGCCGCCGCCGCGAGCTGGAAAAAGACCTGCGCGAGGCCCTGGCCCGCGAGCAGTTCTCCCTGGTGTACCAGCCACAGATCAGCTACCGCGACCTGCGGGTGGTGGGCACCGAAGCCCTGATCCGCTGGCACCATCCCGAGCACGGCCTTGTGCCGCCGGACCTGTTCATTCCCCTGGCCGAGCAGAACGGCACCATCATCGCCATCGGTGAATGGGTGCTGGACCAGGCGTGCAGGCAATTGCGCGAATGGCACGACCAGGGTTTCCTCGACCTGCGCATGGCGGTCAACCTGTCGACCGTGCAACTGCACCATGCCGAACTGCCACGGGTGGTGAACAATCTCCTGCAGATATACCGGCTGCCACCGCGCAGCCTCGAGCTGGAGGTCACCGAGACCGGCCTGATGGAAGACATCACCACCGCGGCCCAGCACCTGCTTAGCCTGCGTCGCTCCGGAGCGCTGATTGCCATCGATGACTTCGGCACCGGCTATTCGTCCCTGAGTTACCTCAAGAGCCTGCCGCTGGACAAGATCAAGATCGACAAGAGCTTCGTCCAGGACCTGCTCGACGACGAAGACGACGCAACCATCGTCCGGGCCATCATCCAATTGGGCAAGAGCCTGGGGATGCAGGTCATTGCCGAGGGCGTCGAGACGGTCGAGCAGGAAGCCTACATCATCGCCGAGGGCTGCCACGAAGGTCAGGGCTATTACTACAGCAAGCCGCTACCGGCGCGGGAATTGGGCCTTTACCTGAAGCAGGCCGAGCGCAGCAAGGTGTCCATCCTCTGATTCCTCTCTTTTGCCACGTTCCTGTAGGAGCTGGCGAAGCCTGCGATCTTTTGATCTTTCGCTCCAGACTCGATGGGCAGTGGAAAGATCGCAGCCTCGCTTCGCTCGGCAGCTCCTACGGGACGCTGCCGATCCCTTCATTAAATAAGAAATATTTACAACCATAACCCTTTACACATAATGCAAATCTTTCGCATTATGTCGCAGTTTTTGCGCACCCTCGCGCCTGTCCCATCCATCACCGAAGCAGGATGTTCGCCATGATTCGTATGCCCCTGGCTACCGCCAGTCTGCTGGCCATCGCTATTTCCCTCGCCGGTTGCGGCGAAGGCAAAGACAAGGCCGCCGCGCCGCAAGCGCCAACGCCGGCCGCCAGCACCTCGGCACCGGTCGCCCCTGCTGCCGCCGGCAAAGTCGACGAAGCCGCCGCCAAGGCTGTTGTCGCGCATTATGCCGACATCGTCTATGCCGTCTACAGCGATGCCGAATCCACTGCGAAGACCCTGCAAACCGCCGTCGACGCGTTCCTGGCCAAGCCGAACGCCGACACCTTGAAAGCCGCCAAGGCTGCCTGGATCGCCGCACGCGTGCCGTACCTGCAAAGCGAAGTGTTCCGCTTCGGCAACACCATCATCGACGACTGGGAAGGCCAGGTGAACGCCTGGCCCCTGGACGAAGGCCTGATCGACTACGTCGACAAGTCCTACGAGCACGCCCTGGGTAACCCGGGCGCCACCGCCAACATCATCGCCAATACCGAAGTCCAGGTTGGCGAAGACAAGGTCGACGTCAAGGACATCACCCCGGAAAAACTCGCCAGCCTGAACGAACTGGGCGGTTCCGAGGCCAACGTCGCCACCGGTTACCACGCCATCGAATTCCTGCTGTGGGGCCAGGACCTCAACGGCACCGGCCCGGGCGCCGGCAATCGCCCCGCTTCGGATTACCTGGAAGGCGCCGGCGCCACTGGCGGCCACAACGACCGTCGTCGTGCCTACCTCAAGTCCGTGACCCAGCTGCTGGTCAGCGACTTGGAAGAAATGGTCGGCAACTGGAAGCCGAACGTGGCCGACAACTACCGCGCCACCCTGGAAGCCGAGCCGGCCGAAAGCGGCCTGCGCAAGATGCTGTTCGGCATGGGCAGCCTGTCCCTGGGTGAACTGGCGGGCGAGCGCATGAAGGTGTCCCTGGAAGCCAACTCGCCGGAAGACGAACAGGATTGCTTCAGCGACAACACCCACAACTCGCACTTCTACGATGCCAAGGGCGTGCGTAACGTGTACCTGGGCGAATACACCCGTGTCGACGGCACCAAGATGACCGGCGCCAGCCTGTCGTCCCTGGTCGCCAAGGCCGACCCGGCCGCGGACACCGCGCTCAAGGCCGACCTGGCCGACACCGAGGCCAAGATCCAGGTCATGGTCGATCACGCCAACAAGGGTGAGCACTACGACCAGTTGATCGCCGCCGGCAACACTGCCGGTAACCAGATCGTGCGCGACGCCATCGCCGCACTGGTCAAGCAGACCGGTTCGATCGAACAGGCTGCGGGCAAACTGGGCATCAGCGACCTGAACCCGGACAACGCTGATCACGAGTTCTGATCAACGCCGGCTGGCTGCGGGTCAACGCAGCCAGCCAAGCCACAAAACCTGTGGGAGCGAGCTTGCTCGCGACAGAGGTCTATCAGTCGATATTGATGTTGGCTGGTCTACCGCTATCGCGAGCAGGCTCGCTCCCACAGTGCTTTCTGGTATTTCGAAAATGCGAGACCAGTCATCACCATTCTTGTGGGAGCGAGCTTGCTCGCGATGGGGGTCTATCAGTCGATATTGATGTTGGCTGGTCTACCACTAGCGCGAGCAAGCTCGCTCCCACAGGGTGTTCTGGTGTTTCGAAAATGCGAGACCAGTCATCACCATTCTTGTGGGAGCGAGCTTGCTCGCGATGGGGGTCTATCAGTCGATATTGATGTTGGCTGGTCTACCACTAGCGCGAGCAAGCTCGCTCCCACAAGGGGCGCACGGTGGTTCATGGCTGCAACCCGGCAAGCCGCCCTTCGATAAACCGCCGTTCCGGCAGTTGCTGCGTCAGTTCGAGCGCGCGTTGGTAGGCGGCCCTCGCCTCGTCCACCCGCCCCAACTGCCGACAGAACTCCGCCCGCGCCGAGTGGGCCAGGTGGTAGTCCGTCAAATCCCCCCTGGCGAGTATCCCGTCAACCAGGCGCAGCCCTTCCTGTGGTCCGTCGCGCTTGGCCAGGGCGGCGGCGCGGTTGAGTTCGATCACCGGTGACGGCACGGCCCGCAGCAGCACATCGTAAAGCCCGACGATCTGCGGCCAATCGGTCTGCTCAGCCGTCGGCGCTTCGGCATGCACCGCCGCAATCGCCGCTTGCAGGCAGTACGGCCCGAACCGTCGGGTTTTCAGCGCGGCTTCCACCAACGCACAGCCCTCGGCGATCAGCTCGGCATCCCATAAGGATCGCACCTGCTCATCCAGCAGAATCAGTTCACCGGTCGACGACGTTCGCGCCGGGCGCCGGGATTCGTGCAGCAACATCAACGCCAGCAACCCCATGACCTCGGCCTCGGGCAGCAACTCCATCAGCAGACGCCCGAGACGGATGGCTTCGCGCGTGAGGTCTTCGCGAGTCAACTCGGCCCCCATCGAGGCCGAATAGCCTTCGTTGAACACCAGGTAGATCACCCGCAGTACGCTGTCCAACCGCTCCGGCAGTTCCGCGCGGGACGGCACCTGATAGGGGATCCTGGCATCACGGATTTTCGCCTTTGCCCGCACGATGCGCTGGGCAATGGCCGCCGGGGCGGCGAGAAACGCCCGGGCGATTTGTTCGGTGCTCAGGTCGCAGACTTCCCGTAGCGTCAGGGGCACCTGGGCATCCGCCGCCAGGGCCGGGTGGCAACAGGTAAAGATGAGCCGCAGGCGATCGTCTTCCACGTCTTCGTCACTCCACGGATCCTGTTCCAGCGCCTCGAGTTGAGCGATCAACATCGGTTGGGACGCGGCGAAACGCGCGCGTCGGCGCAAACTGTCGATGGCCTTGAAGCGCCCCGCAGACACCAGCCAGGCCCGCGGGTTGTCCGGCACACCGTCGCGCTGCCAGCGCTCGACCGCAATGAAAAAGGCCTCGTGCAAGGCCTCTTCCGCCAGTTCGAAATCACCCAGCAGGCGAATCAGCGTCGCCAGGATCCGCCGCGAGTCTTGTCGATAAACCTGCTCGACCCGCGCCTTGACCGTTTCGACCGACATCAGTCGGGCATGCCTTGGGCAACCAGCGTCTCAAGCCGGTCCAGGCCCTGGCCCCAACCCTCAGGGTCGTGTGCCTGGCGATCGATGACCCGGTTGATGGATAACGCGCAAGGGGCAGCGGTGAGGTTCATGAACGAAATCCTGTGTGTGATTGTTGTTCAGGGGTTCAGTTGGCGTACCGGTCGCACTTCAACGCAGCCGACCCGGGCCGCCGGGATATGGCCGGCGACCTGGATGGCTTCGTTGAGGTCCTTGGCGTCGATCAGGTAGAAGCCCGCCAGCTGCTCCTTGGTTTCGGCGAAGGGGCCGTCGGTGATCGACAGCTTGCCGCCACGCATGCGCACCGTGGTAGCGGTCTGTACCGACTCCAGGGCTTCGGCGGCCAGCATGCGCCCACTGCCCTGGATCGATTCGGCATAGGCCATGCACTCAGCGTCCTCCGGGCTGTCGGGCGAGTTGTGCAGCGTCTGTTCGTTGCTATACACCAGGCATAGGTACTTCATGGAAGGCTCCGTGTTCGGACTGATCAACTATGGACGGCAGAATGACGCCCGGCGAAAAAACCGACGATCAGGGTTGCAGGTCGAACAGCGCCGTCCCGGCCATCGGGTCGAACGGAGCGGACCAATGTTCATGGACGATCAGCCATTGTCCGGCTACACGCTGGTAGCAGGCCGTCACACGCATCCAGCAGGCCTGTTCCTCGCCTTTCTCGTTGGTGCCGCCGCAATAGGCCAGCCAGTGGGCGAAGGCGATGTTGTCGGCCGGGGTAATCTTGACCTGATGAAAGTCGAACTTGTGCGGGCCGGGGCACATTTCCATACAGGCTTGCCAATGAGCCCGGTAAGCGGTCTTGCCCTTGAATTGCAGGGCCTGGATGGCATCGAACGACACAATGTTATCGTCATAGAGCGCCATGACTTTTTCGACGTCCTTGGCCATGACGGCTTGACGGTAGGTGTCGATCAAGGCCTGGATCCGGGTTTCAGTGGCTTGGGTATCCATGGTGATTCTCCGCAGTTTTTTTGTTGAAGACACCCTTTGTCGTTTGGAAAAACAGCGAATCGACAATCCAACAAAAATAATTCCAAAGAGAAAATTCGCTAGAATCCCAGTCCTATTCTGCCGGCAAGCATTGGACGTTTCTGTGACCGCTCGACTCGTCCCCTACGAAGACCTGACCGCGCTGCAACGCGAACAGGTCAGCGCCATCGAACTCCACCCCGAACAGATCAGGTTCGCCGGCGATATCCATGGCGCCCTGCACATGCTGCTGTCCCGGCCCGGCCCAGGGGTCAAAGGCTTTGCGCTATTGGCTGGCGAGGTGCCGGTGGCCTTCCTGCTGCTCAAGCGCCCGCCGGTACTGCCCGCCTGGGCCAACGAACACAGCGCCACTCTGCATGCCTTGCAAGTCGACCACCGGGCCCAGGGCAAAGGGTATGGCAAGGCCTGCCTGCAGGCGCTGCCCGCCGTGGCACGAGCCGCCTGGCCGGACATCCACGGATTGGAGCTCTCGGTCGATCCCGATAACGTCTCGGCCATTGGCCTGTACGCCCGGTTGGGCTGGGTCGACAGTGGCGAAGCCTATAAGGGCCGCATCGGTTATGAGCGGCGGATGGGGTTGACGTTCTGACAAACAGAATCAACGATCGATAGGTGCTGAATGTGGGAGCGAGCTTGCTCGCGATAGCGGTGTTTCAGTCAACATCAAAGTGGCTGGCCTGACGCTATCGCGAGCACGCTCGCTCCCACAGGGGACCTGCGACGATCAGCTTGGCTTGAGCGGGATCCAGATCTCCAGGGTGCCTTGGCCGGTCCTGGGGTTGAAGTCTTCGCTGTAGCGCTCGAATTCAGGCTCATCCGCCGCTTCGTAACCGGAATGGGGCAGCCATTCTTTCCAGATGTACTGAAACGTATCCGGCAGTTTTTTCAACGGCCCTTTGTGTTCGAAGACCGCGTAATGGCCTGGCTGGATTTCGATCCAGCGGTATTGCTCCGGCAAATCGTCGAGCCGGCTGATTTCCACGCCGGCGATGTATTCGAACCCACCCTTCCCGTCCGGGTTGCAACACACACCGTAGGTCACTTCATCTTTCTGCCCTGGCACCTTGCCGAGCCAGGGCAGGAACTTTTCCCAGAGCAAAGGGATGTCTTGGGCGGTGTCCTGGGTAAACCGAGCACCAAAGCCGGCGACGAGCTGAAAACGTCCCTGTTCAAAGCGTGGTACGGCTGTGCAATCGCGTTCGGGCTTTTCCATGCGGCAACACTCCAGCAAAACGTGAAGTCGGGCTTGGCAGTATAGAAGCCAAACCGTGATTGCCAGGGCCGTTTCGCTAATCAGATGCCAGGCAGGGCCCCGGTGACGGCGTTTCCTACAAACTCGTTGTAGCCAGAAACAATCACGTACACCGCGAAATAACAGAAGATCGCGGCGGATGCCCAATAGGAATAACGCAACAACTTATCCCCCAACAGTTTGCCGCCCTGGGTCGCCGCCAGGCACAAGGCCGCGCACCACAGCAGCCCGGCGCAGAGAAAACCACTGAGAAACAGCGCCGAGCTGAGCAAGGTTCCGCCACCCGAACGGGCGATCAGCGTACCGCCCACCGCCGCGAACCAGAGGATGGCACTGGGCGATGACATGGCCAGGAAAATCCCGCGCAAGAACTCCTGGCGCGAAGAGTTGCCCTGCACTTCACCGGCCTCGGCCAGTACCGCGCTGTGATAGATCGCCGAGTGGATCATCTTGGCCGCGAAGTACAGCAACAGCACCGAGCCGCCGACCCACAGCACCCAGCGCACCGCTTCGTATTGCAGCAGCACAGTCATGCCGGCCAAGGCCAGGACGGCATAGATCAGATCGCCCACGCAGGTGCCTAGGCCCAGGGCGAACCCCTGGAAATAGCCGCGCTGCATCGCCAGGGTGATCATCGCGATATTGGCCACGCCAATGTCCAGGCACAGCGAAAGGCTCAGCAGGAAACCGCTGGAAAATTCCATCATTCATTCCATCAGGATTGGTGAGGCAGGTTCAACAAGCCGCTGCGACCATCGATGGCGCCGCGGCCAGGGCGACAGTGTCGTCGAAAATAGTTCGCCTCGGCTACTGGACAATCCGACATCCGCCCGATTATCTTGCGCCGCAGGCCACCGCAGTGGCCAACGTCGCTCGGACGGTTCCGGGCGCTCACGTATCTCGAGGCAATAATGGCCGAACAAGGTTCGCCGCGCCGCTTTGCGCGCATCGATCGACTCCCCCCATATGTATTCAATATCACTGCCGAGCTGAAGATGGCTGCGCGTCGGCGCGGCGAAGACATCATCGACTTGAGCATGGGTAATCCCGACGGCGCCACGCCTCCACACATCGTGGAAAAACTGGTCACCGTCGCCCAGCGCGAAGACACCCACGGTTATTCCACCTCCAAAGGCATCCCGCGCCTGCGCCGCGCCATTTCGCGCTGGTACAAGGACCGCTATGAGGTGGACATCGACCCGGAGACCGAAGCCATCGTCACCATCGGGTCCAAGGAAGGCCTGGCCCACCTGATGCTGGCGACCCTGGACCAGGGCGACACGGTGCTGGTGCCCAACCCCAGCTATCCGATCCACATCTACGGCGCGGTGATCGCTGGCGCCCAGGTGCGCTCGGTGCCGTTGGTGCCTGGGGTGGATTTCTTCGACGAACTGGAGCGGGCCATTCGCGGCTCGATCCCCAAGCCGAAGATGATGATCCTCGGCTTCCCGTCCAACCCCACCGCCCAGTGCGTGGAGCTGGACTTCTTCGAGCGGGTCATCGCCCTGGCCAAGCAGTACGACGTGCTGGTGATCCACGACCTGGCCTACGCCGACATCGTGTATGACGGCTGGAAAGCCCCGTCGATCATGCAAGTGCCGGGCGCGAAAGACATCGCGGTGGAGTTCTTCACCCTGTCCAAGAGCTACAACATGGCCGGCTGGCGCATCGGGTTCATGGTGGGCAACCCGGAACTGGTCAACGCCCTGGCGCGGATCAAGAGCTACCACGACTACGGCACCTTCACGCCGCTGCAGGTGGCGGCCATCGCCGCCCTCGAAGGCGACCAGCAATGCGTGCGCGACATCGCCGAGCAGTACCGCCAGCGCCGCAACGTGCTGGTCAAGGGCCTGCATGAGCTGGGCTGGATGGTAGAGAACCCGAAGGCATCAATGTACGTCTGGGCCAAGATCCCCGAGGCCTATGCGCACCTGGGCTCGCTGGAGTTCGCCAAGAAGCTGCTGGCCGAGGCCAAGGTCTGTGTCTCGCCGGGGGTGGGGTTCGGGGAGTATGGGGATGATCACGTGCGCTTTGCGCTGATCGAGAACCAGGACCGGATTCGCCAGGCGGTGCGTGGGATCCGTGGGATGTTCAGGGCGGATGGGTTGGTAAGCAAACCAAACGCCTGACCTAAACCAGCGGCGGGGTTGGCTCCCGCCCTGGCTCTACTGATCACCCGAAACCAGTGTGGGAGCGAGCTTGCTCGCGATAGCGGTACAACAGTCAGTAAAGTATCGACTGCAAGTCCGCTATCGCGAGCAAGCTCGCTCCCACAAAGGGTTATAGGTTGTCGGTTATACCACCAGCGACAGCAGCAGGATAAAGATCAACCCCACCACCGACAGGATGGTTTCCATCGCGGTCCAGGTCTTGAACGTCTCGGCCACGGTCATGTTGAAGTACTGCTTGACCAGCCAGAAACCCGCATCGTTGACGTGGGACAGGATCAACGAGCCGGCACCGGTCGCCAGCACCAGCAGCTCACGGTTCACACCCGGCATCATCCCCACCACCGGCACCACGATACCGGCACCGGTAATGGTCGCCACCGTCGCCGAACCTGTGGCGATACGGATCACCGCCGCCACCAACCACGCCAGCAGGATCGGCGAGATCTGCGCACTCACCGCCATGTGACCGATCACATCGCCCACGCCGCTGGTGACCAGCATCTGCTTGAAGCCACCACCGGCACCGATGATCAGGATGATCGCGGCGGTCGGCGCCAGGCTGGCGTCCAGCCATTTGAGCATCTGGCTGGAACCGATGCCCTGCTTGTAGCCGAAGGTGTACAGCGACAGCAACAATGCCAGCAGCAACGCCGAGATCGGGTGGCCGATCATGTCCATCCAGGCGCGGAAGAGGTTGCCGTCCGGCAGCGCCACGTCAGCGAAAGTCTTGAGCAGCATCAGGAACACCGGCGACAGCACGGTGATCAGGGTGATGCTGAAGCTTGGCAGCTCGGCGGCGCTCGTCTCGCGGGCCAGTTGGTCCACCAGTTCCTGGTTCGGATGGCCGGGGATGTGCTTGGCAATGAATGTACCGAAGATCGGGCCGGCAATGATGGCAGTCGGCAGCGCGACGATCAGACCATAGAGAATGGTCTTGCCGATGTCGGCGCCAAACACGCCAATCGCCAGCAGCGGCCCCGGGTGCGGCGGCACCAGGCCGTGGACCGCGGAAAGACCGGCCAGCAGCGGGATACCGATCTTGATGATCGACACGCCGGTGCGGCGCGCAACGATGAACACCAGCGGGATCAGCAGCACGAAGCCGATTTCGAAGAACAGCGGGATGCCCACCAGGAACGCGGCGAACATCATCGCCCACTGCACCTTGTCCTTGCCGAAGGCGCGGATCAGGGTCTGGGCGATCTGATCGGCCCCGCCCGACTCGGCCATCATTTTGCCGAGCATCGTGCCCAGCGCCAGGATGATGCCGACAAAGCCCAGCACGCCACCGAAGCCGTCCTGGAACGCCTTGATGATGGTGCCGGTCGGCATGCCCGATGTCAGGCCGAGGAACGCGGCGGCGATGGTCAGCGCAATGAACGGGTGGAATTTGAACTTGGTGATGAGGACGATGAGTCCGATCACCGTGACCACTGCATCAAGCAGTAGGAACGTCTCGTGGGACATGCCGAACATGGGAGGTGTCTCCTGATTTGTTGTTGTTATTGAAGCAGTTATTTATGAGTCGTCGGGACAGCGCTATCTTTCTGACGCAAATTTTTTGAAATCAGCTGGCCAGCTTCAAACCGTGGGCCAACCACCAGACGTAAGCCTGCTGCGCCAGTTCGTCAACGCTGTGGCTGGACGCGTCCAGAGCCAGGGTCAGGGGCTCGCCGACAGGGGATTCAAGGGTGGCGAACTGGCTGTCGATCAGGGTCGACGGCATGAAATGGCCGGGACGATGGGAAACGCGGTCGGCGGCCACTTCGGGGGTCAACTCAAGGAATACGAAGCCCAGGCCGGGCAAGGCGCTGCGCAGACGCTCGCGATAACTGTGCTTGAGGGCCGAGCAGGTCAGCACCGGGCGCTCGCCCGTGGCATCGACACGGCGCAACTCGTCGCACAGGCTGTCGAGCCAGCCGGCACGGTCGTCGTCATTCAAGGGGATACCGGCGCTCATCTTCTGGATGTTGGCCGCGGGGTGGAACGTGTCGCCTTCGATGGCGGTGGCGCCGCTCAACTGGCACAGGGCCTGGCTGACGCACGTTTTGCCGCAACCGGCAACGCCCATGATGACCAGGGCGGAGATGGGATTGTTCATGTAACACCTCAGCGCGCAGACAGCGCTACCTTTGCCAGTTATGACACCGCAGCAAAAGCAGAAGTTGCCGACGCCTTCTTGTCATTTTTGTGGTTGCAGCATGTTCGTTCACGACACCCGTGGACAGGGGATCAGGCAACCCCCGCTCACGCATTTGCAGCGGCGTCGAGACAGCGCTACCTTAGTGCCTTGATTTTTGTTTGGCAAGCCGCCCTGATGACCGCCCCTAAAAACGATAAGAATCCTCGCACCACCGGTCGCCCCACGCTCAACGAAGTCGCACGCCTGGCCGGTGTCAGCCCTATCACCGCCTCCCGTGCCCTGCGTGGCGTCAGCACCGTCGCCTCGGAACTGGTGGAAAAAGTCCGCCAGGCCGCCGTGGAACTCAACTACGTTGTCAATCCCGCCGCCCGCGCCCTGGCTTCGGCCCAGAGCCATTCGGTGGTGGTGCTGGTGCCGTCGTTGTCCAACCTGTTGTTCATCGACACCCTGGAAGCCATCCATCGGGTGCTGCGACCCAAGGGTTTCGAAGTGGTGATCGGCAACTACCACTACTCCCGGGACGAGGAAGAAGACCTGTTGCGCAACTACATGGCCTACCAGCCACGGGGGTTGCTGCTGACCGGTTTCGACCGCACCGAAAGCGCCCGGCGCATGATCGAGGCCAGCAACATACCGTGCGTGTACATGATGGAACTGGACCCCGGCGCCGGGCTCAATTGCGTCGGTTTTTCCCAGCTCAAGGCTGGCGAAACGGCGGCCGAGCACTTGATTTCCAAGGGCCGCAAGCGCCTTGCCTACATCGGCGCGCAGCTGGACCAGCGCACCCTGCTGCGCGGCGAGGGTTTCCGGCGTGCCTTGCAGAACGTCGGATTGTACGACCCGGACCTGGAAGTACTGACACCGCGTCCATCATCGGTGGGCCTGGGCGGCGAGCTGTTCCTGCAATTGCTGGCCAGTCACCCGGACGTCGATGCGATCTTCTTCGGCAACGATGACCTGGCCCACGGCGCCCTGCTCGAAGCATTGCGCTGCGGCATCAAGATCCCCGAGCGGGTGTCGATCCTCGGTTTCAACGACCTGCCCGCCTCGGCCCATATGGTGCCGCGCCTGAGCAGCATCAGCACCCCACGGGAAGCCATCGGTCGCCGCGCCGCCGAACAGATGCTGACGCTGATGGCCGGCAACCGCATCGCGCAGCCGGTGGTGGACCTGGGTTTCGAGCTCAAGGTTCGCGAAAGCACCTGAGGCGCACGCTCAAGCGGTCGATCCATGCCGTCGGACGGCAAGGGTTGGCCGCCCCGCTCGCCGCGCGCTTGTCCAGACCCTTTGGAATACGGGCCTTGCGAAGGCGGCATGGGAATTGCTCCTGCCCATCGCTCAGCCATTACCTACAGGTGTTCATCATGTTGGTCAGTGCCAAACAGCAAGCGATGGTCTTGCCACTCAAACGCCCGGGCGAGGATCCCACCGCCGAAGCCGCCAGCGGCCTGCAAAGCGCCGCGCTGCAGGCATTGCGCAATAATGTCCAGGCCCAGGCCAGCCAGGGCAGTGCCCAGGTCCAGGATTCCTTCACCCGACGAGCCACGCAACAGGTCAATGCCGCCACCGCCATCAGCGACAAGGTGGATGAGGCGTTCGCCAAGACGCGCGTGCAACTGCAGACCGTGGCTTCATCAATGCCTGAAGAAACCACGACACTGGGCGGCTCCGCCACGGCGCAGTTCAAGGACTACATGAGCAAGACGCCCGAAGAGCGCCTGCGCGACAGTATTCTCGAAGAGATGGGCATTACCGAGGAAGCGTTCGAAGCGATGCCGCCCGAGAAGCAGATGGCGGTCAGCCAGGAGATTGCCCAGCGCATGCAGGACAAGTCGGCGATGGCACAAGTGGAAAAGGCCCAAGAAAGCCGCACGGGCGACAAAGCCTCGGCCACGGACATGTTTCTCGCCTCGCTTTGAGCCTCGGCACATCACCAAGCGTTTGAGCTGGGGTGACCGCCCAGCTCAAACCTGAGGCCCGCCGAAGCGGTACCGGCTCAATGACCGAACAGGTTCACCTTTTTGGTTTTTTTGTCGGCGCGCTTCTCATCGGCAGTCTTCGCCGGTTTTTTCTTTGCCGCTTTTTTTGAATCCATGCCTTTGGCCATGATACGTACTCCAGTCATACGGGATGTGAAGTCAGGTATACACCTATCGCCGCAGTCGCGTTCTTTTATAATTGCCTCCCCCTTCTGCGCCACGACCCAACCATGTCCGAAATCCATTACGCAGCGCTCGAAGCATCGCTTTGGCCGCTGATGAACAAGTTCTATCGCGCTCACCAATCCTCGATGAAAGCGGTGCGTGACGCGCAGCTGTGGGTGGCACGGCGCGATGAGATCGTCGCCGCCCTGTGCTTGCGGCCCGTGTCGGGTGGGCATTGGTTGACGGGGTTGTTCGTCGACCCGGCGTACCGCGTCCAGGGCATAGCCGCGCGATTGATCGCCGAAGCGGTGAACGGTGTGGACAAACCGGTGTGGCTGTTCTGCCACCCGGACTTGCGCGGCTTTTATGAGCGGCGTGGCTTCAGCTTCGACCCTGAACTGCCCTATGCGATGGCCGAGCGCCTGAGCCGGTATGCCCGCAGCAAGCCGATGATTGCGATGGGGTGGGAGCCTGCAAAACCCTGAGATCAGGGCAGTCCCTTGTGGGAGCGAGCTTGCTCGCGGTGGCGTCAGGTCAGCTGCATCAATGGCGGCTGACACACCGCCATCGCGAGCAAGCTCGCTCCCACGGGGTTCAGGGGTGGGTATCAATCGTCGGCGGCGGGGTCCAGGTCCGGGAACATCACTTCGGTAAAGCCGAACTTGCTGAAATCAGTGATGCGCGACGGGTACAAGCGCCCGATCAGATGATCGCATTCATGCTGCACCACCCGCGCATGAAAACCCGACGCGTAACGCACGATCGGCTCGCCCTTGGGATCGAAGCCCTCATAGCGGATGTGTTGGTAGCGCTCCACCGCACCGCGCAGGCCCGGCACCGACAGGCAACCTTCGAAGCCCTCTTCCATCTGCGGGCCCAGGGGGGTGATCAGTGGGTTGATCAGGATGGTCTGGGGCACCGCCTCGGCGTCGGGGTAACGCTCGCTGTGCTCGAAGCCGAAGATCACCAGCTGCAGGTCGACGCCGATCTGCGGCGCCGCCAGACCGACGCCGCCGACGCTTTCCATGGTCTGGAACATGTCGTCGATCAATTGCCACAACTCCGGGCTGTCGAACATTTCGGCGGGCACCGGCGGGGCGATGCGCAGCAGGCGTTCGTCGCCCATTTTCAGGATTTCACGGATCATGGTCGGGCTTCGTCAGGATGGGTTTGAGGGATGGAATGGTCGCGCCCCAGGCCCGACACATGCTGTTTTTCGTGCTCGCCCGCGCTCTTTTCACCCGGGTTCTTGCCCTCGGTGGACATGTGCTCGATCACCGCATTCATTTCCGCGCCGAGCAACAGCACCGCCGAAGAAATATAGAAATACAGCAACAACACGATGATCGCGCCGATGCTGCCATACATGGCGTTGTAGTTGGCAAAGGTCTTGACGTAAAACGCGAAGCCCAGGGAAGCGATGATCCACACCACCACCGCCAGCACCGACCCCGGCGTGATGAAGCGAAACTCCTGCTTGACGTCGGGCATCACGTAATAGATCAGCGCCACGGCCACCATCAGCAAGAACACGATCACCGGCCAACGCACGATCGTCCAGAGCGTGACGATGAACTCCTCCAGGCCGACCTGGGCCGCAATCCAGCCCATTACCTGCGGCCCGAGCACCATCAACGCCGCAGCGGCCAGCAGCATGCCGGCGATGCCGACCGTGTAGAAAATCGACAGCGGGAAGCGCTTCCAGGCCGGACGTCCTTCCACCACATCGTAGGCGGCGTTCATCGCGCTCATCATCAGGCGCACGCCCGCCGAAGCGGTCCACAAGGCGATGACGATACCCACGGACAGCAACCCACCCTTGGACTGCTGAAGCTGGTCGATCACCGGGTTGACCTGCTCCAGGGCCTGGGGGGGCAGCACCAGCTCCGATTGCAGGCGCAGCCAGGAGAAGAAGTCCGGCAGGTGCAGGAAACCGATCAAGGCAATCAGGAAGAGAATGAACGGAAACAGCGAAAACAGCATCTGGTAGGCCAGTGCCGAGGCGTAGGTCGACATCTCGTCGTCGACGAACTCGGTCACGGTACGCATCATCACACGATGCAAAGGTAAGCCTTTCAAGGCCGGAAACATCATGTGCGTCTCCTTTCGCCGCAAAAAAGGAAGGTCGCCTGGCGACTCATGGGGTTGTTATCCAAGACAAAGTAACCTGTTTGGCGACTTTGGAACAATTTCCCCGGTGCAAGTTCGAGCCGACATGAAAACGGCCATCCGCAGATGACCGTTCCATTCGCTTCACTACAGGCCGGTTATGCCTTGTCGACGCCTTTCTTGACCGCATCCTTGGCCTTGCCCACGGCTTGTTGGGCCTCGCCTTTTTTCTCCTGGACCACGCCCTCGGCGCGCATACGGTCATTGTCGGTGGCCTTGCCGACGCCTTGCTTGATGTTGCCAACGGCTTCGTTGGCGACGCCCTTCACTTTATCGCTCGTGCTACCCATGGTGTCTCTCCTGTGAACAACGCTACGAAAAGTCATTACATAAGGGTTGACCGGGGCCGTTCGCCGGGAGTTTCATTTTTTTCAGCGGCACATTTCAGCGTCGAATGCAGGTTGCACTTTATGTTTGTCGATCAACCCCCGAGAATGCCCCACGTATTCAGGCCGTGGCTTGAAGCTCCAACCCCGTAGGAACGTTATGAAACTCGATAAAAAGCAGGCCATCGCCCGCAGGAACCAGGAACTGGGCGGCGCCGTACTGGGCGTCAACAATTGCCATTTCAGCGAATTGAACCGCAACCGCAACATCTTCTGGTTCGATATCCCGGTGGCGCGCCTGGCCATCGGTCAGTACGAATGGATCCACCTGCTGCTGCACACGCCGGCCACCGATGAGCTGCTGCACTTGAAGGTGCCGACCGTGTTCCTGCGGGAAAAAATGGAAGGCCTGGAAGTGCGCAACCAGGGCAAACGCAAGGCAGCCCTGAGCCTGGAACTGAGTGCCGACAAGGACGCCTACCTGCAGGACATGCGACCGGGTGGCACCAACCTGGATTTTGCGCAGTTCCGGTTGTAACCGGACCCGAGAGGCACCGGTTCCCTGTGGCGAGGGAGCTTGCTCCCGCTGGGCTGCGCAGCAGCCCCCTTCGATCTGACGGACACACCGCAAGGGGCCGCTGCGCGTCCAGCGGGAGCAAGCTCCCTCGCCACACAAGCTTTCTTGCCCAGGAAATCGCAGCCAACAAAAAGCCCCGCATCAGCGGGGCTTTTCATGGGTAACGGTCTTACTTCTTCAACCCCAACTTCCTGAGTTCTTCATCCCGCAACTCGCGGCGCAGGATCTTGCCCACGTTGGTGGTCGGCAAGGCATCGCGGAACTCCACGGCCTTGGGCACCTTGTAGCCGGTGACGTTGGCACGCATGTGTTCCATTACCTGTTCCTTGGTCAACGTCACACCGGGCCGTGCGACGATGAAGATCTTGATCGCCTCGCCGGATTTTTCGTCCGGTACGCCGATGGCCGCGCATTGCAGCACGCCCGGCAGGGTTGCCAGCACGTCTTCCAGTTCGTTGGGGTACACGTTGAAACCGGAGATCAGGATCATGTCCTTCTTGCGATCGACGATGCGCATGTAGCCGTCCGGCTGGATCAGCGCGATATCACCGGTCTTGAGCCAACCTTCGCTGTCGAGGATCTCGTCGGTGGCGTCCTGACGCTGCCAGTAGCCCTTCATCACCTGTGGACCTTTCACGCACAACTCGCCGATTTCGCCCAATGGCTGCTCGACACCCGCGTCATTGATCACCTTGCACAGCGTCGACGGCACAGGAATACCGATGGTACCCATCTGGATGTTCTGGATCGGGTTGACGGTGGCCACCGGGCTGGTTTCGGTCATGCCATAACCTTCGCAGATCGGGCAACCGGTCACCGCTTTCCAGCGCTCGGCCGCGGCCAGTTGCAAGGCCATGCCTCCGGACAGGGTGACTTTCAGTGCCGAGAAGTCCAGCTTGCGGAAGGCTTCGTTGTTGCACAGGGCCACGAACAGCGTATTGAGGCCGACGAAACCGCTGAACTTCCACTTCGACAGTTCCTTGACCATCGCCGAAAGGTCACGCGGGTTGCTGATCAGAATATTGTGGTTGCCGATCAGCATCATCGCCATGCAATGAAAGGTGAAGGCATAGATGTGGTACAGCGGCAGTGGCGTGATCAGCACCTCGCAACCTTCATTGAGGTTGGAGCCCATCAGCGCCTTGCACTGCAACATGTTGGCCACCAGGTTGCGGTGGCTGAGCATCGCGCCCTTGGCCACGCCGGTGGTGCCGCCGGTGTATTGCAGCACGGCCACGTCGTCGCTGGTGGGGTTGGCTTCGTTCACCGGCTGGCCGTGGCCTTTGCTCAACACGTCGTTGAACTTGACGGCCTTGGGCAAGTGATAAGCCGGGACCATCTTCTTGACGTACTTGATCACGCTGTTGATCAACAGGCGCTTGAGCGGCGGAAGCAGGTCGGCGACTTCAGTGACGATAACGTGCTTGACGCCCGTCTTCGGCACCACGGTTTCGGCCAGGTGCGCCATGTTCGCCAGGCACACCAGGGCCTTGGCACCGGAGTCGTTGAACTGGTGTTCCATTTCCCGCGCGGTGTACAACGGGTTGGTGTTGACCACGATCAGCCCGGCACGGATCGCACCGAACACCGCCACCGGGTACTGGAGAACGTTGGGCAACTGCACGGCGATTCGATCGCCCGGCTGTAAATCGGTATGCTGTTGCAGGTACGCGGCAAACGCCCCGGACAACTCGTAGAGCTCACCGTAGGTGATCGTCTTGCCGAGGTTGCTGAATGCCGGCTTGTTGGCAAAGCGTTGGCAGGACTGCTTCAACACCGCCTGAATATTCGGATACTCGTCTGGATTGATGTCGGCAGCAATCCCAGCTGGGTACTTATCCTTCCAAAAGTCTTCGATCATGGAAGCCCACTCCTCAGCAACGCGAATTCTCACCGCATTTGATGCGATTATTATTGGTGTGTGTTTATTGGTGAATCTGGCTTGAATCAAGGCCGAGAAGTCACAAAAGCGCGCCGAGAGTAGCAGCTTTGCCGAGGGTCGCCTAGAGCCAAAAACAACCCCCACAGTCATAAACATGACTCATGAATATTTATGGTCATTTTTAGAGTAAAAATTCTAAGCCTTGGATAATGACCCCGAATATATAAAAACGGTGGGAGCGAGCTTGCTCGCGATGGCGGTGTATCAGCCCACATCTCTGTTACTGACCTACCGCTATCGCGAGCAAGCTCGCTCCCACAGTGATCCATGAGGCAGGCGCCTCAGGCGATATCCCGCAACTCCCGCCGCAGGATCTTGCCCACTGGCGTCATCGGCAATGAATCCCGCAACACGATGTGCTTGGGAATCTTGTAGCCGGTGAAATTCTCCTTGCAATAGGCCTTGAGTTCTTCAAGGCTGACCCCGGTTTCCCGCGCCACCACGAACAACTTCACCGCCTCACCCGAACGCTCGTCCGGCACGCCGATCACCGCGCAGTTGGCCACCTTGGGATGGGCCATCACCACGTCTTCGATCTCGTTGGGGTACACATTGAAACCCGAGACGATGATCATGTCTTTCTTGCGGTCGACGATGCGCACAAACCCGTCCGGGTCGATCACCGCGATATCGCCAGACTTGAACCAGCCCTCGCTGTCCAGCACTTCGGCCGTGGCCTCGGGCTTGTTCCAATAGCCTTTCATGATCTGCGGCCCCTTGATGCACAGCTCGCCGCGCTCGCCCAGGGGCTGCTCGACGCCATCGTCGTTGATCACTTTCATCAGCGTACCCGGCACCGGCATCCCCACCGTGCCCAGTCGAGACTTGCCGCCATAAGGATTGGCACTGGCCACCGGTGAGGTTTCGGTCAGGCCATAGCCCTCGGTAATCCCGCAACCGGTGAGCTGCTGCCAGCGCTCGGCGGTGGCCTTGATCAACGCGGTGCCGCCGGAGTTGGTGACCTTGAGGTGGGAAAAATCCAGGGTCTTGAAATCCGGATGGTCCATCAACGCCACGAACAGCGTGTTGAGCCCCAGCAGCAACGAGAAACGCCAGTTCTTCAGTTCCTTGATGAAGCCGCCGATGTCCCGTGGATTGGTGATCAACACGTTGTGGTTGCCGGTCACCATCATGCACATGCAGTTCGCCGTGAACGCATAGATATGGTACAGCGGCAGTGGCGCGATCATGACCTCCTGGCCTTCGCGCAGCAGCGGCTGGCCGTCATCGCCGAGCTGCCCCAGGCAGGCCCGGGCCTGTTGCATGTTGGCCACCAGGTTGCCGTGGGTCAGCATCGCGCCCTTCGCCAACCCGGTGGTGCCACCGGTGTATTGCAATACCGCGATATCGTCGAGGCTGACGGTCAGCGGCTTGATGCCCTGGCCGCGTCCCAGGCGCAAGGCGCTCTTGAAGGAAATGGCCTGGGGCAGTGAATAGGCCGGGACCATTTTCTTGACCTTGCTCACCATCGTGTTGACCAGCCAGCCCTTGGCGGTGGGCATCATGTCGCCCATCTTCGCTTCGATCAGGTATTGCAGGTCCGTATCGGGCAACACCTCCTGGACTTTCTGCCCGAACATGTTCAGGTACACCAGGGCCCGGGCACCGGAGTCCTTGAACTGATGACGCATTTCCCGCGCGGTGTACAGCGGGTTGGTGTTGACCACGATCAGCCCGGCGCGCAAGGCACCGAACACGGCGATCGGGTACTGCAGGATATTCGGCATCTGCACCGCGATACGATCGCCAGGCGCCAGGTCGGTATGGGTTTGCAGGTAACCGGCGAAAGCCGCGCTGTAGCGCTCGAGCTCGGCATAGGTGAGGGTCACCCCCATGTTGCTGAACGCCGGACGGTCGGCAAATTTCTTGCAGGAACGCTCGAACACCTCGATCACCGACTTGTAGGTCCCCAGGTCGACGTCCAGGGGCACGCCGGCCGGGCGTTTGTCATTCCAGAAATCAGGCTGCATTGTTTTTGTCCTCTTTACCTGAGCATGTCCGGGCCGCGTCTGTATCGCTTGCAGAGGCGGAGCTCCTGGGACACTAGCAGCTATGGCCAATCAGGCAAATATGGCAACCTGCGTCATAGATTGTGTGAATCTTCTTGCCATGGCGTGGCCTGATCAGGCGAGACGCAACGGATGCGCTATACAATGCAGCGACGCTGCGTCTGACTTTGTGCAAAGGAATCGCCATGATCCACCAAACGTTCTGGCTGACCGCGACCGACCATAGCCGCCTGTTCGTCAACCAGTGGCTGCCCGAAACCGCCCCGGTGGCGGTGATCATGCTGGCCCATGGCATGGCTGAACACAGTGGCCGCTACGCCCGCCTGGCCCAGGCGCTGTGCGACGAAGGCTATGGGGTCTATGGGATGGATCTGCGCGGCCATGGCAAGACCGGCGAGGGAACGATACTCGGCCACTTTGCCGACGAAGACGGCTGGGCCAAGGTCGTGGGTGATTTGGCCAGCCTCAACCATCACATCGGCCAGCAGCACCCTGATACGCCCATCCTGCTGCTGGGCCACAGCATGGGCAGCTACATCGCCCAGGGTTACCTGCTGCATCACAGCGCCAGCCTGCACGGGGCGATTCTCAGCGGTTCGAACTTCCAGCCGGTGGCGCTCTACCGCAGCGCTCGCCTGATCGCCCGCTTCGAACGCCGGCGCCAGGGTGCGACGGGGCGCAGTGCCTTGATCGAGTGGCTGTCGTTCGGCAGTTTCAACAAGAAATTCAAACCGACGCGTACCCCCTTCGACTGGCTCAGCCGCGATCCGGCCGAAGTCGACAAGTACGTCCACGACCCGCTGTGCGGCTTTCGCTGCACCAATCAACTGTGGGTCGACCTGCTCGGCGGCTTGCAGCAAATCAGCAAAGCGTCCAATCTCGCCCAGATCGATCCGGGCCTGCCCCTGCTGGTGATCGGTGGCGAATGTGATCCGGTGAGCGAAGGCAAGCGTCTGAAGGATCTGGCCGACGCCCTGCGTGACGCCGGCAGCCAGCACCTGCAATTGACGATTTACCCGCAGGCCCGGCACGAATTGTTCAATGAAACCAACCGCGATGAAGTGACCGCCGACGTGCTGGCCTGGATTGCCCAGGCCCTGGAACACAAGCGGCCGCCACGCAGCGAGTAGGCTTGCAGCGTTTTCCTTTACTCCACAGGATCTGAAACAGATGACCCAGGTTACCAACACCCCTTACGAAGCCCTCGAAATCGGCCAGACCGCCAGCTACAGCAAGACCGTCGAGGAACGCGACATCCAGCTGTTCGCAGCGATGTCGGGCGATCACAACCCGGTGCACCTGGACGCCGAATTCGCCGCGGCGAGCATGTTCAAGGAGCGCATCGCCCACGGCATGTTCAGCGGTGCGCTGATCAGCGCGGCGGTGGCGTGCGAGCTGCCTGGGCCGGGCACGATCTATATCGGCCAGCAGATGAGCTTCCAGAAACCGGTGAAAATCGGCGACACCCTGACCGTGCGCCTGGAAATCCTGGAAAAGATGCCGAAATTTCGTGTGCGCATCGCCACCCGCGTGTTCAATCAGCGCGACGAGCTGGTGGTGGACGGCGAAGCCGAAATCCTCGCCCCGCGCAAACAGCAGACCGTGACCTTGCCGACATTGCCGGCGATCACTGTCGGTTGATTACCGCGATCTAAAGTGAATGACATGTGGCGAGGGGATTTATCCCCGCTGGGGCGCGAAGCGGCCCCAATACCTCAAATCCCTGCCGTGTGTCAGCCTGGGCACAAGGGCTGCTGCGCAGCCCAACGGGGATAAATCCCCTCGCCACAAAATTATGGCTGGTCTTCGCGCACCTGCACGCTCGCCGTCATCCCGGCGCTCAGGTTCACCCCCTCCGGCACCTTGTCCAACTTGATCCGCACCGGGATCCGCTGGGCCAGGCGCACCCAGTTGAAGGTCGGCTCCACCTCCGCCAGCAACTGCGCATCGGGGTTGGTGTTGCGGTCGGTAATGCCGCGGCTGATGCTTTCGACATGCCCCTCCAGCGCATGGCCGGCACTCATCAGCCAGATCTTGACCGGATCGCCCACACGAATCCTGGGCAATTTGGTTTCTTCGAAATAGGCCTGCACATAGAACGTCGAGTCATCGATCAGCGCCATGACCGGCTGGCCGGCATTCACGTAGTTGCCTTCGGCCAGGCGCAGGTTGGTGATGTGGCCGCTGCGGGGGGCCAGGACCTGGCTGCGGGCCAGGTTGAGCTCGGCGACCTTGGCCTCGGCCTGGGCTTCGCGCAGTTCGCCGCGGGCGATGCCAGCGTTGATCTGGGCGTTTTCCCGCAATTCGGCACTGATGGCCTGGGGGCCCAGGGCGGCGCGGCGACTGGCTTCGTGTTCGCGCAGGCTCAGTTGCTGCTGGCGTGTCTGGACCACGGCCCGGGCCTTCTCCACCGCCGCCTCGAAACGCTCGCGGTCGATGCTCAACAGCAGATCACCGGCCTTGACCTGCTGGTTATCCACAGCCTTGAGCTCGCGCACCCAGCCCGACACGTCGGGTGCGATCACTACCACGTCAGCGCGGATCCGCGCATCGCGAGTCCAGGGCGTGAGCATGTAGTACTGCCACAGGTGAAAGCCGGCGAAGATCGCCACGGCCACCATGCACAGCGTGACGGCGACACGTACGGAAGTACGCATGTTCAACTCCTATAGCGGCCCGAGGACCACGGTAATGACAGTCAGGACACAGACATACAGGGCGCAGTCGAACAAGGCTTCATGCCAGATCCACCGCCCGGCCGGCACCAGGCTGAGCAACAGGCGCAACGCGCCGGTCACCAGCAACGCCAGTACCAAATAAATCAGGAACGGGCTGAGCAACACCCCGCCAATCGACCACTCACGCAAGCCCATGGCTGTGCTCCCGTCGTTCAGGTTCGTGCTGGCTGCACCAGGCGCGCCAGCTGTTTTGCAATTGCACCACCGCGCCCTGGGCCAGCTTCAGTGCATCGCCGGGCGGCTGGGTCGACAACACGTCCAGGAACTCGGCGCTCGCCGGGGCCAGCGCATCGGCCTGGTCACCGGCCGGACCACGTTCGAGCACCTGCTCCAGCGCTTCGAAATAACGGCGCTGCGCCCGGGTATCGGGCACTTGGGCGACGGCCAGGCTCAGGCGCAAATGCAACAGCTCATCGCCGATGTCCAGGCCAAGCAAACCATCATCCCAACGGCTGCGCGACTGCGCCGGCAGTTCAGGGTAATGCCTGGCGAGCTGCAACAGCCGGTCGGCCATGCGCCCGCCGAACCAACTCTCGGCCCCCGGCAGGCGGCGATGGGTCAGGCGCACCAGATCGTGAAGGGTCGCGGCCAGCAGACGGCGGCTGTGCCAGGCCGGGTTGCGCAAAATCAACAGATTGAAGGCCAACACCGCCGCGCCCACGCCGATCATCATGGCCTGGGCATTGTTGAAGAACGCCGCGACGTCGTATTTCATGGCATTGAGCGGTGAAATCAACACCACGAAATGCAGGCAGAACGACGTCGCCGTGGCGAAGATCTGCGGCTTGGCCATGCCCAATGCCCCGAAAAACAACGGCACGCCCATGGCCATGCACAGCATCGCGAAACTGCTCCATTGCGGTAGCACGAGCTCGCCGATCACGAACGCCGTCGGCACGGCCAAAAAGATGCCGCGCAGAAAACTCATGCCGATCTGCGCGCCGTTTTCGCGACTGGCGAACAGGCTGCACACCACGCACGTCAGTACCAGCGCACCCGATGCGGCGGGCCAGGCGGTCGCCAGCCAGAAACAGGCCACCGCCAGGAATGCCAGGGCGCTACGCGCGCCGAAGACCATGGCCAGGGACACGTCGCGATGGGGCGTCAAGGTGCGGGGTGGATCCGCCGCCTCCCTGCCCTCCTGCACCGCCGTCAGGGCGGCGCAGGCGGCCAGGGCGGTATCGAGCAACAAGGCGAACCGCGCCAGGCAGTAACTTTGCGCCGCGCTGATCTGGGGGTCGTGGGACGCATCCCATACCCGGGGGCGCAGGGCCTGCAGGGTCGCACTGTCGGCATCGAGGGCTTGCCGCACCTCGTTCATCCATGGCTGGAGCGCCACCGCTTCCTCGGGGTCAAGCTGCTTCCACTGCCGGCGCACCGAGCGCGAGATACGCAGCAGCATCAGCAATTTCTGGCTCAAGCCGCTGATGGCCCGGGCTCGCTGTCGACCTCGGCTGCCTTCGAACCAGGCATGTTCGCGCTGGGCATCCACCGCGACGATCCTGCCCAGAATTTCCAGCAATCCTTTACGGGCCTGGGCATCGCCCGCCAGGGTCGCACGGGCTGCCTGCATGCCACTCTGCCAGGCAGCCAGGGCCTGACCGGCCAGTTGCCGCTCGACCCGCAACGGCCAGAGCAAGGCACTGGCCGCCGTGGCACAGACGATGCCCAGGCTGATCTCGGTACAGCGCGCCACCGCTTGGTCAAACACCCCCAGCGGATGGGAAATGGCCGGCAGGGCAATGATCGCCACCGTGTAGCCGGCCAATACGAATGAATACGACCAGGCACTGCGCAGCAGCGTCGAACAGGCCGTGCAAAGGCCTAGCCAGAGCGCCAAGGCCAGCAGGAACAACCAGGGCGCCTGGGCAAACAGCCCCATGAACACCACCGACATGACGGTGCCCACCAACGTGCCGACCAATCGCGCCAACCCTTTCTGCACCACCATCCCGGACAGTGGCTGGGCGACGATGATCGCCGTCATCAGCGCCCACGACGGCTGCTCCAACCCCCAGCGCAACGCCAGCCATAACGCCAGCCCGGCGCCAAGCACGGTCTTGATGGCGAACTGCACAGCGAGGCGGTCGGGGGCGAACAAGGCCTGGAAGGTAATGGGCACGCGAAAAACTCTTTGGGGGACGCCAATAACAATAGATGCAATGCGGAGGGATAGGCGGCGCAATTATTAGCTAGCTACCTATTAGAGTCCAGAGCTGATTATTGATGGATTCAACAACACACTTTTTCTGATCGAGGCTGAGTGCGCCAACCTGACTCGCCACAACAGTGTCACCTTCAATCCGAGCCCCAAACAAAAAAAACGCCAGGCAGGCTGGCGTTTTTTTTGGCGTTGGCTGCGTGTTTAACTCTGGGCACGCGCCTGGTTGCGCAGAGCCTTGACCTGGTCATGGTTGCGTTGCACGCCATGGTACTGACGTTCGACCAGGTCACGAATGCCCACCAGGTTGTGCTTGTTGATTTTCTCCAGCGCCTCTTTATAAGCCTTGAGCGCATGGTCCTCGCCGCGCTCGGCTTCGTTGAGCACCGCTTCTTCATCCTTGCCGGTGAACATGGATTTCACGTCCACCCAGCGACGGTGCAGGTCACCGGCAACGCTGGTGGACGTTTCCGGATCACCGCCCAGCGAACGAACAGCTGCCTGCAGCTCGGCCGCCGCGGTGGCGCAATCGGCGGAGCGCTGGACGAACAGCGTCTTGAGCTCTGGATGCTTGATGTCTTCAGCGCAGGTCTTGAACCCTTCCTGGCCATCCTTGCAGGTCTCGATCAGGTCGTTCAAGACGGAGATGGATTCTTTGTTGATGTCAGTCATTTTTCAGTTCCTTTGCTGGTGAATAGAAAACCTGCAAGGGATATTGCATCAGCCATGCCAGCCATCAAACCCAATAAAAGCACTTAAAAATCAATTATTTAACAAATACCCTGAAATCTGTATCCGCGCTATTTGCATGATCTGTCATTTGGCCTGCATGCAGAATGCCTGTATTTTCGAGACAGATTTGAAATCAAGACGATTGCCATGAATCCGGAAAAGCTCGAGTTGCTCGTCACGCGTCAAATGCCCTTTGGCAAGTACAAGGGTCGAATCCTTGCCGACCTGCCAGGTCAATACCTCAACTGGTTCGCTCGCCAGGGTTTCCCCCACGGTGAACTCGGCGGTTTGCTGGCATTGATGCAGGAAATCGATCATAACGGCTTGTCCGACCTGCTGGACCCGCTACGCGCCAAACATGGCCTGCCCAAACCTCGCCATTGACTGACTGAGACCCGCCATGCCCGAGAACACGCTGCGCGCCCACGATGAAGCCTTCTGGCGAACCTTTGTCGACCGCTACGACATCGATCCCGCCGGGCCACTCAATCTGGAAAACGGCTACTTCGGACGCATGTCCCGCACCGTGGTGGAGGAATACCAGCGCAACATCGAGTTCATCAACCGCGGCAACTCGGTGTATGTGCGCCAGCAGTTCGACCGGGAACACGGCGAAGCCATTCGGCGACAGGTGGCCCGGCTGATCCACGCCTCCCCCCAGAGCGTGACGTTGGCCAACAGCGCGGTGGATGCCCTGCAAACCTTGATTCGCAACTACAACAGCCTCAAGCCGGGCGATCAAGTGCTGATCTGTGACGTGGAATATGCCTCGGTCAAAAGCGCCATGCGCTGGCTGGCCCGCCAACGTGGCGCGGAGGTGATCGAAATCGTCCACCAGCACCCCGCCAGTTTCGACAGCCTGGTGAGCACTTACCGCGAAGCGTTCATTCGCTACCCTCGCCTCAAGCTGATGGCGCTGACCTACGTCAACCACCTGACCGGGCTGGTGATGCCGGTCCAGGCCATTGCCGAGAACGCCCGGGCGTTTGCCGTCGATATCATCCTCGACGGTGCCCACGCCCTGGGTCAGATCGATTTCGACCTGAAGAAGCTCGGGATCGAATTTGCCGGGTTCAACCTGCAGAAGTGGATCGGCGGCCCGCTCTCCCAGGGCTTCCTGTACATCGCCCCGCAGCGGTTGGCCGACATCGATCCGGACATGGACGAAGACCACTACCCCGCCACCGACATCCGCACACGCACGCCCCACAGCACGCCCAATATCCCGGCCTTGCTCACCCTGCCCCTGGTCTTCGAAGAACACCGCAGCCTGGGCGGTGCCTTGGCCAAGGGCGCGCGCCTCTGCTACCTGCGCGACCTGTGGGTGAATGCCGTGCGCGATGTGCCGGGCATCGAGGTGATGACCCCGGATGACCGGCGCCTCTATTGCGGCATCACGGCGATGCGCTTCACCAACCAGGCCGACCAACAGACGATGGCCGCTCGACTGCTCGATGAGCATGGGATTTTCACCGTGGTGCGCCATACCAGCGTCGGGCCATGCATCCGCATTACCCCAGGGTTGATTACCTTGGCGAGTGATATCGAGCGGTTGACCCAGGCGCTGATCCATCTGAGCCGCACCTAGCCCCTGTGACGAGGGAGCCTGCTCCCGCTGGACCTGTAGCTGACGAGCGGAGCGAGGCTGCGATCTTTGCCCAGACACTTGAGTCTCAAGCGAAAGATCAAAAGATCGCAGGCTTCGCCAGCTCCTACACAGCCCAGCGGGAGCTTGCTCTCTGGCCACAGGAAATCTGTGCCAGCATAAAACCCCAGGCAAAAAAAACGGCGCGCCGACCAAGCGCACCGTAAAACCGTAGAACACCCAACGAGGTTCGGTAAAACAATCAGTCCAGCAGCGCCAAGGCCTCGGCAGTGCATTCCTGAATGCGGGCCCAGTCGCCGTTCTTGATCCACTCCGGATCAAGCATCCAGCTTCCGCCCACGCACATCACGTTTTTCAACGCCATGTAGCTCTTGATGTTGGCAGGGCTCACGCCGCCGGTCGGACAGAATTTCACTTCGCCGAACGGGCCGCCCAAGGCCTTGATGGCCGCGACGCCACCGCTGACTTCGGCCGGGAACAGTTTGAAGCGGCGATAGCCCAGGCTGTAGCCTTCCATGATGCCCGAGGCATTGCTGATGCCCGGCAACAAGGGGATGGAGCTGTAGACGCTGGCTTCGAGCAGGTCACGGGTGATGCCCGGGGTGACGATGAACTGCGAGCCGGCCGCCTCGGCGGCGTCCAGCATGTGGCGATCGAGTACCGTGCCGGCGCCGGTCACCAGTTCCGGACGCTGCTCGCGCAGCACCTGGATGGCCTTGAGGCCGTGCTGGGAACGCAACGTCACTTCCAGCGCCGTCAGGCCACCGGCGGCCAGGGCATCGGCCAGCGGCAGGATGTCCTGTTCACGGGCGATGGTGATCACCGGCAGGATCCGCGCCTTGGCGCAGAGGCTGTCGATCAGGGCAACTTTGTCCGCCATGGAAACGGTCGGGGATGGGTTTGTCATAGCGGCTGATCCTTGGTTCATGGGCACCAGTAAATCTCTAACGTAGGTTGCAAAAACGCACGGATCGGCATTTCGGCGACATCGTCACCTGCCACCGCAGCGTTCAGGGTGGTCAATTTCGACTGACCGGAAATCGACAGCACTTTGTGTTGCGCCGAAGCCAGCAAGGCGCGGCTCATGGTCAAGCGCTGATGCGGCACGGTCGGTGCCAGCATCGGCCAGCAGCGGCGTGCGCCATTGGCGTCCAGGGCTTGGGCCAGGTTCGGGCTGCCGGGGAACAGCGAGGCGGTATGCCCGTCATCGCCCATGCCCAATACCAGCACGTCGATGGGCGGCAGCTCGGCCAGCAAACGATCGGCCTGCTCGGCAGCCGCTTCCAGGTGAGCGCTGGCGCTGTAGAGGCTCAGGAACTGGACCTTGGCCGCTGCGCCCTGCAACAGGTAACGCTTGAGCAAACCGGCGTTGCTGTCGGCGTGTTCAACCGGTACCCAGCGCTCGTCGGCCAGGCTGACCACCACCTTGGACCAGTCCAGCGGCTGCTTGGCCAAGTGCTGGAAAAACGCCACCGGACTGCGGCCACCGGACACCACCAGGGTCCCCGTGCCGCGGGCATCGATCGCATTGCGCAACTGCTCGGCCACGTTCAGCGCCAGGCCTTCGGCCAGCAGCACCGGGTTCTTGAATTCACGGGCGCTGACGCCCTGGGGCAGTTTCACTTCAGATATCGCCATACCATGACCTCCCATCCCGCGTGATCAGAGCAATGGAGCTCATCGGCCCCCAGGACCCAGCCGCATACGGCTTGGGCGCATCGCCGGATTTTTTCCACCCGGCAATCAACTGGTCACACCACGTCCACGCGGCTTCGATTTCGTCTTTACGGACAAACAGGTTCTGATTGCCGTTCATGACTTCCAGCAACAACCGCTCGTAGGCATCGGGAATCCGTGCGCTGCGATAGGTGTCGGAGAAGTTGAGTTGTAGCGGACCGCTGCGCAATTGCATGCCCTTGTCCAGGCCCTGCTCCTTGGTCATCACCCGCAAGGAAATCCCTTCGTCCGGTTGCAGGCGGATGATCAGCTTGTTGCTGATCTGCAAACGCTGCTCGGGCGCGAAGATGTAGTGGGACGGTTCCTTGAAGTGGATGACGATCTGCGACAGCTTCTGCGGCATGCGCTTGCCGGTACGCAGGTAAAACGGTACCCCGGCCCAACGCCAGTTGCGGATGTCGGCGCGCAGGGCGACGAACGTCTCGGTGTCGCTCTGGGTGTTGGAATTGGGTTCTTCGAGGTAGCCAGGCACCGACTTGCCCTCGCTGTGGCCGGCGATGTACTGGCCGCGCACCACCTGGGTGGTCAAGCCTTCCGGGCTGATCGGCGCGAGGGCCTTGAGCACCTTGACCTTCTCGTCACGGATACTGTCGGCGGACAAGTCGGCCGGCGGGTCCATGGCGATCAGGCACAGCAGCTGCAGCAGGTGGTTCTGGATCATGTCCCGCAGTTGGCCGGCCTTGTCGAAATAGCCCCAGCGGCCTTCGATACCGACCTTCTCGGCCACGGTGATTTCCACGTGGGAAATGTAGTTCTGGTTCCACTGGGTTTCGAACAGGCTGTTGGCGAACCGCAGCGCGATCAGGTTCTGGACCGTCTCCTTGCCCAGGTAATGGTCGATGCGATAAGTACGGTTCTCCGGGAAGAACTGCGCCACGGCATCGTTGACCTTGCGCGACGACTCCAGGTCCGAGCCAATGGGTTTCTCCAGCACGACCCGGGTATTCTCGCTCAAGCCGACCTTCGCCAGGTTCTCGCAGATCGCCCCATACACCGCCGCCGGGGTGGCGAAATAGGCAATGACCTGCTGGGCCGAACCGGCCGCTTCGGCCAGGGCGACATAATCGTCGGCCTTGAGGAAATCCACGTGCAGGTAGGTCAACCGTGCCAGGAAGCGCTCGAGTACGGCTTCGTCCAGGTCTTTTTCGCCGACATAACGGCGCAGCTCGGCAGCGATGAATGCCAGGTGCTGCTGCTCACCGCCAGGCTCACGGGCCAGCGCGATGATCCGCGTGTCCTCGTGCAACAATTGGGCGCCATCGAGCTGGTACAGGGCAGGAAAGAGCTTGCGCAAGGCCAGATCGCCCAACGCGCCGAACAAGGCAAAGGTGCACGGTTCAACCGTAATCGAAGGCATGATGTTTGTTCTTTTATCAAGTTAAACTACAAATACCTTTTTTCAAGGTATCACTCAAGGAAAAATGTAGTAATAACCACAACATTTTCCGAAAATACCGATTCCGAGTGGTGGTCCGCCGGAGCCATCAGTAGGATAGGCCACCGCAAAGGGTCGTATCAAAGACCCGTCTTCCTAGGAATCTTGTATGGACCGCGTGCGAAACTTACTGGAACAGATCCAGAGTCGCCTTGAAGACCTGAACAAGGCCGAACGCAAGGTGGCCGAGATCATCCTGCTCAATCCGCAGCAGGCGACCCGCTTCAGCATCGCCGCCCTCGCCCAGGCGGCTTCGGTCAGCGAACCGACCGTCAACCGCTTCTGCCGCTCGTTCGGCGTCAGCGGTTACCCGGAACTCAAACTGCAATTGGCCCAGAGCCTGGCCAGCGGCGCCGCTTATGTCAGCCGCGCGGTAGAAGCCGATGACAACCCGGAAGCCTACACCCGCAAGATCTTTGGCAGTGCCATTGCCTCATTGGACAGCGCCTGCCAGGCCCTTGATCCCAATTTGATCAGTCGCGCCGTGGACCTGCTGATCCAGGCCCGGCAGATCCACTTCTTCGGCCTCGGCGCCTCCGCCCCGGTGGCCCTGGATGCCCAGCACAAGTTTTTCCGCTTCAACCTGGCAGTGACCGCCCACGCCGACGTCCTGATGCAGCGCATGATTGCGTCGGTGGCCCATACCGGCGAGCTGTTCGTGATCATTTCCTACACCGGCCGCACCCGCGAGCTGGTGGAAGTGGCGCGCATCGCCCGGGAAAACGGCGCCTCGGTACTGGGCCTGACCGCCGAAGGCTCGCCGCTGGCCAAGGCCAGTACCCTGAGCCTGAACATCCCCCTGCCCGAAGACACTGACATCTATATGCCGATGACCTCGCGGATCATCCAACTCACCGTACTGGACGTGCTCGCCACCGGCATGACCCTGCGTCGGGGCGTGGACTTCCAGCCGCATCTGCGCAAGATCAAGGAAAGCCTGAATGCCAGCCGGTATCCGGTGGGGGATGAGTTCAACTGATCGAGCCTGAGTGCCTAACTGCCTGACAGGCCGTCATCGCGAGCAAGCTCGCTCCCACATGGGTTTTGTGAACACCGAAGATCCAGTGTGGGAGCGAGCTTGCTCGCGAAGGGGCCAGCAGCCGCACCTACCACCCTGCCCCTGCATCAAGCCCCCACCCACGCCTGCAAACTCAAATGCGCCCGCTCCCCCGGCGCCAGGCACAGGCTGTCGGTGCCGCCACTGGCCGCTTCGACACAGACGAATTCGCTGACCTCATCCCAACTCACCCCCAGCAACGGTCGCGTGCCGGGATGCCAGACCACGGTATCGGCACTGTCGCCGGTGTCGATACGCAATTCGCGCTGCCAGGCGTGATCCTTGAGCTGCAATTCACCCTCATGCTGGAACACCCGCTGGCAGCCGCCCTCGACCCGCAACTCGCCTTCCTGCTGGCAAACCGCGCGGCTCAACTGGTCATAACCCTGGGCGCCTTCAAGCCCAGACAGCGCTACCTCACCGACGTCACCAATACGCCAATAGGCGTGCAAGGCCTGGCTCAACTGGCACGGCAGGCTGTCCTGGTGCTCGGTGCTCAAGCGCAATTCCATGCGCTCACCCAGGTCGGCGTGCAAGTCCACTTGCCAGTCGCACAATTGCAGTTGCCAGTGCAGATGCACACCGTCTTCATCACTGCGGCTGTCGAGCAGCTTCCAATCGATCAACCGCGCCCAACCGTGGGACGGCCAGGCGTTTTCGCTGGGATGGCGGCCATACCACGGCCAGCACACCGGCACTCCACCGCGGATCGCACCGACGTGTGGCCATTTGGCCGCGCACCACAACCACGGCTTCTGGCCGCGCGGCTGGAAGTGCAGCAACTGCGCGCCCTGGCGACTGAACACCGCCTGGCACAACGGATGATCGATCACCAACACATCGCGTTGCCGATAGCGCTCCCACGCGAACACCGGGCGCTCGCGCAAGGATCTGAAAAAGCGTTGTAGCGGATGCTCATGCATGGGCCGCGGTCCTGGAAATCATTGAACTCTCAATTGATGCGACAGCTTTTGTGGCGAGGGGATTTATCCCCGCTGGACTGCGAAGCAGTCCCAAAGCAGTGAACTGAAACACCGAGGAGCCTGTTTTAGGGCCGCTGCGCGCCCCAGCGGGGATAAATCCCCTCACCACAGGTTCCGCATTGACCATGCGCTCCCAAAAAAAAGCGGACAGCCTTGGCCGTCCGCAAATATGCGCACATAGAGAGGAGCTTATCGCAACAGCGTTAGAACACCGACTGAATTTTCAGGCCGGCCACCAGCGCGTTGTCGACTTCATCCACACCACCTGGGTGAGTGATGTACTGCAGGTTCGGACGCACGGTCAGCCAGTTGGTCACGTGGACACCGTAGTTGAGCTCGTAGTTGTACTCGGTGTCACGCAACGGCGCGAACAGTGGGTCGTTGTAGTCGCTGACGCCATTGGCAGCGTTGGTCAGCTCGGCGTTTTTCTTCACGTCATCGTTGACATGGATGCGGGAGAAACCGATGCCGATGTCATCTTTTGGACGCGCATCGAATGGCCCCTTGTACACGAACATCAGCGACTGGTAGTTGTCGACGACGTTGGTGTCCTTGTCGTGGAAGGTCGCGTTGGCGGCGATGTTCAGGCCGCGGGACGCGTCACCGTTGTGAGTGGTGAGTTGTTGCTGTGCCACGAACCAGTAGCCGTGCTTGCTATTGTGGCTGCGATAGGCGTTACGGGTGGTCGCGGCATCGTCGCCGTTGTCGTCTTCACGTACGTCATTGGCATCGGCCGTGCTCTTGTAGTAACCCACACGGTACTCACCCGGCAGGCTGTTGACCTTCGGCGACCAGACCAGCTCGACCGGGATCACGGTGCCCTTGGTACCGCTGCCGCTGAGCTTGAAGCCGTTGCCGTGTTCCAGTTGCGAAGGGTTCTGGTTGTACGCACCGATCTGCATGAAGAACTCAGGCGTGAGGTTGTATTTCACGCGGATCGCCGCCTGGCTGACGGGCCAGTTGTACCAGATATTGGTGGCCCAGTTACCGACCTGGGAGCCGCAGAACGCCAGGTTCTGGAATTCGCAAGGGAAGGTGTTGAAGTCTTCGCCTTCGCCGAAGTAACCGGCCTTGACGTCCAGCTTGCCGTCGAGGAACTGGTGCTTGATCCACAACTGGGTCAGACGGACCATGTGACCACGGCCGTAGACTTCCTGGGAGGAGCTCAAGGTCCCGGCACGCGGATCGCCGACACGGTCGTTGGAGATGTTCTCGCCATTCCGATTGGTCAGTTGGATTTTGGCCTGGGTGTTATCCCAACCCCACAGCTTTTGCAGGTCCAGCGCCACGCCCAGGCCAAACTGGTCGGAGTAACGCGCGGTCTTGTCGTTGTTGTAGCCGCCATGCAGGTTGCCACCGACTTCACCGACGTAGTCGGCCTTGATGTCGATACCTTGCTCGATCAGCCTGGTCCGTTCACCGCCCCAGTCACCCGTCATCCACTTCGAGTCGGCGCTGAACGCCTCGTCCGCGTGTGCGCTACCGGCCAGCATCATCGCCGCAACGGCTGACAACTGGCAGATTAGCTGGGCGTTGTTTTTCTTCTTCATCCCTACATCCTCGTCTTTATTGTTATTAACTGTTTTTATCTAACGCGGTTTACAACGATTGCGGCGGGTGGTCCCCCACTCACCGCATACTCCTTCTTGGTGGGAGCACGCTGGCTCCCACATGTGTTCTTCATCGGCCTTTGAACTGCGCCACGTTGGCGCTACGTAAGTCAGCTTGCGGCTGGCCGGCCACGCCCAGGCGTTCGCCGGACTGGGCATCGAACAGCAGCACTTTCGATGGATCGAATTGCAGCGTCAGGGTCTCCCCGACTTGCGGCGCCACGTCCGGTGCCAGGCGGCAGCAAACCTTGGTGTCGTTGAGGTTGACGAACACCAGGGTGTCCGGCCCGGTAGGCTCGGTGACCTGGACTTCGGCGCGAATGGTCGGCAAGCCATTGGGCTCGCTGCCCGCCAGCATGATCTGCTCCGGGCGCATGCCCAGGATCACTTCGCGGTCTTCCAGGCCGGCGTCCTGCATGCCCATTGGCAGTTCGCAACGGGCCTGGCCGCTGTCGAGCAGCGCCAGCAGGCGGCCGTCCTTGCGCTGCAGGCGCAGCGGGATGAAGTTCATCGGCGGCGAACCGATGAAGCTCGCCACGAACAGGTTGGCCGGGTTGGTGTAGATGTCTTTCGGGGTACCGAACTGCTGGATGATCCCGTCCTTCATCACCGCCACTTTGTCGCCCAGGGTCATGGCTTCGATCTGGTCGTGGGTCACGTAGACCGTGGTGGTCTTCAGGCGCTGGTGCATCAGCTTCATTTCGGTACGCATCTCGACCCGCAGCTTGGCGTCGAGGTTGGACAGCGGTTCGTCGAACAGGTAGATCTTCGGCCGCCGCGCCAGCGCCCGGCCCATGGCCACGCGCTGTTGCTGGCCGCCGGAAAGCTGCCCGGGCTTGCGATTGAGCAGGTGCTCGATCTGCAGCAGCTTGGCCACGCGGTTGACTTCTTCGTCGATGGCCGACTGGTTCATCTTGCGGATTTTCAGGCCGAACTCGATGTTCTCGCGCACGCTCATGGTCGGGTACAGCGCGTAGGACTGGAACACCATGGCGATGTCACGATCCTTCGGGCTCATGCCGCTGACATCCTGGTCACCAATCATGATCGCGCCGCCGGTGATGGTCTCGAGGCCGGCGATGCAGTTCATCAGCGTCGACTTGCCGCAGCCCGAAGGTCCGACGAGGATCAGGAACTCACCGTCCTTGATCGACAACTCGATGTTCTTCAGGGTGTCCGGCAGGCCGGCACCATAGGTCTTGTTTACGTTGCGAAGTTCAAGCGTTGCCATGATTACCCCTTGACTGCGCCGGCCGTCAGGCCGCGCACGAAATACTTGCCTGCCACCACATAGACCAGCAGGGTCGGCAGCCCGGCGATCATCGCCGCCGCCATGTCCACGTTGTATTCCTTGGCCCCGGTACTGGTGTTGACCAGGTTGTTCAGCGCCACTGTGATGGGCTGCGAATCACCGCTGGAGAACACCACGCCGAACAGGAAGTCGTTCCAGATCTGCGTGAACTGCCAGATCAGGCACACCATGATGATCGGGGTGGACATCGGCAGGATGATCCGCCGGAAGATGGTGAAGAAACCCGCACCGTCCAGTCGCGCCGCCTTCACCAGTGCATCGGGAATGCTCACGTAGTAGTTACGGAAGAACAGCGTGGTGAACGCCAGGCCATAGACCACGTGCACGAACACCAGGCCGGTGGTGGTGCTGGCCAGGCCCATCTTGCCGAGGGTGAACGAGGCCGGCAGCAGGACCGTCTGGAACGGCAGGAAGCACCCGAACAGCAACAGGCCGAAGAACAACTGCGAACCGCGAAAACGCCACATCGACAACACGTAGCCGTTCAAGGCACCGATGGCGGTAGAGATCAGCACCGCCGGGACGGTGATCTTGATCGAGTTCCAGAAATAGCCGTCCACCGTGGCCCACGCCTTGACCCAGCCGATGCCGCTGACCACGGTCGGCCAGCTCAGCAGGTTGCCGGTGCTGATGTCTTCCGGCGTCTTGAAGCTGGTCAGCAACATGACCACCAATGGCACCAGGTAAAGCAGTACGGCGAGGATCAGCACCGCGTAGATCGCGATGCGACTCAGGCTGATGGAAGGTTTGGCAGCGAGACTAGTCATGACGCTTGGTCCTCAGCTCGGAGTACAGGTAAGGCACGATGATTGCGAGGATCGCACCGAGCATCAGGATTGCACTGGCCGAGCCCATGCCCATCTGGCCGCGACTGAAGGTGAAGGAATACATGAACATCGCTGGCAGGTCGGAGGAATAACCCGGGCCACCGGCCGTCATCGCCGCCACCAGGTCGAAGCTCTTGATCGCGATGTGCGCCAGGATCATCACGGCGCTGAAGAACACCGGGCGCAGGCTCGGCAACACCACTTTCCAGTAGATGCGCGGCATGCTCGCGCCATCGATCTGCGCGGCACGGATGATCGATTGATCGACACCCCGCAGGCCGGCCAGGAACATCGCCATGATGAAGCCCGAGGCCTGCCACACCGCCGCGATCACCAGGCAGTACACCACGCGGTCCGGGTCGATCAGCCAGTCCAGGCGGAAGCCTTCCCAACCCCAGTCACGCAACAATTTGTCCAGGCCCATGCCCGGGTTGAGCAGCCATTTCCAGGCCGTACCGGTGACGATCATCGAGAGCGCCATCGGGTACAGGTAAATGGTGCGGATGAAACCTTCGCGACGAATGCGCTGGTCGAGAAACACCGCCAGCAGCACGCCGATCACCAGGGTGATGCCGATGAACATGCCACCAAAGAGCACCAGGTTCTTGCTCGCCACCCACCAGCGGTCGTTGTCCATCAGCCGCGCGTATTGCGCCAGGCCGGCCCATTTGTAGTTCGGCAAGAACGTCGAGGTGGTGAACGACAGGACGAACGTCCACAAGATATAGCCATAGAAGCCCACCAGAACGATGAACATGCTCGGCGCCAGCACCAGTTTCGGGAGCCAGCGCTGCAACACATCGAACGGCGAGGCCTTGCTGAACACAGCAACAGAACTCATGGGAAGATCCAAAACAAGGTTACAAGGGCATCCCTTTGTGGGAGCGAGCTTGCTCGCGATGACGGTGTGTCAGTGACTCTCTGCTGCCTGACATTCCGCTATCGCGAGCAAGCTCGCTCCCACACCACAAGGGACCGCGGCGCAAATTACTTGGCAGACTGAACCGCAGCACCCAGCTTCTTGGCTGCATCAGCCGGGTCTGCTTTCGGGTCGTTGATGTAATTGGTCACCACATCGAAGAACGCACCCTGTACCGCCAGCGTGGTCGCCATGTTGTGCGCCATGCTCGGTTGCAGGCCGCCGGACTTGGCGTCCGCCAGGAAGTCCTTGGCCGCGGTCTGGGCACAGGAATCGAAACCGTACTTGGCCATGTCGCCCAGCATGTCGTTGCGCACCGGGATCGAGCCCTTGTTGATGCTGAAGACCTTCTGGAAGTTCTCGCCCAGCACGACCTTGGCGATATCCTGCTGGCCAGCCGCAGTGCCCGCGTCCTTCTGCTTGAACACCGCCAGGGAGTCGATGTTGTAGGTGAAGGCCTTGTCGGTGCCCGGGAAGGCCACGCATTCGTAGTCCTTGCCGGCGACTTTCTTCGCCGCGGTCCACTCGCTCTTGGCCCAGTCACCCATGATCTGCATGCCGGCCTTGCCGTTGATGACCTTGGCCGCCTCCAGGTTCCAGTCCTGGCCCTTGCCGTCGGCGTCCATGTAGGTCGCGACTTTCTTCAGTTCGGTCAGGGCCTTGACCATTTCCGGACCGGTCAGGGCCTTGTTGTCCAGGTCGACCAGGGCCTTCTTGTAGCCATCGGCCCCCATCACCGAGAGCACCACGGCTTCGAACACGGTGCTGTCCTGCCAAGGCTGGCCACCGTGGGCGAGCGGAATGAAGCCCGCGGCCTTGAGCTTGTCGCCGGCCGCGTAGAATTCCTCGAGGGTGGTCGGGTTCTTGGTGATACCGGCTTTCTTGAAGACTTCCGGGTTGATCCACAGCCAGTTGACGCGGTGGATGTTCACCGGCACGGCGACGTAGTCACCGTCGTACTTCACGGTATCGGAGACTTTCTTGTCGAGCAGGCTGTCCCACTTCTCGGCCTTGGCAACGTCCTTGAGGATGTCGGTGTCGAGCAGCCCGGTGGACGCCCACTCCTGGATGTCCGGGCCCTTGATCTGGGCGACACCCGGTGGGTTGCCGGCCACGGCACGGCTCTTGAGCACGGTCATGGCAGTGGAACCGCCACCACCGGCGACAGCACCGTCCTTCCAGGTAAAGCCGTCTTTCTCTACCTGGGCCTTGAGCACATCGACCGCGGCTTTTTCACCACCCGACGTCCACCAGTGGACGACTTCCACGGAACCTTTGGATTCGGCGGCAAGGGTAGTGACAGGGAAGGCTGCGACGGGAAGCAGGGAAGCAAGAGAAATGACAGTAGCGAGGCGAGAAATCGCATTCATCTAGAATTACCTTTCTTGTTGTTATGCATGCAAGTCTGGTGCTTGCGCTGCATGGATTCTAATCAGAGGGAATCCCTTCGCAAGTAACGAAGGGACGTGCAAATGTCACGACATGGTTACACAGCCGCAGGGCTGGATAACCGCGCCAGGGCTGACGCCATGCTCGGTGCCAGGGGCAGGCGCGGAATCAAGACCGCCTGCCAGGCGTGATACAGGTCCGGCTTGCCCGGCCAGATATCGGCGCTGGGACGGTTTTGCGGATCGAGCTCGTGATGCCAGCTGCCGTTGCAGCGATCGATGAAATGTTTGTCACAGAATTCCCAGAAGCACCGGTACCAGGCTTCGTACTTCGCCTCGTCGGTGCGCTTGAGCAAGGCGCTGGCAGCGGCCGCCGCTTCGGCGTGGACCCAATGCAGGCGGTGGCGAACCACGGCGCGGTTGTCCCAGTCCAAGGTGTAGACAATGCCCGGCGCGCCATCGATGTCCCAGCCATGGCGGCAGTTCTGGTCGAAGAGTTTTTGCGCGTCCTGGGCCAGCCACCCCGGGGTCAGCATGCCAATCTGGACCCGTGCGGCTTCAAGGTGCAGCAGCAGCCGCGCCCATTCGAAACCGTGGCCGGGGGTGGTGCCGTAGGGGCGGAAACCATCGGCAGGATTGTCCTGGTTGTATTCGCGCAGCGGCTGCCAGTGGCGGTCGAAATGCTCCACCACCAGGTAGTCGTTGGCGGCGGCATGGCCGTGGATCACCCGTTCGACGATACGCAGGGCACGGGCCAGCCAACGAGGATCGTCGGTGGCATCGGCCAGGGCCAGGAAGGCTTCGGTGGCGTGCATGTTGCTGTTGGCACCGCGATAGGCCTCTTCCTCGCTCCAGTCGCGGTTGAAGGATTCGCGCAACGCACCCTCCTCCTCACACCAGAAATGCTCATCGATGATCCGCACCGCTTCGTCCAGCAACGCCGTAGCGCCAGGACGCCGGGCCACCACAGCGGAACTGGCCGCCAGGGCAACGAAGGCATGCAGGTAGGCCGCCTTGCCAGCACCGTCTTCATCAGGCCGCGTCGTGGCGAACCAGCCACCGTGTTCGGCGTCGCGCAAGGGGCCGCTGAGGGCCTGGATGCCGTGGTCCACCAACTCGGCAAAACCCGGCAGGCCCTGGATGTGAGCCATGGCGAAGCTGTGGGTCATGCGCGCGGTGTTCATGGTTTCGGCCCGGGCATCGGCCGGCAGGCGGCCAAGCTCATCCAGGTTGCCAAAGCCGTCCGGCAGCTTCGAGGCCTTGGCGAACGCCAGCAGCCGCAAGCCTTCATCGGCAAGCCATTGCTGGTGGGCAGGGGCATTCAGCCAACTGCTGAAGGCCGGTTGGAAGGTGTCCATCGAGGTACCTTTTTTGTTGTTTTGACGCAGGGAGTCTAAACAAGGGATGGCCAGCGGCAGGTAACGAAAGGGGCGAGTTATGTCACTGACTTGTGACAAATCCCTGAGAGATGTGTTGAGGCTGATGACGTCATCGCGAGCAGGCTCGCTCCCACATTGGCTCCAGGGTGTACACAATTTTTGTGTCCCCCCCTGTGGGAGCGAGCCTGCTCGCGATGAACGATGACGCGGTCTGATCAATCCACACTGCGAGGCAACTGCAACGTCACCCGCAACCCACCCTCACGCAGGTTTTGCAGGCTCACCTCCCCCCCATGGCTGTGGGCGATATTGCGGGCGATGCCCAGGCCCAGGCCATAGCCCTGCTGTTGCCCGGCGAGACGGAAGTGCGGTTCGAAGACTTGCTCCAGGCGCTGTTCCGGCACCCCCGGCCCTTCGTCGTCGACGTGCAGGATGAACGCGGTTTCATCGTCATCGATGTGCAGGTGGGCGTTCTGCCCGTATTTCAAGGCATTGTCGATCAGGTTGCCGATGCAGCGCTTGAGGGCCAGCGGCTTGCCGGGATACGGCGCCAGCGCCCGGCCATCCTGGGTCACCCGGCCATTGCCGTTGGGCGCCAGGTAAGGCTCCACCAGGCAATCGAGTACATGGTTGAGGTCCACCGGCTCGATGTTTTCGTGGATGTCGGTGTCCTTGACGCATTGCAGCGCGCCTTTGACCAGCAGCTCCAGTTCATCCAGGTCACGGCCGAACTTGGCTTGCAGGTTTTCATCCTCCAGCAGCTCGACCCGCAGCCGCAATCGAGTGATCGGTGTGCGCAAGTCGTGGGAAATCGCGCTGAACAACTGGCTGCGCTCCGTCAGGTAACGGCTGATGCGTTCGCGCATGGCATTGAACGCTCGCCCCACTTCCACCACTTCGCTGCCACCACCCTCGGCCACCGGCTCCACTTCGGCGCCCAGGGACATGTCGCGGGCGGCCCGGGCCAGACGCTTGAGGGGCCGGCTCTGCCAATGCACCAGCAAACCGATGAACAGCAACAACAGGCTGCTGGTGAGCACGATGAAACCGACCTGTTGCTTGGGCAAGTCTTGTTCTTCGAGGCTGGTGTAGGGTTCGGGCAGCAGCGAGGCGATGTACAGCCATTCCCCCGGCGCCATCTGGATCTGCGTGACCAGCACCGGCGGATTCACCGGTTCCAGCGTCAGGGCATAGTGGGCCCACGAACGGGGCAGCTCATCGAGCTTGAGCCCGGCGTTGAAAATCCGCAGGTCGTCGGGGCTGACAAACGTCACCGAGATATCGGCGTTAGCGCCCAAGGAGCGACGCAGCACTTCATCCACAGCCTTGAGCACCGCCTGCTTGCGCGGTGTTACCGGCAGCACATCCATGCCCAGGGGCTTGTCGTTGAGGGTGACGACGAACCGCGTACCGCCCATGCTGCGCAGCTGGTCCAGCACCAATGGCCGGTACGCCACCGGCAGCGAACGCAAGTAACTGACGCTGGCGGTCATCGAATGGGCCAGGCTACGGGCGCTGGTGACCAGGCCTTCGAGCTGGGTGGCGCGCAGTTGCGAGACCCAGATCAGGCTGGACAAGGTCTGGGCGAACAACACCACCAGCAAGGTCAGCAGCAGCATCCGGCCCAGCAACGAGTGCGGGACCGGTACCCGCCGGGCGATTTTCCTGATCCAGTCAATGCCCATTGCTGGCAACCACACTGGCCGCCAGTTGATAACCGCTGCCACGCACCGTGCGAATCAGCCGCGGTGGTTTGTCGGTGTCACGCAGGCGCTGGCGCAGGCGACTGACCGCCATGTCGACGATCCGGTCCAGGGGCATCAACTCACGGCCACGGGTCGCATTGCCGATGGTGTCGCGGTCGAGGATTTCCTGGGGATGATCGAGAAACAGCTTGAGCAGGGCGAAGTCGGCGCCGGAGAGAATCACTTCTTCACCGTCGGTGTGGAACAGCCGATGACTGACCATGTCCAGCCGCCATTCATCGAAGGCCAGCACTTCACCGCCGGAGCGTTCCTGGCCGAATTGCGCCCGGCGCAGCAGCGCCTTGATGCGCGCCTGCAATTCACGCGGGCTGAAAGGCTTGCCCAGGTAATCATCGGCGCCCAGCTCAAGACCGATGACCCGGTCGGCCTCGTCGGAACTGGCGGTCAGCATGATGATCGGCACATGAGCCTGGCGTGGGTGCTGGCGAACCCAGCGGCAAAGGCTGAAACCGTCTTCATCGGGCAGCATCACATCAAGGATCACCAGGTCGCTCGGTGCATCGTTAAACGCCTGGCGAAACCCGGCGCCGTCGGGCGTGGTCCGCACCTGGAACCCCGCACGGCTGAGGTAGGTGTCCAGCAGTTCGCGAATCTCCTGGTCGTCGTCGACCAACAAAATCGATTTGTTTACTGAACTCACGGGCCTCGTCCTTGTTGTTTGGATTGGGGCGATTATGCCTGATGGACAAGGCCTACAAACACACCACAAAAACTCTGTGGGAGCGGGCTTGCTCGCGAAAGCGGTGCAACAGTCAACCTCAATGGCGACTGACACTCCGTCATCGCGAGCAAGCTCGCTCCCACAGGTGGGGTACCTATCGAACCTCAGGCGGCGGCGGATTGCTCCAGCGCCACGCCCGCGCCCATCAGCCCGGAGTATGGCGCGGTCACCAGCCAGACCGGAATGCCCTTGAAGTAATCGCTCATGCAACCCTTGTCGGCGAAGCAGCGAGCGAAACCGCTCTCGAGGAAGAAATCGGCAAAGCGCGGGACCACGCCACCGACGATGTAGACGCCGCCGCGTCCGCCCAGGGTCAACACGTTGTTGCCGGCCACGCGCCCCAGCCAGCGGCAGAACTGCTCGAGCACTTCCAGGGCGATGGGGTCGCCGGCCAGGCCGGCCGCGGTGATGGATTCGGGGGTGTCGAGTACCGGCACATGGCCGTCCACCGCGCAAATGGCCCGGTACACCCGAGGCAAACCGCTGCCGCTCAAGGCGGTTTCGGCGCTGACGTGGCCGATCTCGTTGTAGATGTGCTGCCACAGCTGGGTTTCCCGCGGGCTGCTCAGGGGCAGGTCGACATGGCCGCCCTCCCCCGGCAACGCGGCGAAACGGCCCTCCCCCAGATCCAGCAGCGTGCCGACGCCCAACCCGGTACCCGGCCCGATCACCACCGCCGGACGCATCGGCTCCGGGGTGCCTTCGCACACGACCCGGTACTCATCGGGACGCAAGCAGGTCATGCCCAGGGCCATGGCCGAGAAGTCGTTGACCAGCAACAGCTTCTCCACCTGCAGGGTCTGGCAGAACGCCAGATTGCTCAGGCGCCAGTGATTGTTGGTAAAGCGAAACTCATCGCCGCTCACGGGACCGGCCACCGACAGGCACACCGAGCCGATGGCGCCCGGTTTCAGGCCCAGGCCGCTCAGGTACACCTGGATGGCATCTTCCGGGCAGGCGTAATTCGCCGTTGCCAGCACCTGGATGTTTTCCAGGCTGTGGTTTTTCCACAGCGCGAAGCGTGCGTTGGTCCCACCGATGTCACCGACCAAAGCCAGTTTCAATTAAGCGTCTCCAGGGCAGATGTGAAGGCGCTGGCGCCCTGCTCCGCCGAGCTGAAGGCCATGCGCATGAAACCGAACAGCTCGCGGCCGGTGCCGATGTTGTTGCCCAACAGGCCCTTGGCCGGCGTGCGCGCGGCGAATTCCTCGGCGTCCACCTTCAATTCCAAAGTGCCTTTGACGCCATCGACACGGATGATATCGCCCTCCTGCACCCGGGCCAACGCACCACCGACATAAGCTTCGGGACTGACATGAATGGCCGCCGGGATTTTCCCCGACGCGCCGGACATGCGCCCGTCGGTCACCAGCGCCACTTTGAAGCCACGGTCCTGCAACACCCCCAGGAATGGCGTCATCTTGTGCAGCTCCGGCATGCCGTTGGAGCGCGGGCCCTGGAAGCGCATCACCGCGACAAAATCCTTTTCCAACAGGCCGGCCTTGAATGCGTCCGCCAGGTCCTGCTGGTCCTGGAAGACCATGGCCGGGGCTTCGACAATCTGGTTTTCCAGGGCCACGGCCGAGACCTTCATCACCCCACGGCCCAGGTTGCCTTCCATCACCCGCAACCCACCTTCCGGCGAGAACGCGCGGGCCACCGGGCGCAGGATGTTTTCGTCGAGGCTTTCGATCGGGCCGTCGCGCCACACCAATTCGCCATCCTCCAGGAACGGTTCCTGGGTGTAGCGGCTCAGGCCGTGGCCGAGCACGGTGTTGACGTTTTCATGCAGCAAGCCGGCTTCCAGCAACTCACGGATCAGGAACGACATGCCGCCGGCCGCCTGGAAGTGGTTGATGTCGGCCTTGCCGTTCGGGTAGACGTGGCTCAGGGTCGGCACCACCTCGGAGAGGTCGGCCATGTCCTGCCAGGTCAACTGGATACCCGCCGCCATAGCGATGGCCGGCATGTGCAGGGTGTGGTTGGTGGAGCCGCCGGTGGCGTGCAGCGCAACGATGGAATTGACCAGCGAGCGCTCGTCGACGATTTCGCCGATGGGCATGAAATTGCCGCTTTGCTTGGTCATGCGCGTCACCTGGAACGCCGCTTCACGGGTCAGGGCATCGCGCAGCGGCGTGTTCGGGTTGACGAACGAGGCGCCCGGCAAATGCAGGCCCATCACTTCCATCAGCAACTGGTTGGTGTTGGCGGTGCCATAGAAGGTGCAGGTGCCGGGACTGTGGTAGGACTTCATCTCCGATTCCAACAGTTCTTCGCGGCTGGCCTTGCCTTCGGCGTAGCGCTGGCGCACGTCGGCTTTTTCCTTGTTGGAAATGCCCGAGACCATCGGCCCGCCTGGCACGAAGATCGTCGGCAAGTGACCGAAGCGCAGCGCGCCCATCATCAGGCCCGGGACGATCTTGTCGCAGATGCCGAGCATCAGTGCGCCGTCGAACATGTTGTGGGACAGCGCCACCGCCGTGGACAGCGCGATCACTTCGCGGCTCGGCAGGCTCAGTTCCATCCCCGCCTCGCCCTGGGTCACGCCGTCGCACATCGCCGGCGTGCCTCCGGCGAACTGGCCGACCGAGCCAATCTCGCGCAGGGCTTTCTTGATCTGTTCCGGGAAGGTTTCGTAGGGCTGATGGGCCGAGAGCATGTCGTTATAGGACGACACGATGGCGATGTTGGCGGCGTTCATCATCCGCAGGTGGTGTTTGTCTTCGGTGCCGCAACCGGCCACGCCGTGAGCGAAGTTGGCGCACTGCAGCTTGCCGCGCATCGGACCGTCGCTGGCGGCACCACGGATCAATGCAAGGTAAGCCTGACGCGTGGCGCGGCTGCGGGCGATAAGCCGTTCGGTGACCTCAAGAACGCGGGGATGCATGTGTAGAACTCCAGGCTAACGGGTGTGGCGACCTGATTGTCTATGCTGGTCAAAAGCCCGCTGCACGCTGTGTGAAAGGCAAGGCGACAGACGGTTTTTGACCATTCGGACCAGTTGATTCAGGTCACTCGTTGTAGATAAAACAAAATATTGCCACTAAAAAGGCTTGTTTTCTATTTTTATGCGAATAATCTTGTAATTCCAACAACAAATCGACGGCGGCGCAGTTAATGACTCTTCGAATCGCAATCAATGGTTTTGGCCGCATCGGCCGCAACGTCCTCCGTGCACTGTATACCCAAGGCTATCGTCGCGACCTGCAGATCGTCGCCATCAACGACCTGGGCGACAGTGCGATCAATGCTCATCTGCTCAAGTTCGACACCGTGCATGGCACCTTCGACGCCGATGTCCAGCACGATCACGAAAGCCTGACGGTCAATGGCGACCGCATCTCGGTCAGCGCCATCCGCAACCCGGCCGAACTGCCTTGGGCGGCCGAGAAGATCGACGTCGTGTTCGAATGCACCGGTCTGTTCACCGACCGCTCCAAGGCAGCCGCCCATATCAGCGCCGGCGCCCGCAAGGTCATCATCTCGGCCCCGGCCAAGGGCGCCGATGCCACCGTCGTGTACGGCGTGAACCACGATATCCTGCGCCAGTCCCACCAGATCATCTCCAACGCTTCGTGCACCACCAACTGCCTGGCTCCGGTGGCCCAGGTGCTGCACCGCGAGCTGGGCATCGAAAGCGGCCTGATGACCACCATTCATGCCTACACCAACGACCAGAACCTGACCGACGTCTATCACACCGACCCGTACCGCGCTCGCTCGGCCACCCAGAACATGATCCCGAGCAAGACCGGCGCCGCCGAAGCGGTGGGCCTGGTGCTGCCAGAACTGGCCGGCAAGCTGACCGGCATGGCGGTGCGCGTACCGGTGATCAACGTCTCGCTGGTGGACCTCACCGTGCAGCTCAAGCGCGAAGCGTCGGCCGAGGAAGTCAACGAACTGCTGCGCCAGGCCAGCCAGCATTCGAAGATCCTCGGCTACAACACCCTGCCGCTGGTCTCCAGCGATTTCAACCACAACCCGCTGTCGTCGATCTTCGACGCCAACCACACCAAGGCCAGCGGCAAGCTGCTCAAGGTACTGGCCTGGTATGACAACGAGTGGGGTTTCTCCAACCGCATGCTGGATAACTGCCTGGCGTTGTGTAACGCCGAGTAACTGACACGGCAGTATCGAGCTTTTCTGTGGGAGCGAGCTTGCTCGCGATAGCGGTGTATCAGCCAACATCGATGGCGACTGACACGCCATCATCGCGAGCAAGCTCGCTCCCACAAGGGTTCACATTCGTGAAATGAATGAAGGCTTGACCGGCAACGTTGATGATAAGCATTATCATCAACTCGAACCGGATCGGGCCCTACCGTGAGTCAATCGCGCTTTCATCACGTCTTCCTTGCCCAGCGCACGCCGCTGCTGCGCACCCTCGAGCGCATGGTCAGCAACCCCAGTACCGCCGAAGACCTGCTTCAGGAAACCTACCTGCGTGTCACCCGTGCACTGGCCGAACGCACGGTCGAGCACCTCGAACCCTTTGTTTTCCAGACCGCCCGCAACCTGGCGCTGGACCATTTGCGTGCCCGGCGCATCCAGGCCCGGACCCTGCTCGATGACGTGCCGCTGGAAGTCGTCCAAAACGTCGTCGCCCCCCAAAGCAGTGCCGAGGACGCCGCCCATGCCCAGCAACTGCTCGAGCGCCTGAACGTCAGCCTGCAGGCCCTGAGCCCGCGACAACGACAGATCTTCATCCTCAGCCGCCTGCATGGCCACAGCTACCAGGAAATCGCCGAACGGCTGGGCGTGTCCCTGAGCACGGTGCAAAAGGAACTGAAACTGATCATGGCGATCTGTGTGGGACAACTTCAGCTATAAGATTCAAGCTGCAAGTTGTGTGCAGGCTTGTGCTTGCGACTTGAAGCTTGAAACTTGTAACTTGCCGCTGAACCGAGAAACGAGACCCCACCGTGACGGACAACTCCCCTTCTCCTGCGCCGACGCCGGAAACCGCCCATGCCATGGAGCAGGCGCTGGACTGGCTGATCCTGCTGGACAGCCCCAGCGAGGAACAGACGCGGCAGTTCCAGGCCTGGCTGGCGGCCGATCCACGTCATGGCGAGGCCTTCGCCCGGGCCCAGGCGATCTGGGACGGCCCCCAGGTGATGGAGAGTGCCCGCCGACTTGAAACCGCGCCCAAGGTCACCGCGCTGTCGCGCCTGCGTGCCCACTGGAAACCCCTGGCCACCGCCGCCGTGTTGTTTCTCGGCCTGTTCAACTTCAGCGACCTGCCCCTGCGCTTGCAGGCCGACCACCTGACCGTGGTCGGTGAGCGCCAGCGCCTGCAATTGGAAGACGGCTCCAAGGTCCTGCTCAACACCGACTCGGCGTTCTCCAGCACGTTCAACGAACAACGGTACGTGGCCCGCTTGTACAAGGGCGAGGCCTTCTTCGAGGTCCCGGGCAACCGCACCCTGCCGCTGGAAATCGACGCCGGACCGGTCACCGCCAGCGTCAGCGACACCACGTTCGCCGTGCGTTACCTCGACGGCGTGGCCCAGGTCCAGGTGCAGCGCGGCGATGTGGATCTGCGGGCCAATCGCAACGACACCCATGTGCGGCTGTCGGCCGGGGAGAGCATCCGCATCGGCCCCAACGGCTTCGACCGGCCGGCCCGCCTCGATGCCAACACCGACCTGGCCTGGGTCCAGGGTCGGCTGGTGTTCGAGAACCGGCCACTGAGCCAGGTACTGGCCGAACTGCGCCGCTACTACCCCGGCTGGATCATCAACAATAACGAACAGTTGGCCAGTGTCGCGGTGACCGGCAATTACCGCCTCGATCAGCCGTTGGACGTGGTCCGCTCCCTGGCCCATATCACCTCGGCACGGCTTCAGGAATTCCCGGCGCTGGTGATCCTGAACTAAATGAGAATTATTTTTACTCGATAGGCTCCGCTGGTTCGTCTCGTTATAGCCAATGCAATTGATTCGCATCCAGCGATGCGATCTGCACCTATAACAGATGCGACACGGAGCGCTATCGATGTCCTCTCGCCTTACTTGCCGGTTTCTTGCCCCCTCTTGCACGCTGTCACTGCTCACCGCTGCCATCCTGATGGCTGGCACCGCGCCGCTCGCCCTGGCTGCCACCGCCGTGCAGCCCCCTGCCCGCAACATGGGCGACTACACCTTCGCCATCGCCCGGCAGCCACTGGTCTCGGCCTTGAATGCATTCACCGCGGTCACCGGCTGGCAAGTCGGCATGCCGGCGGAACTGGCCGAAGGCGTCGCGTCACCAGGGGTGAACGGCTCGCTGTCGCCTGAAAAAGCCCTGGAACGCCTGCTGGTGGGGACCCACCTGGACTACCGCAAGCTGGGCGACAACAGCATCGTGCTGGAAAGGCGCAGCAGCGGCAGCGCGCTGGAGCTGCAACAGGTGACCATCAGCGCCACCCGCCAGGAACAGGACATCACCAGCGTACCCAGCACGGTCACCGTCCACGACCGCCAGGAACTGGACCGCAACAACGTCAATACCCTCAAGGACCTGGTGCGCTATGAACCGGGCGTGTCGGTGGGCGGTGCGGGCCAGCGCGGCGGCATCAGTGGCTACAACATTCGTGGCATCGACGGCAACCGGATCCTGACCCAGGTCGACGGCGTGGAAGTACCCGGCGGTTTCTTCAACGGCCCCTACGCCAAGACCCAGCGCAATTACGTCGACCCGGAAATCATCAAGCGCGTGGAAATCCTCCGCGGTCCGGCCTCGGTGCTGTACGGCAGCAATGCCATAGGCGGTGCCGTCAGCTACTTCACCCTCGATCCGGACGACATTATCAAGCCCGGCCAGGACGTTGGCGCCCGCCTGAAGACCGGCTACAGCTCCGCCGACGAGAGCTGGCTCAAGTCCGCCACCGTCGCCGGCCGCAGCGGCCCATTCGACGGCCTGCTGCACTACAGCCAGCGCGACGGTCACGAAACCGAATCCTACGGCAGCCACAACGGCACCGGCCTGGACCGCACCGCCGCCAACCCGGAAGACGTGCGCGCCAATAACGTGCTGGCCAAGCTCGGCTGGAACTACAGCGATGACGCGCGCCTTGGCCTGGTCTACGAGAAATACAAGGACGACCGCGACAGCGACCTGAAAAGCGCCTACGGCGGCCCCTACGCCAACGGCCAGCCGGCGATCCCCGACTTTGTACTGCCCGGCGGCATGTACCAGTGGCGCACCGGCAACGACACCATCACCCGCGAGCGTTTCGGCCTGGAGCACAGCTTCGCCCTCGACAGCCTGCTGGCCGATCACGTCAAGTGGAGCCTGAATCACCAGGTCGCCAAGACCGACCAGAGCACCGCCGAGTTCTATTTCCCGATCACCCGCCAGGTCCTGCGCACCCGGGATACCCTCTACGAAGAAAAGCAGTGGGTCTTCGATGCGCAACTGGACAAGGCCTTCAGCATTGCCGACACCGATCACGCGCTGACCTACGGCACCACGATCAAGCAACAGAACGTCACCGGCTCGCGCAGCGGCAATGGCGTGTGTCTGGCGGTGGGTGTCGGTTGCTCTGCGGTGGGCGCCATCAGTACCCGGGACGTGCTGGCAAAAGCCAGCGATTTCCCGGACCCGACCATCAACAGCTACGCCCTGTTCGCCCAGGACCAGATCAGTTGGGACAAATGGACCTTCACGCCCGGCCTGCGCTACGACTACACCCAACTCAAGCCGCACCTGACCGAGGAATTCCTCAACACCGTGGACCCCACCAGCGGTGGTGAGGTCAGCGACAAGAACAAGACCTGGCACCGCGTCTCGCCGAAATTCGGCGTGACCTATGCCCTGACCGACCAGTACACCTGGTACGGGCAGTACGCCGAGGGTTTCCGCACCCCGACCGCCAAGGCCCTGTATGGCCGTTTCGACAACCCTGGCGCCGGCTATAGCGTGGAGCCCAACGCCGACCTGGAACCGGAAAAAAGCAAAAGCTACGAAACCGGCCTGCGTGGACGTTTCGACTCCGGCTCGTTCGATGTGGCTGTGTACTACAACAAGTACCGCGATTTCATCAACGAGGACGCCATCACCCCCGGTGCCGACCAGTTGACCTTCCAGAGCAACAACATCAAGCACGCCACCATCAAGGGCGCCGAAGTCAAGGGACGCCTTGAGCTGGACGTGCTGGGCGCGCCAAAGGGCCTGTACACCCAAGGTTCGCTGGCCTACGCCTACGGTCGCAACAACGACACCGGCGAGCCGCTCAACAGCGTCAACCCGCTGACCGGCGTGTTCGGCCTGGGCTACGACCAGGAGCAGTTCGGCACGTTGCTCAGCTGGACCCTGGTCAAGAAAAAGGACCGCGTCGACGACAGCAACTTCAACTCGCCCGATGGCGTGAGCAGCCAGTTCAAGACGCCAGGCTTCGGCATCCTCGACCTGACGGGTTTCTACAAGGTGACCCGCGACGTGACCGTCAGCGGCGGCCTCTACAACCTCACCGACAAAAAATACTGGCTGTGGGATGACGTACGCGGCTACGACAGCGTCGGCGAAGCGGCCGTGCTGAGCCCCGCCAATCTCGACCGCCTGACCGCGCCCGGGCGTAACTTCGCGGTGAACCTGATCTGGGATATCTGACCCGATTTCCCAGGCAACACAAACATCTGTGGCGAGGAGAGTCATGTGGGAGCAAGGCTTGCCCGCGATTAAGACGATGCGGTCTTCCAGAGATCGAGGCGCCTGTTTCGCGAGCAAGCTTTGCTCCCACAGCCCCTCGCCAAAGCAATCTAATTCGAAGGAACTGTTCATGACCACACAACGCCCCGCTTCACGTTCCCAACGCCTGAACCAGATCACCCATGAGCCTCACAGCAAGCTCGACGCCCTGGTCAAGGCCCACGCCCCGTTCGAAACCCCGGCCAGCTTCGCCCGTTTCGTCGTCGCCCAGTACCTGTTCCAGTCGGAACTGGTGGCGCTGTACAACGACGCCGAGCTGTCCGCCCTGATTCCCGACCTGCCGGCCCGTTGCCGGGCCGATGCAGCCAAGACGGATCTCGCCGACCTGGACACCGAAGTCCCCGCGCCGGTGGCCGGTGCGGTGAACAACCCGACCCAGGCCGAAGCCCTGGGCTGGCTGTTCGTTTCCGAAGGTTCCAAGCTCGGCGCCGCGTTCCTGATCAAGCGTGCCGTGGGCCTGGGGCTGAGCGAAACCTTCGGCGCCCGGCACCTGGCGGAGCCTGCCGGCGGGCGCGCCGAAGGCTGGAAAACCTTCACCCGCACCCTCGACGGCCTGGCCTTCACCGAACAGCAGGAAGCCGAGGCGGATAAAGGCGCGCTGGATGCGTTCAACCGCTTTACCGTGCTACTGGAACAGGCTTATGCGGCCGAGCCGGCTTGATCTGTGGGAGCGAGCTTGCTCGCGATGGCGGACTTTCAGCCACCTTATTGGCTGCCTGATACACCGCTATCGCGAGCAAGCTCGCTCCCACAAGGTAAAGTGCATGTCGGATAGAAATACATGAGCCGCACGCCCTCCAGACTCACCCAACTGCTCTTCGCCCTGCTCGCCTACACCAGCCTGGCCATCGGCCTGGTCGCCATCGTCGTGCCCGGCCTGCCGACCACCGAGTTCATCCTGCTGGCCGCCTGGGCCGCGACCCGCAGTTCGCCGCGCCTGAGCGCCTGGCTGGAGAACCATCGGTTGTTCGGGCCGATGCTGCACAACTGGCGCAACGGCAAGGTCATCCCGCGCCGGGCCAAGGTGGCTGCCACCGCCAGCATGCTGCTGTGTGCCGGGCTGATGCTGGTGATGCTCGACCACGGCTGGCCGGTTTACCTGGCGCTCGTGGGCATGGGCCTGGGCAACCTGTGGATCTGGTCGCGGCCGGAACAGGCACAGGGCACTTGTGGCGAGGGCGCTTGCTCCCGCTGGGGCGCGAAGCGGCCCCCAACGGATTTTTGATCTATGATCGCCCTCTCGTACTGGAGGGCTTTCGATGTCAGATCTGCTCACGTCCATGCAAACCGCACTCGGCTTGCCCACGACCCCAATCATCTTCAGCGGCGAAGGCGCCCTGCCCTCGGCGTTCGCCGTCACGGAACTGGCCAGCGCCAGCATCGCCGTTGCGGGCCAGGCGGCCGCCGCGCTCATCCACCAGCAAACCGGCCGCCTTCCGCCCGTCGAGGTCGACCGGCGCCTGGCGTCGTTCTGGTTCTCCACCTCCCTGCGCCCCATCGGCTGGAGCGTGCCGCCGATGTGGGACCCGGTGGCCGGTGACTACGCCTGCGCCAACGGCTGGATTCGCCTGCACACCAACGCACCGCATCATCGCCTGGCCGCGGAAAAAGTCCTCGGCACCTGCACCGACCGCGCCGACATGGCGGCGAGGGTGGCCCGTTGGAACAAGGCCGAGCTGGAACAGGCCGTGGTCGACGCCGGCGGTTGCGCCGCCCAGATGCGTTCGTGGCAGTCCTGGCAGGCCCATCCCCAAGGCATGGCGGTGAATGCCGAACCGCTGGTGCAGCTGAGTGAAACGACTGCCGAACAGCGCAAGCCCTGGCTCGGCTCCGTGACCCAGCCACTGGCGGGCCTCAAGGTGTTGGACCTGACCCGCGTGCTGGCCGGCCCCGTCGCCAGCCGCTTCCTCGCCGGCCTGGGGGCCGACGTGCTGCGCATCGACCCGCCGACCTGGAACGAACCCGGCGTGGTCCCGGAAGTCACCCTGGGCAAACGCTGCGCCCGCCTCGACTTGCATCGGCCCGATGATCGGGCGGTATTCGAGGCACTGCTCAAGGACGCCGACATCCTCCTGCATGGCTATCGCGCCGACGCTCTCGAACGCCTGGGCTATGACGCCGATCAACGCCAGCGAGTCGCCCCGGGGCTGATCGACGTGAGCCTCAACGCCTATGGCTGGAGCGGCCCGTGGCAGCACCGTCGTGGCTTCGACAGCCTGGTGCAGATGAGCAGCGGCATTGCCGAAGCCGGCATGGGTTGGAAACACACCGACAAACCGGCACCGCTGCCGGTGCAGGCACTGGACCACGGCACCGGGTACCTGATGGCGGCCAGTGCCGTTGTGTTGTTGTCCCGCCGCCTGACGAACGGCCAGGGCGGTTCGGCACGCCTGTCACTGGCACGCACGGCGAAACTGTTGATCGAGCGAGGCCCAGGGGACCCGACGCCATTGCGCGCCGAAGACGATAACGATCAGGGCCTGGTGGTCGAACAAACCCCATGGGGCCCAGCCCACCGCCTGCAGGTGCCGTTGAAAATAACCGGGACGCCCCTGCAATGGACTTTGCCGGCGGCGCAATTGGGCGCGCATCGGGCACGGTGGTAAGGGGATAGATGTGGGAGCAAGGCTTGCCCGCGATGGAAGCGACGCAGTCTCTCAGAAATCGAGGCGCCTGTTTCGCGAGCAAGCTTTGCTCCCACATAACCCTCTCGCCACAAGGCGTCACCTCAACCTCGCGGTAAGCCTCACAGCGTCAAAAACCCACTGTACAACCCATACGCCGCCAAGCCCGCCCCGGACATCACACACGCAAAGACACCTTTTTCCACAGGGGTGAACAAGGGTTGGCGCTGTTCGCGCTTGGCCTGGGCAAACAGGATCACCCCCGGCGCGTACAACAACGCCGACAGCAGCAGGTACTTCACGCCGCCGGCATACAGCAGCCACACCGCATAGCACAGCGCAACGCCACCGATGCACAGGTCCTTCATGCGCCGGGCCGAGGCCTGCCCATAGGTTTCGCCCCGTGCGCAAAGCAACACCGCATAGGCTGCCGACCACAGGTACGGCACCAGGATCATCGATGAAGCGAGGTAGATCAGGCTGGTATAGGTGCCCGCGGAGAACAGGGTAATCAGCAAAAACAACTGGATCATGCCATTGGTCAGCCACAACGCGTTGACCGGCGCCTGGTTGGCGTTTTCCTTGGTCAGGAACGCCGGCATGGTCTTGTCCCTGGCGGTGGCATAGAGAATTTCCGCGCACAACAGCGCCCAGGACAACAGCGCGCCCAACAACGACACCGCCAGACCGAGGCTGATCAACAACGCGCCCCAAGGCCCGACGATATATTCCAGCACGCCGGCCAGTGACGGGTTCTGCAATTGCGCCAGTACAGGCTGGCTCATGATCCCCAGGGACAACACGTTCACCAGCACCAGCAGCGCCAGGACCCCGAGGAAACCGATCACCGTCGCACGCCCGACATCCGCGCGTTTTTCCGCCCGCGCCGAATAGACACTGGCGCCCTCGATGCCGATGAACACGAACACCGTGACCAGCATCATGTGGCGCACCTGGTCCATCACGCTGCCCAGGTCCGGGTTCATCTCGCCCCAGATGTCCCGGGTGAACACCTCGGCCTTGAACGCCACCGCGGCGATGACAATGAACATCACCAGCGGCACCACTTTGGCGATGGTGGTCACCAGGTTGATGAACGCCGCCTCCTTGATGCCGCGCAATACCAGGAAATGCACCGCCCACAGCAGCAATGATGCGCAGGCGATGGCCACCGGCGTGTTGCCCTGGCCGAACACCGGGAAAAAATACCCCAGGGTGCTGAACAGCAATACGAAGTAGCCGACGTTGCCCATCCAGGCACTGATCCAGTACCCCCACGCGGAAGAGAAGCCCATGTAGTCGCCGAAACCGGCCTTGGCGTAGGCATAGACACCCGAGTCCAGTTCGGGCTTGCGATTGGCCAGGGTCTGAAAGACAAAAGCGAGGGTCAGCATGCCGACGGCGGTGATGGCCCAACCGATCAGCACCGCGCCAACGTCGGCCCGGGCCGCCATGTTTTGTGGCAGGGAAAATATCCCGCCACCGATCATCGATCCCACCACCAGCGCCACCAGCGCACCGAGTCGTAACTTTTCAATCGGCTGCGGCATCTTTCTCGCTCATTAAGTAAATAATGCGTCATAACGTTTATAAATAACGTCACGCGCACAAAGTCCGAGGGATTATTACCCCGGCCATTATTCAGGACAGCAATAAGAAAGGCCACGCCAGACGATTATCTTTGTCATGAAAACAAATACAAAATAGTTGCGATTCAGAAAAAATCAACTAGCGTGAATAGTCCTACGGGATGAATCCCGCCTCGCAGCACCTTGCCGAAGCCTCTAAAACGGGCCTAACGGCAACTTATGGACATGAAGAAAGGCACTTAACCTCTTCATTAACAATGGAATGTTGTCATGTACTGATCCAGATCAGGTATTCAACATTTAAATCGACTTATTCTGTCGACTCTCTTCTCCTGCATTGGAGTCTCGCAAATGTCTGATACCCCCGGAAAACTTCGATTGGGTGCGCTAGTTGCACTGGTTGTCGGCTCCATGATCGGCGGCGGGATATTTTCCCTGCCACAAAACATGGCCGCCAGCGCCGATGTCGGTGCGGTACTGATTGGCTGGGCCATTACCGCTGTCGGCATGCTGACCCTCGCTTTTGTCTTTCAGACCCTGGCCAATCGCAAGCCCGACCTGGATGGCGGCGTGTATGTCTACGCCAAGGCCGGGTTCGGCGACTACATGGGTTTCTCGTCGGCCTGGGGCTACTGGATCAGCGCCTGGCTGGGCAACGTCGGCTACTTCGTACTGCTGTTCAGCACCCTGGGCTACTTCTTCCCGATTTTCGGTGAAGGCAACACCGTTGCCGCGGTGATCGGCGCCTCGGTATTGCTGTGGGCGGTGCATTTCCTGGTGCTGCGCGGCATCAAGGAAGCGGCATTCATCAACCTCGTAACCACCATCGCCAAGGTCGTGCCACTGGTGTTGTTCGTGCTCATCGCCGTGTTCGCCTTCAAGCTGGATATCTTCACCAGAGATATCTGGGGCACGATGAACCCGGACCTGGGCAGCGTGATGAACCAGGTGCGCAACATGATGCTGGTCACCGTGTGGGTGTTCATCGGCATCGAGGGCGCCAGCATCTTCTCGGCACGGGCCGAGAAACGCTCCGACGTCGGCAAGGCCACGGTCATCGGTTTCATCACCGTGCTGCTGTTCCTGGTGCTGGTCAACGTGCTGTCACTGGGCATCATGACCCAACCTGAACTGGCCAAGCTGCAGAACCCGTCCATGGCCGCCGTGCTGGAGCACGTGGTGGGCCATTGGGGCGCGGTGCTGATCAGCGTCGGCCTGATCATCTCGCTGCTCGGCGCCCTGCTGTCCTGGGTGCTGCTGTGCGCCGAGATCATGTTCGCCGCCGCCAAAGACCACACCATGCCCGAGTTCCTGCGCCGGGAGAACGCCAACCACGTACCGGCCAACGCCCTGTGGCTGACCAACGCGATGGTCCAGCTGTTTCTGGTCATCACCCTGTTCTCGGCCAGCACGTACCTGTCACTGATCTACCTCGCCACCTCGATGATCCTGGTGCCATACCTGTGGTCGGCGGCCTACGCCGTGCTGCTGGCAGTGCGCGGCGAGACCTACGAAGGCTTCGCGGCCGAGCGGCGCAAGGATCTGGTCATCGGCGCCATCGCCCTGATCTACGCGGTGTGGCTGCTCTATGCCGGCGGGATCAAGTACCTGCTGCTCTCCGCCCTGCTCTATGCCCCCGGCGCGATTCTGTTCGCCAAGGCCAAGCGCGAGTTGGGCAAACCGGTTTTCACCTCTGTCGAGAAGCTGATTTTCGCCGCAGTGATCGCAGGCGCCCTGGTGGCCGCCTATGGGCTCTACGACGGCTTCCTGACCTTGTAGCTGGCTGATTGTTTTAACAGGAGGATTTGTAATGACCACGGAAAAAGTGAAGTACGGCGTTCATTCCGAAGCCGGTAAATTACGTAAAGTCATGGTGTGTTCCCCAGGCCTGGCCCATCAACGCTTGACCCCGAACAACTGCGACGAGCTGCTGTTCGACGACGTGATCTGGGTCAACCAGGCCAAGCGCGACCATTTCGATTTCGTCACCAAGATGCGCGAGCGTGACATCGAGGTGCTGGAAATGCACAACCTGCTGACCGACATCGTCGCCGTCCCCGAAGCCCTGGACTGGATCCTGCAGCGCAAGATCACCGCCAACTCGGTGGGCCTGGGCCTGGTGAACGAAGTCGGTTCGTGGCTGCGCAGCCTGGAGCCACGCCATATCGCCGAGTTCCTGATTGGCGGCGTCTCGGCCGACGACCTGCCGGACAGCTTCGGTGGCAAGACCATCCAGATGTTCCGCGACTTCCTCGGGCACTCCAGCTTCATCCTGCCACCGCTGCCCAATACCCAGTTCACCCGTGACACCACCTGCTGGATCTACGGCGGCGTGACCCTGAACCCGATGTACTGGCCGGCGCGACGCCAGGAAACCCTGCTGACCACTGCCATCTACAAGTTCCACCCCGAGTTCACCCAGGCTGACTTTCAGATCTGGTACGGCGACCCGGACCAGGAGCATGGCAACGCCACCCTCGAAGGCGGCGACGTGATGCCCATCGGCAACGGCGTGGTGCTGATCGGCATGGGCGAACGCTCGTCCCGCCAGGCCATCGGCCAACTGGCACTGAACCTGTTCAAGCACAAGGCCGTGGAGCGGGTGATCGTCGCCGGCTTGCCAAGATCCCGCGCCGCCATGCACCTGGACACGGTGTTCAGCTTCTGCGACCGCGACCTGGTCACGGTTTTCCCGGAAGTGGTGGGCCAGATCGTCGCCTTCTCCCTGCGCCCTGACGAAAGCAAGCCCGGCGGCATCGACGTACGCCGCGAAGAAGGCAGCTTCCTCGACACCGTGGCCGCCGCCCTCAAGCTGCCGGCCTTGCGCGTGGTGGAAACCGGCGGCAATAGCTTCGCCGCCGAGCGCGAACAATGGGACGACGGCAACAACGTGGTGGCCGTGGAGCCGGGCGTGGTGATCGGCTATGACCGCAACACCTACACCAACACCCTGCTGCGCAAGGCCGGGGTGGAAGTCATCACCATCAGCGCCAGCGAGCTGGGCCGCGGCCGCGGCGGTGGCCACTGCATGACCTGCCCGATCATCCGCGACCCGATCGACTACTGACCTTTGAGCCTGGGCCGGTATCGAGCCGATAGCCGCCCAGGGGATAACCGAAACCCAAGGAGATCCATATCATGGCTTTCAACATGCGCAACCGCAGCCTGCTGAGCTTGATGCACCACACCAACCGCGAGCTGCACTACCTGCTGGACCTGTCCCGCGACCTCAAGCGTGCCAAGTACACCGGCACCGAACAACCGCACCTCAAGGGCAAGAACATCGCGCTGATCTTCGAGAAGACCTCGACCCGCACCCGCTGTGCCTTCGAGGTCGCGGCCCACGACCAGGGTGCCCACGTCACCTACATCGACCCGGTGTCGTCGCAGATCGGCCACAAGGAAAGCATGAAAGACACCGCCCGGGTCCTGGGGCGGATGTTCGATGCCATCGAATACCGGGGCTTCGAACAGGAGATCGTCGAGGAACTGGCCAAGTTCGCCGGAGTGCCGGTGTTCAACGGCCTGACCGCCGAATTCCACCCCACCCAGATGATCGCCGACACCCTGACCATGCGCGAACACAGCGACAAGCCGCTGCATGACATCAGCTACGCGTACCTGGGCGATGCCCGCTACAACATGGGCAATTCGCTGCTGATGATCGGCGCCAAACTGGGCATGGACGTGCGCATCGGCGCGCCGAAAGCCCTGTGGCCGCATCAGGATTTCATCGACCAGTGCCAGGCCTTCGCCGCCGAGAGCGGCGGGCGCATCACCATCACCGAGGATCCGAAGGCCGCCGTCAAGGGCGTGGACTTCATCCACACCGATATCTGGGTGTCCATGGGCGAACCGGTGGAAGCCTGGGATGAACGCATCGAGCAATTGCTGCCCTACCAGGTCAACGCGCAAATGATGAAAGCCTCGGGCAACCCACGGGTGAAATTCATGCATTGCCTGCCGGCGTTCCACAACAGCGAAACCAAGGTCGGCAAGGACATCGCCGCCCGCTATCCGAACCTGGCCAATGGTGTGGAAGTGACCGAAGAGGTGTTCGAGTCCCCGGCCAACATCGCGTTCGAGCAGGCGGAGAATCGCATGCACACCATCAAGGCGATCCTGGTGTCGGCGCTGGCGGATATCTGAATGCCCGACGCGAATCACTGTGGGAGCGAGCTTGCTCGCGATGGCGCAGGAACAGGCAACATTGATGTCGACTGACACACCGCTATCGCGAGCAAGCTCGCTCCCACAGGGAGGACTGCGTTCCCGATCCATTTTTGAAAGGACAGCACCATGCGCATCGTCGTTGCCCTGGGCGGTAACGCCCTCCTGCGTCGGGGTGAACCCCTGACCGCTGCCAACCAACGCAGCAACATCCGCACCGCGACCGGACAGATCGCCAAGATCCACCCCGGCAACCAACTGGTCATCGCCCACGGCAACGGCCCGCAGGTCGGCCTGCTGTCGTTGCAGGCGGCGGCCTACACCGCGGTCACACCGTATCCGCTGGACGTGCTCGGCGCCGAAACCGAAGGCATGATCGGCTACATCATCGAACAGGAACTGGGCAATCTGCTGGACTTCGAAGTCCCCTTCGCCACACTGCTGACCCAGGTCGAAGTGGATGGCAACGACCCGGCCTTCCAGAACCCCACCAAGCCCATCGGCCCGGTCTACAGCCAGCAAGAGGCGCAGAAGCTGGCGGCTGAAAAAGGCTGGACCATCGCCCCGGACGGCGACAAGTTCCGCCGGGTGGTCGCCAGCCCACGGCCCAAGCGCATCTTTGAGATCCGTCCGATCAAGTGGCTGCTGGAAAAAGGCAGCATCGTGATCTGCGCCGGCGGTGGCGGTATTCCGACGATGTACGACGCCGACGGCAAGCTGCAGGGCGTGGAAGCGGTGATCGACAAGGACCTGTGCTCGGCGCTGCTGGCCGAACAGCTGGAAAGCGATCTGCTGGTGATCGCCACCGACGTCAACGCCGCGTTCGTCGACTTCGGCAAGCCGACCCAGAAAGCCATCGCCCAGGCCCACCCCGACGAAATGGAAAAGCTCGGCTTCGCCGCCGGCTCCATGGGGCCGAAGGTGCAGGCCGCCTGCGAGTTCGCGCGCAACACGGGCAAGGTCGCGGTGATCGGGTCGCTGTCGGACATCGATGCTATCGTCCAGGGTCAGGCCGGCACCCGCATCAGCACGTCGACACCTGGCATCGCTTATCGATAACAGGAAACTTGCAGGGCGGATCCAGAGTCTGCCCTACACCCACGCCTTCGAGGAGAGTCGTTTATGGCCATGTTCGAACCCGGTCACCTGCACATGGAACGCCACGCGCTGAACAAGAATGACTTCAGCTACAACCTGTGCATCGACTACAAGGTTGAGCAAGACCCCAAGGAAGGCACCGGCATGTCGTTCCGGGTGCATGGCAAGGTGGAGGACAAATCCCTGGACGAGACCTTCTTCCTGGCCAAGGACCAGGCCTTCGACTTCGCCCGCCACGCCACGCGCATCGCTCAGAAATACGGCCTGCCCAAGACCGCCAGCATCGGCTCGATGCACGAGTACTACGACAAAATGTTCGAAGACGTGCGCAAGCAACTGGACGTCAAGCCGGGCGATCCGATGAAGCCGGAACACTTGGCATAACCTGGCTAAAAGACCACCCCAATCCCTTGTGGGAGCGAGCTTGCTCGCGATAGCGGTAGATCAGTCGAGACACATAGTGACTGACCCACCCTCATCGCGAGCAAGCTCGCTCCCACAAGGGCTATCAGTGTTCTGAATAGCGGGTTAAACACACTCACTGCCTGGCTGGCAACCCGCCACGGCTGACCTATGCTGAAAGTAGTACCCCCGGGTATTCGTTCAGAGGTCACCGCCATGAACATCAAAACAAGAAGACGCCTCGCTATTTTCGTCACCTGCGCCGCCACGCTTGCGCTGTATGGCACCGCGGCCTACCGGGTCGAGCAGGCCAGGCAACTGCCCCGTGAATACGCCAGCTGCAACTTCGAACGCTGCATCCCCCACAGCGCAACCCTGAACGCCCTGCGCTGAGGCGTGGTCAGTCGTCCTGCTGATCGGTCTTGAGCCGGTCCCGGAACGCCTTGGGCGAGATCCCGACGCGCCGGCGGAACAGCCGAGTGAAGTTGGTCGGGTCGGAAAACCCGAGCAGTTCGGAAATCTCGTAGATGGTCATGCCGGTGTAGGTCAGCAGGCGCTTGGCTTCCAACAGCTGGCGCTCGTGCATGATCTGCAACGCCGGTTGCCCCGCCAGCTCCCGGCAGGTGCCGTTGAGGTGCGACACGGAAATGCCCAGGCGATGGGCCAGGTCTTCGACCTTGACGTGCTCGCGATAGGTTTCTTCCACCAACTGAATGAACCCGTTGAGGTATTCCCGGGCCCGTTGCGGGCGCTGGGCCTGGGTGTGTCGCTGCATCACCTGGCGGCTGACCCAGACCATGATCACGCTGACCAGCGCATGCATCAGCATTTCCCGAGCCGGCTGGTGCCCCATGTATTCATTCTGCAGGGCGCTGAACAGGCTGTTGAGGTACTCGGCATTCTCGAGGGCGGGGTAGCTTTCGGCCTGGGCCAGCACATTGACCGAATGCCCCAGTTGCGCTTGCAGGTGCGTGACCAGCGGCGCCGCCAGCGTCACCACGTAACCTTCCACATCCTCGGAAAAACGAAAGCCATGGACCGACAGCGGCGGCAGGATCTGCACGGCCGGTTCGGTGAGCTGCGTGCGCCGACCTTCGATTTCCAGTTCCGCCTGGCCCTTGAAGACAAACAGCAACTGGCACAGGTCGGCGTGCCGATGGGGTTTGATTTCCCAGTGATGCTCGCGGCTGCGCTTGGAGATGGTTTCGCAGTGCAGCAGGTCCGGGGTCGGCCATTCCTGGCTCTCACCGTAGAGCTTGAACACCGGGATCGAAGGCAGGTCAGGTTTTTTCATAACGTGGATCCGGGCCTGGGGTTGCGGGCGATAATCGCACCAATTGGCAGAAAGTACAGGTATCGGCTCAGTTTTCCCCTTCAACTGACAGGTCCGCAAGCGAAAAATGTAGGCACTCGATTTCTAATAATCAACACCGACCCTGGTCGCGTGCTTCGTGCGAGTCATAAGAACAATGAAAACACTCAAGACCCAAGTCGCTATTATCGGCGCCGGCCCCTCTGGCCTGCTGCTCGGCCAGTTGCTGCACAACGCCGGCATCGACACTGTCATCCTCGAACGCCAGACCCCGGACTATGTACTGGGCCGCATCCGCGCCGGTGTGCTGGAGCAAGGCATGGTCGAACTGCTGCGCCAGGCTGGCGTCGGTCAACGCATGGACGCCGAAGGCCTGCCCCATGACGGCTTTGAACTGGTGCTCAACGACCGGCGGGTGCACATCGACCTCAAGGGCCTGACTGGCGGTAAAAACGTCATGGTCTACGGCCAGACCGAAGTGACCCGTGACCTGATGGCCGCCCGCGAAGCCGCCGGCGCCCGCACGTTGTACCTGGCCAGCAACGCCCAGCCCCACGATATGCAAACCGAGCACCCTTTCGTGACCTTCGAGCATGACGGGCAAACCTTGCGCCTGGACTGCGACTACATTGCCGGTTGCGACGGTTTCCACGGTGTGGCGCGACAGTCCATTCCGGCGGAAAAACTCAAGGTTTTCGAACGCGTCTACCCGTTTGGCTGGCTCGGCGTGCTGGCCGACACCCCGCCGGTTCATGAAGAGCTGGTCTACGCTCGGCACGCCCGCGGTTTTGCCCTGTGCAGCATGCGTTCCAAGACCCGCACCCGTTACTACCTGCAAGTCCCCGCCGAGGAGCAAGTGGCCGACTGGCCGGACGAGCGTTTCTGGCATGAACTGAAAAACCGCCTGCCCACCGACCTGGCCGAGGCCTTGGTGACCGGCCCGTCCATCGAGAAAAGCATCGCGCCGCTGCGCAGCTTCGTGGTCGAGCCGATGCAGTACGGGCGGATGTTCCTGGTGGGCGACGCGGCCCACATCGTCCCACCGACCGGGGCCAAGGGGCTGAACCTGGCCGCCAGCGATGTCAGCACGTTGTTCAACATCCTGCTCAAGGTCTATCGCGACGGCCGTGTGGACTTGCTGGAACAGTATTCGGCCATCTGCCTGCGGCGCGTCTGGAAAGCCGAACGGTTCTCGTGGTGGATGACTTCGATGCTGCACCGCTTCGACGACGATGCGTTCAACCAGCGCATCAGCGAAGCCGAGCTGGAATACTTCCTCGACTCCGAGGCCGGCCGAAAAACCATTGCGGAAAATTACGTCGGACTTCCTTACGAGGCTATCGAATAGCCGCCTACCGACTTAAACTGCGGGCTTCATCCCATTCGCCTCTTCAGCGCAATGCCCGCAGGTTCTGCCGTGACTCAGCTCAATACACTCCAAGCTCCGAAACCGGCCATCCGCAGCGTGCTGGTGGCCCTGATGCTGGCGATTTTCCTGGGTGCGCTGGACCAGACCATCGTCGCCGTCTCGATGCCGGCCATTTCCGCACAATTTGCCGACGTCAGCCTGCTGGCCTGGGTGATTTCCGGCTACATGGTCGCCATGACCGTGGCGGTGCCCATCTACGGCAAGCTCGGTGACCTCTACGGACGCCGGCCGTTGATGCTGTTCGGCATGGGCCTGTTCACCCTGGCCTCGCTGTTCTGTGGCCTGGCGCAAAACATGGAGCAACTGGTGCTGGCGCGGATCGTCCAGGGCATCGGCGCCGGCGGGATGATTTCGGTGAGCCAGGCGATCATCGGCGACATCATCCCGCCCCGCGAGCGGGGTCGCTACCAAGGGTATTTCAGCAGCATGTACGCGGTGGCCAGCGTGGCCGGGCCGGTACTCGGGGGCTACATGACCGAATACTTGTCGTGGCGCTGGGTGTTCTGGATCAACCTGCCGCTGGGCCTCACGGCCTGGTGGGTGGCCCGACGCACCCTGGTGGGGCTGCCCGTACCGCAACGCACGCCGATCATCGATTACCTGGGCACCGTGTTGCTGATCATTGGCCTGACGGCGTTGCTGCTGGGGATCACCGAGGTCGGCCAGGGCCATGCCTGGCACAGCCGTGAAGTGCTGGGATTACTGGGTTGCGCGGGGATAGCCCTGGGGGTGTTCGCCTGGCACGAGCGCCGGGCGCGGGAACCGTTGCTGCCGATGCACCTGTTCGCCAACCGCAGCGCGGTGCTGTGCTGGTGCACGGTGTTCTTCACCAGTTTCCAGGCGATTTCCCTGACGGTGCTGGTGCCGTTGCGCTTCCAGAGCGTGACCGGCGCCGGTGCCGACAGTGCGGCGTTGCACTTGCTGCCGCTGGCCATAGGGCTGCCGCTCGGCGCGTATATCGCCGGCCGCCGGACCTCGGTCACGGGGCGCTACAAACCGATGATCCTCAGCGGCGCACTGCTCTTTCCCTTCGCCATCCTCGGCATGGCCTTCACTGCGCCTGACGCGCTCTGGCTCAGCAGCCTGTTCATGCTGCTCTGCGGCATCGCCTCCGGCATGCAGTTCCCCACGTCGCTGGTGGGGTCACAGAACGCCGTCCACCAACAGGACATCGGCGTCGCCACCAGCACCACCAACCTGTTCCGCTCCCTCGGCGGCGCGGTGGGCGTGGCGTTGATGTCGGCCTTGCTGCTGGCCTTGCTACAGGACTCAAGCCTGGCCCAACTCGCCGGCGCGTCATTGATCGGTGAAGGACATGCCGGCAACGTCTTGCTGGACGGCCTCAACGCCGCCCCGGGCGAGGCCCGGAACGCCTTGCGCCAGGCATTGCAGGCGACATTCCGGCATTTGCTGTTGATCAGCGCGGCGGTATCGCTGTTGGGGCTGGCGGCCGCGGTGGCGATGCCCAATCGCTTGCTGCGTGGGCGGGATGAGAAGGCTGGGTAACCTGTACCGGTGAAGAAGGATTGTGGGAGCAAAGCTTGCTCGCGAAACAGGCACCTCGGTTTTTTGAAAGACCGCATCGCCTTCATCGCGGGCAAGCCTTGCTCCCACACAAGCCTTGCTCGCACAAATGCTATCAAGCCGTCGCCGCGACACCCTCTGGCATCACCTGCGCGCTCATCCCGTCCTTCATCCGCTTGGCATCGCGCACGAAGCAGCGTGACGCCAGGAACAGGAACACCATGGTCAAGAGCAGCGCCACCGGGATCAGGTACATCGCGTCGTGCAGGCCGATGGCCTTGAATGCTTCGGTCATCTGGTCGACACCCGCGGTGGCCATGGCCGTGCGGGCGAAGTAGTCGGACAAGCCGCCCACCACCACCGGCCCCAGGCCGCCGCCGAGCAAATACAGCCCGGCAAAGTACAACGCCATCGCCGTGGCGCGCAGGCGCGGCTCCACCACGTCCTGGATCGCGGTGTAGACGCAGGTGTAAAAGTTATAGGCAAACAGCCAACCCACGCTGAACACCGCCACGAACACGCCGATTTCAATGCGCCCGGCATGCAGGGCCCAGGCCGTGGTGACCGTCGAAATCGCCAGGCTGAAGGCTGCAAACAGCAGGCGGCCATTGGGCACGCGCTGGTGAATCTTGTCCGCGACCCAGCCACCCAGGGTGAGCCCGAACAACCCCGTCACGCCCACCATGATCCCGGTGGCCACGGCCGCCTCGTGCAACGGCATCAGGAAATAACGTTGCAGCATCGGCACCAGGAAGGAGTTGCAGGCATAGGTGGCGAAGTTGAAGCACAGCCCCGCCAGCACCAGCCACAGGAAGGTGGGAATCGCCAGCACCCGGCGCACCGGCTTGTCGATCTTTTCCTGGGAGACCTGCACGGTTTCCGCCGCACCGCGCTTGGGCTCCTTGATGAAAAACATGAACACCGCCAGCACCAGCCCCGGTACCGCCGCGATGAAGAACGGCGCACGCCAGCTGTCGAACGCCTTGACCATCGCGCCAATGGTGAAAAACGCCAACAGCAGGCCCAGGGGCAGGCCGAGCATGAAGATGCCCATCGCCCGAGCCCGGCGGTGGGCCGGGAACAGGTCGCCAATCAGTGAGTTGGCGGCTGGCGCGTAGCTGGCCTCGCCGATGCCGACGCCCATGCGCACCACCAGGAACGCCCAGAAACTGCCCACCAGGCCGTTCACCGCCGTCAGTCCGCTCCAGGCCGCCAGGCCCCAGCCCATCAACTTGCTGCGCGAACCGGTATCGGCCATGCGCCCCAGCGGCAAGCCGGCAATGGCATAAACGATGGTGAAGGCGGTGCCGATGATGCCGATCTGGAAATCGCTGAGGCTCCACTCCATGCGGATCGGCTCGATGATGATCGCCGGGATGGTGCGGTCGAAGAAATTGAACAGGTTGGCCAGGAACAACAGGAACAGAATGCGCCAGGCATTCGCCGCTTGGGTCGAGTTCTGCATGGGTCCGTCTCTTTTATTGTTATGGGCCAACGGTCCGTGGCCTGGATATGCAATCTAGACAGCGCTACGGGAGCTGTCTCCAATCATTCGCAAGACTGATACCCACCCATGGGACGCGGCGTATTTCTTGATGCCCATCAAGCTTCTGTAACAATTGCCACCATTTTGCCTTTTGCTGGTTAAAGATCGAAGTCCGGTGGCCGATTCAACGTGATCAGGAAAAAGATTATCCCAAGCGCTGCTCAGGCCGCAGCCCTGGCCGCTTGGACCGATTTTCGCGTTTATCCAGGCGCGAACTCCCATCCGCGAGTGTTCGATGACCGCATTCGTCGAGCCACCAGTTCAGGCACATGGCGCACAATGACTTCCAAAAAAACAGCCACTGCGGTATCCGATCTGACCTTGAGCCCCGCCGCCAACGGCCCGGAAGTCTCGAAGCCATCGAGCCCCCCGCGCCCTCTGTCGACCCAGCAATATCTGTATTTCACCGAAACCAACACCGACCGTATCCTCGATAACCTCGACGGCCTGCGTGACACCGTGTTCCCGCGTCCGCCGCACCTGGTGGACGACGAATACGACCGCGCGCAACAGGAATTCCCGTCGGTGTGCCTGATCGGTCTGGGTCGCTGCGGCTCCAACATCGCCCTGGACGTGGCCGAGCTGGTGTACAACGCCCGCAAGTTCTACCTCAACGAATTCAACGCCGAAGACAAAGGCTACAGTGACAAGGGCCACAGCCCTGCACAATGGATCCGCAACAACCTGCGCCTGGGCACCAGCAAGGCCAGCAAACCGGTGTTCCTGGTGGAGCCGCTGGTGATGCTCGGCGACCTGGACAAGGACATCGCCGGGCGCATCCGTTTCTCGCGCAAGGGCGAAAAAAGCGGCTTCTTGCGCGACTACAGCAAGATGAAAATCATGGACCTGTCGGAAGTCCACGCCGGTGGCGCCGGTAACGCACCGATCCTCGGCCAGTACCTGGCCAAGATCATCCTGAACAAGGACACCCAGCGCTTCTCCAGCCCCGACTGGAAAATGATCCACTCGTACCTGATCGACAGCTGCGGCATCAAGGCCAACCAATCGCGCCTGTACTTCTCGATCTTCAGCGCTGGCGGCGGTACCGGTTCGGGCATGGCCTCGGAGTTCGGCCTGGCCCAGCAGTACTCGTACATGAACAAGACGTTCGACACCAAGCCGATGGACGAACACGACAGCAAGAGCGGCCACTCCTTCGTCTTCGAGCCGATCTTCACCAGCGGCATCTGCGTGCTGCCGAACATTTCCGACCACCGCAGCGAAATGTCCGAAGCCTTGCACATCAACGCCGGACGCCTGCTGTGCAAGTACCTGTCGGAAGAATGGGATTTCTCGTACAACTTCGCCAACGAAGACAGCAGCGAAGCCAGCGTGATGGGCCGTATCCGCCCGTGGAACGCGATGATGCTGATCTCCAACGACATCATGCGCTACGCCGAAGAAAGCGATGACGGCAACATCCAGAACATCGATGTCAACGCCATGGAGAAGCACGCCAACCAGTACATCTCCCAGCAGATCTTCAACATCCTGACGGCCCAGGCCGTCACCACCGACTACGACCAGAATTACTTCCGCCGTGCCGGCATCGACATCGGCGAAACCATTCGCCTGGACGCCAACGACCTGTTCATGAGCCTGGCCGGCCCGGTGGCAATCGCCTACGCCGAGTCTGTCGTCCCGGAAACCCCGGCACCGAGCGGCGACAAGTTCAAGGTGTTCGAGAAAGAGCCGCCGCGCCTGAACATCGACGACCTGTTCTTCCGCTCCATCGACCTGCCGCACTTCAACAAAGTCACCCAGGCCATCGAAGGCATCAGCCTGTTGCCGATCGAATCCAAGCGCTACCGCGCCTCGCTGGAGCAATACAAGAATTCCGGCTACGACGCCGCGGCCCTGCATGACCTGCACTTTTTCAAGAACTGCTCGTCGGTGGTGTCCATCGTCTCCTTGCCCAAGGACTACAAGCTGTCCTACATGGACCTGAACCGGCTCAAGACCCACCTCAACAGCCTGTTCCCCAACACCACGCTCAAGCGTTACGCGTTGGTGATCGGCGCCTCGGCGAACCTGTCGCTGACCACCCTGATCGCCAAGAGCCCGTGCCTGTCGGATGATTTCCTGACCTTGATCGTGGCCTTCATCAAACGCTGCTTCGCCCGCACCCCGTACCGTTTCGACGACACCCTGGACAACTCGATCCTGGACTTCATCATCAATGAAGACTTCGACGAAGCGCGCATCGACGACCTGCTCAACGAATTCGAAAACCCGGCGAAGATCCTCGACACCAACTGGTACGCGATCAAGCCGATGTACGAGAAGAAGTACCGCGAGCTGATCAATGACAAGGACAAGTTCGTCTCGATCAACGACATCCGCCTGTCCCGCGACTGCGTGAAGAAATCCATCAAGTACCTGCGCGAGATCTACCGTCACCGCATTGGCAAGACCAAGGTCATTTCTCTGAATAACCACACTGGCAGGACTTACTGAGGCGGGTGCGGAGACCGCGTCGCCTCGATCGCGAGCAAGCTCGCTCCCACAGTGGGCCTGTGTCCACAGAACCTTTGTGGGGGCGAGCTTGCTCGCGATAGCGGTCCCGAATCCCCCACCTGAACAACATCCAGAAACAATTGAGCAGCCCAAAGGCTGCTCCATGAACTGTTCCCGTTACGTATACGTCACCCTGCCCTGTGGCGTTTCGCCACGGCAGGGTGCTATCACGCTACTCACCTACACACTTTTTCAAACACAAAAACACGAACCAAGTTGGTGCACCGATCAATTCGACGCCCTTTCCTGGATCATAATCCACGGCGAAACCACCACCGCCCAAAGCTGCGGATCGCGCTTCAGAAAATCCAGCGCCCGCGTTTCAGACAGCTTGGCGAGCTGGTCGGCAGCCAGCCAGGCGGCGACTTTGGTACCTTCGTCCCGGGCGACGGCCTCGGCGGCGGCGATCAAATCCAGTGCCGGATCGACCCACAATAGGGCACCCTTGGCAAAGAACGGCTCCAGCTCTTTCCAGGTGATGGATGCGGTTTCTCCAAGCAGCTTGGCATAGAGGGTGCTAGGTTCTTGATTCATGGGACCTGTCCGGAAAAGAAATCGGCGCGAATGATAACGTCGGTGGTCTGGCAGAAAAACCCGGTAGCAAATTGCGGTACCGATTGAAAAGCGCAGGAAAGCCAAGGATTGCCGAAACGACCGGACAACCCCCCGCCGCTATTCTGTCTTTTTCTTTCAATTAAGCGACACCCCCAGGTTTTGCCCCCAAGCGCCAGCTTCCCTTGCCAACAATGGGCGCTCTACACTGTACCGGTACAGTTGCCGGGGGCATTTTCCGCGAGGGTATCCAAGATATCTGACCCGGTTCTGCTGCTACGGCGCCAGGACTATAAAAACTACAACAGCATGAGTGGAGCACTATGACTAAGGCTACTAAGCAGATTTCCAAACTGTTTGCCGCTATGGTTCTGGCCGGGGTTGCCAGCCATTCGTTTGCCGCCGACACCATCAAGATCGGCATCGCCGGCCCCAAGACCGGCCCTGTAGCCCAATACGGCGACATGCAGTTCAGTGGCGCGAAAATGGCCATCGAGCAGATCAACGCCAAGGGCGGCGTCGACGGCAAGCAGCTCGTCGCCGTCGAATACGACGACGCCTGTGATCCAAAACAAGCGGTCGCGGTCGCGAACAAAGTCGTCAACGACGGCGTCAAGTTCGTGGTCGGCCACCTGTGCTCCAGCTCCACCCAGCCAGCTTCCGACATCTACGAAGACGAAGGCGTGGTCATGATCACCCCGGCGGCTACCAGCCCGGACATCACCGCTCGCGGCTACAAGATGATCTTCCGCACCATCGGCCTGGACAGCGCCCAAGGCCCTGCGGCCGGCAACTACATCGCCGACCACGTCAAGCCGAAGATCGTTGCGGTCCTGCACGACAAGCAGCAGTACGGTGAAGGCATCGCCAGCGCCGTGAAGAAAACCCTCGAAGGCAAAGGCGTGAAAGTGGCCGTCTTCGAAGGCGTGAACGCCGGCGACAAGGACTTCTCCTCGATGATCGCCAAGCTCAAGCAAGCCAACGTCGATTTCGTCTACTACGGCGGCTACCACCCGGAGCTGGGCCTGATCCTGCGTCAAGCCCAGGAAAAAGGCCTGAAGGCCAAGTTCATGGGTCCGGAAGGCGTGGGTAACGACTCCATCTCGCAAATCGCCAAGGAGTCCTCCGAAGGCCTGCTGGTGACCCTGCCGAAATCCTTCGACCAGGATCCGGCCAACGTTGCCCTGGCTGACGCGTTCAAGGCCAAGAAAGAAGACCCGAGCGGTCCGTTCGTGTTCCCGTCCTACTCCGCTGTCCAGGTGATTGCCCAGGCCATCACCACAGCCAAGAGCGAAGACGCGGGCAAAGTGGCCGAAGCCATCCACGCCGGCACCTTCAAGACGCCAACGGGCGACCTGAGCTTCGACGCGAAGGGCGACCTGAAGGACTTCAAGTTCGTGGTCTACGAGTGGCATTTCGGCAAACCTAAAACCGAAGCTTCGCCTCAGTAAGGCCTGGCCTGACTGACTGCCAATAAAGCCCACGGCGTGCCGTGGGCTTTGTTTTAAATGTATTGGGCCGCGCTGGCGTGATCCGCCAGCCTCCCCACCTGAAAATCTCAAAACCGTCATCAGCGGTTCGCTGGCAAACCTCGTGTTCGAAGTGGATGCAGATCCACGGGGCCCGGGCGGGAAAATGACTCCACCAGTGAAATGCGTATCAGGTTTTTAGGAGCGCTGTAATGCCTGACATCTATCACTTCTTCCAGCAGCTGGTTAACGGCCTGACCGTTGGCAGCACGTATGCCTTGATCGCCATCGGCTACACGATGGTCTACGGCATCATTGGAATGATCAACTTCGCCCACGGCGAGGTGTACATGATCGGCTCCTACGTGGCGTTCATCGCCATCGCCGGGCTGAGCATGATGGGACTCGACAGTGTCCCGCTGTTGATGACCGCGGCGTTTCTCGCGAGCATCGTCGTCACCAGCTCCTATGGCTACAGCATCGAACGGATCGCCTACCGCCCCCTGCGCGGCAGCAACCGTCTGATCCCGCTGATCTCCGCCATCGGCATGTCGATCTTCCTGCAGAACACGGTACTGCTTTCGCAAGACTCCAAGGACAAATCCATTCCCAACCTGATCCCGGGCAACTTTGCCATCGGGCCAGGCGGGGCACATGAAGTGCTGATTTCCTACATGCAAATCGTGGTGTTCGTGGTGACCCTGGTCGCCATGCTCGGCCTCACGCTGTTCATCTCCCGTTCCCGCCTCGGCCGCGCCTGTCGCGCCTGTGCCGAGGACATCAAGATGGCCAACCTGCTGGGCATCAACACCAACAACATCATCGCCCTGACCTTCGTCATCGGTGCGGCCCTGGCGGCCATCGCCGCGGTGCTGTTGAGCATGCAATACGGCGTGATCAACCCCAACGCCGGCTTCCTCGTGGGCCTGAAAGCCTTCACCGCCGCGGTACTGGGCGGCATCGGCAGCATCCCCGGGGCGATGCTCGGCGGGCTGGTGCTGGGCGTGGCGGAAGCCTTTGGCGCCGACATCTTCGGCGACCAGTACAAGGACGTCGTGGCGTTCGGCTTGTTGGTTCTGGTTCTGTTATTCCGGCCGACCGGCATCCTGGGCCGCCCGGAGGTTGAGAAAGTATGACTAGGCATCTCAAATCGGCGCTTTTCAGCGCCCTGCTGGTCTGGGCCGTGGCCTATCCGGTACTGGGTCTTAAACTGACCATCGTCGGCATCAACCTGGAAGTGCACGGCACCAGCCCGGCGATCCTGGCGACCATCGCCGTGTGCTCGCTGCTGATGTTCGTGCGCGTGCTGTTCAGCACACAGATCAGCGCGGCGTGGAAGTCCTCGCCCGGCCTGCCGGTGATCCCGGCCAAGGCCAGCCACTTCCTGACCCTGCCGAGCACCCAGCGCTGGATCGTGCTGGGCCTGATCGTCGTGGCCCTGGTGTGGCCGTTCTTCGGCTCTCGCGGCGCGGTGGACATCGCCACGCTGATCCTGATCTACGTGATGCTGGGCCTGGGCCTGAACATCGTCGTAGGCCTGGCCGGCCTGCTGGACCTGGGTTACGTCGGCTTCTACGCCGTCGGCGCCTACAGCTACGCGCTGCTGTCCCACTACTTCGGCCTGAGCTTCTGGATCTGCCTGCCGATCGCCGGGATGATGGCCGCCACCTTCGGTTTCCTGCTGGGTTTCCCGGTCCTGCGCTTGCGCGGCGACTACCTGGCGATCGTGACCCTGGGTTTTGGCGAGATCATCCGCCTGTTCCTGCGCAACCTGACCGACATCACCGGCGGCCCGAACGGCATCAGCAACATCGAGAAACCGACGTTCTTCGGCCTGACCTTCGAGCGTAAAGCCGCCGAGGGGCTGCAGACCTTCCACGAGTACTTCGGCCTGGAATACAACTCGATCAACAAGGTGATCTTCCTCTATCTGGTTGCCCTGTTGCTGGCCCTGGCCGCGCTGTTCGTCATCAACCGCCTGCTGCGCATGCCGATCGGCCGCGCCTGGGAGGCACTGCGTGAAGACGAAATCGCCTGCCGTGCCCTGGGTCTCAACCCAACCGTGATCAAACTGTCGGCCTTTACCCTCGGCGCTGCGTTCGCCGGTTTTGCCGGCAGCTTCTTCGCCGCCCGCCAAGGCCTGGTGACGCCGGAATCCTTCACCTTCATCGAGTCGGCGATCATCCTCGCCATCGTGGTGCTGGGCGGGATGGGCTCGCAGCTGGGCGTGATCCTGGCGGCGATCGTGATGATCCTGCTGCCGGAAATGATGCGTGAATTCAGCGAATATCGCATGTTGATGTTCGGCGCCTTGATGGTGCTGATGATGATCTGGCGTCCTCAAGGTCTGCTGCCTATGCAACGCCCCCACATGGAGCTGCGCAAATGAGCCGCGAGATCCTGAAAGTCGAAAACCTGAGCATGCGCTTCGGCGGTTTGCTGGCGGTCAACGGCGTGGCCCTGACCGTGAAAGAGAAGCAAGTGGTTGCCCTGATCGGGCCCAACGGCGCGGGCAAGACCACCGTGTTCAACTGCCTGACCGGCTTCTACCAGCCCACCGGCGGCACCATCCTGCTGGACGGCGAGCCGATCCAGGGTCTGCCCGGCCACCACATCGCCCGCAAGGGTGTGGTGCGCACCTTCCAGAACGTGCGGCTGTTCAAGGACATGACGGCGGTCGAGAACCTGTTGATCGCCCAGCATCGTCATTTGAACACCAACTTCTTTGCCGGCCTGTTCAAGACCCCGGCGTTCCGCAAAAGCGAACGCGAGGCCATGGAGTACGCCGAGTACTGGCTGGACAAGGTCAACCTCACCGAGTTCGCCAACCGTACCGCCGGCACCCTGGCCTACGGTCAGCAACGGCGCCTGGAAATCGCCCGCTGCATGATGACCCGTCCGCGGATCCTCATGCTCGACGAGCCGGCCGCCGGCCTGAACCCCAAGGAAACCGAAGACCTGAAAGCCCTGATCGGCGTGCTGCGTGAGGAGCACAACGTCACCGTGCTGCTGATCGAGCACGACATGAAGCTGGTCATGAGCATTTCCGACCACATCGTCGTCATCAACCAGGGCACGCCCCTGGCCGACGGTACGCCGGAACAGATCCGCGACAATCCTGAAGTGATCAAAGCCTACCTGGGGGAAGCGTAAATGCTGCAGTTCGAAAACGTTTCCACCTTCTACGGCAAGATCCAGGCCCTGCACAGCGTCAACGTCGAAGTCCGCCAGGGCGAAATCGTCACGCTGATCGGTGCCAACGGTGCCGGCAAATCCACCCTGCTGATGACGCTCTGCGGTTCGCCCCAGGCCCACAGCGGCAGCATCCGCTACATGGGTGAGGAACTGGTGGGCCAGGACTCGGCGCGGATCATGCGCAAGAGCATCGCCGTGGTACCTGAGGGCCGCCGGGTATTTGCCCGGCTGACCGTGGAAGAAAACCTCGCCATGGGCGGATTTTTCACCGACAAGGGCGACTATCAGGAACAAATGGACAAGGTCCTGCACCTTTTCCCACGCCTGAAAGAACGCTTTACCCAGCGCGGCGGCACCATGTCCGGCGGCGAACAGCAAATGCTCGCCATCGGCCGTGCGCTGATGAGCAAACCCAAGCTGCTGCTGCTCGACGAGCCTTCCCTGGGCCTGGCACCGATCATCATCCAGCAGATCTTCGACATCATCGAGCAACTGCGCAAGGATGGCGTGACGGTGTTCCTGGTGGAGCAGAACGCCAACCAGGCGCTGAAAATCGCCGACCGGGCGTACGTGCTGGAGAACGGCCGGGTGGTGATGCAAGGCACCGGCGAGGCGTTGCTGACCGACCCGAAAGTGCGCGAGGCGTATCTGGGGGGTTGAGTCTGTCGCAGTAAAAGAAACGGCCTTCGGGCCGTTTTTTTTGCTCGGACCGCCCGCAATCCCCTGTGGCGAGGGCGCTTGCTCCCGCTGGGCTGCGCAGCGACCCCAAGATTTTGCGGTTGCTGCGCAACCGAGCGGGAGCAAGCTCCCTCGCCACAGGGTTACGCGTATCTAAAAAATAATGAGATCGCGCTGTAACGCTTTCCCACCTCCCTTCTCTAGTTCAGCAGACCGGCGCTAACGCCGGTTCATTTCCCTGAAGACTGGAGAATCACCATGACTGCTTCGACTCGCACCCTGTCCGCCGCTGCCTTGGTCCTGGCCCTGGGTTCTGCCCTGAGCATGACTGCCGTCTCGACCGCTCACGCAGCCGACGACAACATGGAAAAATGCTTCGGCGTCGCCCTCAAAGGCATGAACAACTGCGCCGCCGGTGCCGGCACCACCTGCGCCGGTACCGCAAAGATGGACTATCAGCCCAACGCTTGGAAATCGGTCCCTAAAGGCACTTGCACCACCCTTGAAAGCAAGACCTCCCCCACCGGTTTCGGCCAACTCCAAGCGTTCAAAGCCAAGTCCTGATCACCTCTGCCTGAGGCCTGCCGCCATGTCGAATGTCCCTTCCCTCTCCACGGATACCCGGCTGCCGCCAAGAGCAGGGTTGGGGCTCAAGAGTGCGCATTTTCGTGAGGTGCTCCAGACCCGACCGGACCTGGGTTTCTTCGAGGTGCACGCGGAAAACTACATGGTGGCCGGCGGGCCGCTTCATCACTTCCTGGGGCTGATACGCGAACAGTACCCGCTGTCGTTGCACGGCGTCGGCCTGTCGATCGGTGGAGAGGAGCCGCTGGATGTTGCGCATTTGCAGCGCCTGGCCGCCTTGATCGAACGCTATCAGCCCCAATCCTTTTCCGAACACCTGGCCTGGTCCAGCCACGGCCCGGTGTTCCTCAATGACTTGCTCCCCCTGGCCTATGACGAAGCAACCCTCGACCGGGTCTGCGAACACGTCGACCAGGTGCAGTCCAGCCTCAAGCGCACGCTGTTACTGGAAAATCCGGCCACCTACCTGGCCTTTGAAACCTCGACCTTCGACGAGCCACAGTTCATGAGCGAAGTGATCCGTCGCACCGGCTGCGGCCTGCTGCTGGATGTGAACAACGTCTACGTTTCGTGCATCAACCATTGCCGCGATCCATTGGCCTACCTCGACGCCCTGCCTCTGCAAGCGACCGGCGAAATTCACCTGGCCGGCTTTGCCGAAGATTCCGACAGCCTCGGCGAGCGCCTGTTGATAGACGATCACGGAGCCCCCATCGACCACGCGGTCTGGCAACTGTATCTCCAGGCACTGGAGCGGACCGGGCCGATCGCCACCTTGATCGAACGCGACAACCATGTCCCGGCATGGGAAGTGCTGCTGGCCGAAGCACGCCAGGCCGATCAACTGTTGAGCGCCACCGGAGCCCGGCCATGAGCAACCAGCACGCATTTGCCGCCGCCCTGCTCGACCCGCGCAAGGCGTGTCCGTCCGGCCTGGTCAGCACCAATGGAGCGGGCCCGGAAAGCCGTTTCGCGGTGTACCGCAACAACGTGCTCAGCTCATTGATCAACGCCCTGGCCGACAACTACCCGGTGGTGGCGCAACTGGTGGGCGAAGAATTTTTCCGGGCCATGGCCGGGGTCTATGCCCAATCGACGCCGCCGCGCAGCCCGGTGATGAACGACTACGGGGGCGACTTTGCCGAGTTCATCGAACACTTCGAACCCGCCGCCAGTGTGCCTTACCTGGCGGACGTCGCTCGGCTGGAGCGACTGCATGTGCAAGCCTGGCATGCCGCCGACGCCGAGCCCATGGCGCAAGAACGAATCGTGGCGGCGCTGTCGTCCCCCACGCTGGCGGGGCACCTGAAGATCGGGCTTCACCCGTCACTGCGGCTGCTGCAATCCCCCTACGCCCTGGTGACGATCTGGGCCGCTCATCAGCACCAGGCGCCCGTACCGTTCGAAACGTTTCCCCCGCAAAACGCCTTGGTGCTGCGCAACGGCCTGGACGTAGAGGTGTTTGCGATCAGTCACGCTGCCCATGGGTTCATCGCAGCCCTGCAACAAGGGTCTTCCCTGACGGCGGCCATCGAAGCCTCAATCGATCTTGACCTGGAACAGACCCTGGCGGGGCTCATCCGCCACCAGGCCATCACCCATCTCCTAGCCGAACAGGTATCCCCATGAACGCCCTGATTGCCGGTTTCATTCAATGGCTGGAGAAAATCCCCCACAGCCTGATCGCCTTCGTCGCACGCTTCTCGATTGCCGCCGTGTTCTGGAAATCCGGCCAGACCAAAATCGAAGGACTGGCCATCGACCTGTTCGACGGCACCTTCCAGATCGGTCTGCCGCGGCTGGCGGACTCGACCATCCCCCTGTTCAAAAGCGAATATGCCCTGCCGCTGCTGTCGCCGGAACTGGCCGCGCACCTGGCGGCCTCTGCCGAGCATGTCTTCCCGGTACTGCTTCTGTTTGGCCTGGCGACACGCTTTTCGGCAATGGCCTTGCTCGGCATGACCTTGACCATTCAGGTGTTCGTCTACCCGGACGCCTACCCGACCCATGGCACCTGGGCGGCGGTCTTGCTCCACCTGATGGCCCGTGGACCGGGGGTGTTGTCGATCGATCACCTGATAGCCAAGCGTTACGCCCACGACTGAACACAGATCCCCTCACAGCCCCCCTGTAGGAGCGAGCTTGCTCGCGATAGCGGTGGGTCAGCTTGCACGAATACCGGATGTACCACCGCCTTCGCGAGCAAGCTCGCTCCCACTAGGGATATCAAATGGCCGGGTTATCGCTGTAGCCGATCCAGCGCCTCGCCGCTGCGCTTGAACCAGTCGATCAAATAGTCGGCCAGCACCTGGGTGCGCTTGGGCAGGCCGCCCTGGTACGGGTGCACCAGGTACATCGGCATGCGCCGGGTCTGGTAGTCGCGCAGCAGCCAATGCAGGCGTCCGTCCGCCAACGCTTCATGCAGCAGGTACGACGGCAGCCGGGCGATTCCGGCACCGGCCAGGGCGGCTTTTTTCAGCAGGCTGTAGTGATTGCTGGCGAACGGTCCCGACACTCGGACCCGCAACAGTTCGTGTTGTTGGTGGTAGAGCCATTCTTCCCGGCCGCTGTAGTGACTGTTGAGCAGACAGCGGTGCTCGGCCAGGGCCTGGGGCGTCTCAGGCTCGCCATAGTGTTCGAGGTAGGCCGGGCTGGCGCAGGTCATTTCGTGCCACGCCAACAATGGCCGGGCCACCAGCCGCTCATCGATGGCGGCGTCGGAACGGATCGCCAGGTCGAAACCATCGCGGCTCAAGTCACGGTAACCGTTGTTGAGCTCCAGTTCGATCTGCACATTGGGGTACGTGCGAGCGAACTCCATCAGCAAGCCCTCGAAGAAGGTTTCACCCAACGAAACCGGAACCGTCATACGCACCGGCCCGCAAATGTCATCCTTCAACCGAGCCAATGCCTGACGTGCCCTTTCCACCTGCACCAACAGCGCCTGGGCCTGAGGCAACAGCGCCGCCCCGGCCGCCGTGAGGCTCAAGCGCCGAGTGGTGCGTTGCAGCAATACCACCGAAAACCGATTCTCCAACAGGCTGATGCGCTTGGACAACTGGCCCTTGCTGCACCCCAATTGCTGGGCCGCCAAGGTAAAACTGCCGGCCTCCATCAACACGGCGAACGCCGCCAGGTCATCCATTTCGCTCATTGGATTGTTTCCAAATGAAAACCAAAGGTTGCCTATTAGCATGATTATCACTGGAAAGAACCCCTCTAGACTGAAAACTCATTCAACCCATTAAGGAACAGCTCATGAAAATCCTCTTGATCGGCGCCAACGGCACTATCGGTTCGGCCATTGATAAAGAACTGTCGCCCCGCCACGAAATCGTTCGGATCGGCCGCCACAGCGGCGAATTGCAAGTGGATATCAGCGACAGCGCCTCGATTCGCGCCCTGTTCGAGAAGACTGGCCGTTTTGACGCCCTGGTCTGTGCCGCCGGCAACGTCACCTTTGCGCCCCTGGCCGACATGACCGAAGACAGCTTTGCCCTGGGCTTGCAAGACAAGCTGATGGGCCAGGTCAACCTGCTGCTGATCGGTCGCGAATTCGCCAATGACGGCGCGTCCTTCACCTTCACCACCGGCGTGCTCAGCCACGACCCGATCAAGAGCGGTGCTTCGGCGGCCCTGGTCAACGGCGCCCTGGACAGTTTCGTGCGCGCCGCGGCAATCGAGTTGCCACGGGGCCTGCGGGTCAACTCGGTGAGCCCGAACGTGCTGCTGGAAGCCATGGACAAATACGCGCCTTATTTCCGCGGTTTCAAACCCGTACCCGCAGTGGATGTGGCATTGGCCTACGCCAAGAGCGTCGAAGGCCTACAAACCGGTCAGACCTTTCACGTGGGCTAACCCCCCTTGTGATGCAGGATCAGTCTGAGTAACGTGGCGGCACTTGTCTGGAGACCCAATGATGCGTGCCGCCCGCTCCCTGCTGTTTGTCGCCCTCCTGCCGCTGTTCACCGGCTGCCAATTGCTCGACACCCCACGTCAGAGCGCCTCCCACGCCGGCCAGACACGCCTGCAAGGCGAACTCACGGCGGCCGATGGCAAACTGGTGTTCCAGCCGTGCCAGGAACAGCGCCGCTACATCGTCAACGACAGCGGTGGCACCAGCGTGCTGCAACAGGCCGCCAGCCTGGCCGATGACCGGGGCAAGCTGTTTGCCGATGTACGTGGCCGTATCGTTTCCAGCGCAGCGGCCGGCACCGACAGTCAGTTGGACGTTGAACAGCTGTATCGCCTGGAGCGCTCGGGAACGGCTTGCGAAGACGTCGACTTCAAACGAGTGATCCTGCGCGCCGCGGGGCACAGCCCGGAATGGACGCTCAAGGCCAGTGGCAAGGGCCTGGTGCTGGACCGCGAAGGCCAGCCGCCGCTGGCGGTGCCTTACGTCGAGGAGCAATTGGGCGATGGCCGCTTCAACCTGGGCACCGAGGCCAACGGCCAGAAAGTCGAGCTCTGGGTCACACCTGCGCGTTGTGTCGACAGTGTCAGCGACAGCGTGCAACACATGAGCGCCGAGTTGCGGGTCAACGGCCAGGTCCAACGCGGCTGTGCCTACTTCGGCGGCGCGCGCGACGACTGATTCGCAGCTTTTGGCTTATAATCGCCGGTTCACGCCCTGGTGCAGTTGTGCATCCCGCGAACCGGACCCCGCCATGTTACGAATCACCGAACTCAAGCTGCCAATCGATCACCCCGAAGAAGACCTGCGCCCTGCCATCGTGCAGCGCCTGGGCATCGCCAGCGATGACCTGCTCGACTTCACCCTGTTCAAGCGCAGCTACGATGCGCGCAAGAAATCCTCCGAACTGTGCTTCATCTACACCATCGACCTGACGGTGCGTGATGAAGCCAGCCTGCTGCGCAAGTTCGCCGATGACCGTAACGTCAACGAAGCGCCGGATGTCAGCTACAAAGTGGTGGGCCAGGCCCCGGCCGACTTGAACGAGCGGCCGATCGTGGTCGGCTTCGGCCCGTGCGGGATTTTCGCCGCCCTGTTGCTGGCGCAGATGGGTTTCAAGCCGATCATCCTCGAACGCGGCCCGGAAGTGCGCCAGCGCACCAAGGACACCTGGGGCCTGTGGCGCAAAAGTGTGCTCAACCCCGAGTCCAATGTGCAGTTCGGTGAAGGCGGCGCAGGGACGTTTTCCGACGGCAAGCTCTACAGCCAGATCAAGGACCCGAAATTCCTTGGCCGCAAGGTCCTGCATGAATTCGTCAAGGCCGGGGCGCCGGAAGAAATCCTCTACGTCAGCAAGCCGCACATCGGCACGTTCCGCCTGACAGGCGTGGTGGAAACCATGCGTGAGCAGATCCGCGCCCTGGGCGGCGAAGTACGCTTCCAGCAACGGGTCACCGATGTGCTGATCGAAGACGGCCAACTGGTCGGCGTCGAATTGGCCGGCGGTGAACGCATTCATTCGAAACACGTGATCCTCGCCCTCGGCCACAGCGCCCGAGACACGTTCCGTATGCTCCACAGCCGTGGCGTGTACATGGAAGCCAAGCCGTTCTCGGTGGGCTTCCGCATCGAACACCCGCAATCGCTGATCGACAGCGCGCGCCTGGGCAAGTACGCCGGCCATCCGAAACTCGGCGCCGCCGACTACAAACTGGTGCACCACGCCAAGAATGGCCGCTCGGTGTACAGCTTCTGCATGTGCCCGGGCGGCACCGTGGTAGCGGCGACGTCCGAGCCGAACCGCGTCGTCACCAACGGCATGAGCCAGTATTCGCGCAATGAGCGCAACGCCAACTCTGGCATCGTCGTCGGCATTACCCCGGAAGTGGATTATCCGGGTGGCCCGCTGGCCGGTATCGAGTTGCAGGAACGCCTGGAATCCCACGCGTTCGTGCTCGGCGGCAGCAACTACGAGGCCCCGGCGCAACTGGTGGGCGATTTCATCGCCGGCAAGCCGTCTACGGCACTGGGCAGCGTCGAACCGTCCTATAAGCCTGGGGTGTCCCTGGGGGATCTGGCCCTGGCCTTGCCGGACTTCGCCATCGAAGCCATCCGCGAAGCCTTGCCGGCATTCGAGAAACAGATTCGCGGCTACTCGCTGCACGACGCCGTGCTGACCGGCATCGAAACCCGCACCTCATCGCCCCTGCGCATCACCCGCAACGAATCGCTGCAGAGCCTGAACGTCAAAGGCCTGTTCCCGGCGGGTGAAGGCGCCGGTTATGCGGGCGGGATCCTGTCGGCGGGGGTGGATGGGATTCGGATTGCCGAAGCGGTGGCGCGAAACATTCTCGGCCTCGAAGCCTGACAGTTGGCCCTGTGGGAGCGAGCTTGCTCGCGATGGCGGCCTGGCATTCAACACAGATGTTGACTGATCCACCGCTATCGCGAGCAGGCTCGCTCCCACAAGGGACCCCGGGGTTTTCAAGATTCAGATATTGGCCCGCAACACACTCTCCGGCAGTGCCTCACCCCGCTCCACACTCGCCGCCACGATGTCCATCAGCCCGCTCAACTCATAACCTTGGGCCTTGAGCCATGCCGGGTCGTAATAGGTCGTGGCGTAGCGCTCGCCGCCGTCACACAAGATCGCCACGATCGACCCCGACTCCGCCGCATCCGCCATCTGCCGGGCCGCCATGAGTGCGCCGATCAGGTTGGTGCCGCTGGACCCGCCGACCCGTCGTCCCAGACGCCCGGCCAGGTAATGCATGGCCGCCAGCGATAAGGCGTCCGGCACCTTGACCATCGCATCGATGACGTTCGGCAGGAACGACGCTTCGACTCGCGGCCGGCCGATACCCTCGATGCGTGAACCGCAATCCAGGCGCAGGCTGGCGTCGCCACTGCGGTAGTAATCGAAGAACACCGAACGCTCGGCGTCGGCACACAGCACACGGGTGCCGTGCTGGCGGTAACGGACATAGCGTCCCAGGGTGGCCGTGGTGCCGCCGGTGCCGGGGCTGGAGATCAGCCATGTGGGCTCCGGATGCCGCTCGAAGCGCATCTGCTGGAAGATCGATTCGGCAATGTTGTTATTGGCCCGCCAGTCCGTGGCCCGCTCGGCATAGGTGAACTGGTCGATGAAATGCCCGTCATGCTCGCGGGCCAGACGCTCGGATTCGGCGTAGATCTGCGTAGGATCATCCACCAGGTGGCTCTGACCGCCATAGAAAGCGATCTGTGCGATTTTTTCCCTGGAGGTGGTCGCCGGCATCACCGCAATGAACGGCAGGCCCAGCAACCTGGCGAAGTAAGCCTCGGAAATCGCCGTCGAGCCACTGGAGGCCTCGATCACTGGCGCACCTGGCTTGAGCCAGCCGTTACACAACGCATAGAGAAACAGCGAGCGGGCCAACCGATGCTTGAGGCTGCCGGTGGGATGACTGGACTCGTCCTTGAAGTACAGCTCGATGCCCGGCAGGCCAGGCAGCGGCAGCGGAATCAGGTGGGTATCGGCGCTGCGCTGGAAGTCGGCCTCGATGATGCGGATCGCTTCACGAGCCCACTGGCGATGGTCGTTCATGGTGTGTTTGCTCACTGATCGTATTCAGCGTGGGGAGATCACGCGGTCGTGCAGGCACGGCTGGAGTTCGGAAAAACCAGACGACAGCTTAGGAAAAACCCGACATCACGCACAGGTACAGCTAAGGTCCAATATGACCCGTAACTGCCGACTGCGTGGCGCAGGCCTTGTAACGACATATAACAAAAAAGAATATAACTTTTGTTTTAACAACTAACAGTACGGGTTAGGGTGTGCCATCTTTTTGATTCGATACATGGAGAGCGATCGTGGCTCTACGCAATTCTCTGACACGTTTTTTTCAACTGGAGGCTGCCAGCGGCCTGCTGCTGATCGCCGCCGCCGTACTGGCCCTGGTCATCAACAATTCACCGCTGTCCTGGTTGTATAACGGCCTGCTGGACACCCCGGTAGTCGCCCAGGTGGGCGCCCTGAAGATCGCAAAACCCCTGCTGCTGTGGATCAACGACGGCCTGATGGCGATGTTCTTCCTGCTCATCGGCCTCGAAGTCAAGCGTGAAGTACTCGACGGGCAACTATCAAAGCCGTCGCAAATCGTCTTGCCGGGCGCGGCGGCGATTGGCGGCATGGTGGTGCCGGCGCTGATCTACTGGTTTCTCAACCGCGACAACCCGGCCGCCCTCGCCGGCTGGGCGATTCCGACGGCCACTGACATCGCGTTCGCCCTCGGCGTGCTGGCCTTGCTCGGCAAGCGAGTGCCGGTGTCGCTCAAACTGTTCCTGATGACCCTGGCGATCATCGATGACCTGGGCGCCATTATCATCATCGCCATCTTCTATTCCGGCGCCCTGTCGACCTTGTCGCTCATGCTGGCGGCCGCCTGCATCGCCGTGCTGGTGGCGATGAACCGGATGGGCGTGGTCAAGCTCGGGCCCTACATGGTCGTGGGCCTGATCCTCTGGGTCTGCGTGCTCAAGAGCGGTGTCCATGCAACATTGGCCGGTGTCACCCTGGCGTTCTGCATTCCGCTGCGCACGAAAAACGCCGAGACTTCGCCGCTGCTCACCCTGGAACATGCCCTGCATCCCTGGGTGGCCTACGGTATCCTGCCGCTGTTCGCCTTCGCCAACGCCGGCCTGTCCTTGAGCGGCGTCACCGTCGAGAGCTTCACCCATCACGTGCCGATGGGCATCGCCATCGGCCTGTTGCTGGGCAAGACCGTCGGCGTCTTCGGCCTGACCTGGCTGACCGTGAAAATCGGCATCGCCAGCCTGCCCGCCGGCGCCAATTGGGGCCAGGTACTGGGCGTGGCGATCCTGTGCGGGATTGGTTTCACCATGAGCCTGTTCGTCGGCTCCCTGGCGTTCGAGCCGGGTGTGAGTGACTACGCTGGCATGGACCGGATGGGGATCCTCACCGGTTCGATCCTGGCGGCGTTGCTGGGTTATGCGGTGACGGCAGCGGCCAGTCGCAAGCGGGCGGCATTGCCTTCCTGATACTTTCCAACACGTCTTTAAGTCGTTTCGGGTCCTCAATATCCGGCCCTACCAGTAACTGATGGACAAGTAGAAGTATGGTTGGTGTGTATATCCGTTTCTGCGGTAACGGCTACTTAGGGTTCCGCCCTTACGGCGGGTCACTTTTGGAAGAGCGCCAAAAGTAACCAAAAACGCTTTGCCCCACCACTCGGTGCCTCGCCTAGGCTCGGCATGCCTGAACGAAGGCATCGCTCCGTGGGCCGCCGCGAAGGGCCATCCATGGCCCAGCGCGGCTAACCCGGCATCCATGCCGGGTTGCCCACTGCGCAATACCTTCGTTCAGCCAGCGTGGTTAATGGGGCGCCGAGATCAACATCTAAAGCAAGAGCAAGAGCAAGAGCAAGAGCAAGAGCAAGAGCAAGAGCAAGAGCAAGAGCAAGAGCAAGAGCAATTAATTTGAATAGCAACGACTGAGAGCAGGTTCGCAATTAAATTTCAGCAAACACAAACTTATATAGAAAATAGAACCATTGTGGGAGCGAGCTTGCTCGCGATGACGACAGTAGGTCCAACATCTATGTAACTGAAGCACCGCTATCCGGAGCAAGCTCGCTCCCACACTGGGGCTGGGTAAAATCCGGAAGAACCAGGCCGGCTATAAGGCCGCCTCGCTTCGGCTTTTGATCTGGGGCGCCCCGTTAACCACGATGGCTGAACGAAGGCCTTGCGCAGTGGGCACCTCGGCATGGATGCCGAGGTAGCCGCGCTGGGCCATGGATGGCCCTTCGCGGCGGCCCACGGAGCAAGGCCTTCGTTCAGGCATGCCGAGCCTAGGCGAGGCACCGAGTGGTGGGGCAAGAGCGTTTTGGTTACTTTTCGCCGGGCCGCGCAGGCTTTTCAAAAGTGACCCGCTGTAAGAGCGGAACCATAAGCCGCCGTTACGCAAAAAACGGATATACACCCGTCACCCGAAACGAAGCCATAAAAAAACGGCGCTTTCCACTCCCGGAATAAGCGCCGTTTTCAATTACCGACTCAAGCTTAGTGCGATACGCGACTCGTACCATCCACAGTGGAAATACGAACCCGCTCACCCACACGGAACACCTCGTTTTCCTGAACCTGCTGCACATAGGCACGCATGCTGCCGTCATCTTCACGAACGGTAATTTCCACACCCTGGGTACGGGTCAGGCCTTCTTCAGTAGCCGAACCAATCAGGCCGCCCGCCACGGCACCGATCACGGCAGCGACGATGCTGCCACGACCACCACCGATGGCACTGCCGCCTACACCACCGACCACAGCACCGGCCGCACCGCCGATTGGGGTCTTGGTGCCTTCGATCTTGACCGGACGCAAGGCTTCGATCGTGCCCATGCGAATCGTCTGCACGCGACGCGCTTCGTCACGGGAGTAGGAGTCACCGGTCAGGCTCGACTGACAGCCAGTGAGCAACATCGCCATCGTGGAAAAGGAAGCAACCAGCAAAACAGACTTACGCATAGCATCAAACTCCAAAAGACAGGGATTCATTAAACTCCGCAGCTTGACGCCTGTCACGGCCTCGCCGGGATAAAATTGCTTTCATTCAGGTGGGATACAGGCGCGCCCGAAAAATTCACCAAACAGTAGCGTCAATTTCCGAAACCTGCGTCATCAACCCTGGAATTTTTCATGGATTATTTCATTATCGTCGCCACCACCGTGGCCGGTTTGTATTTCCACTGGTGGCTGTACGTGCGGATCAAACGCTGGGTGGATCGCGATCTGGCGCTTTCACTGGCGGGGCCGGATGGGCAAAAGAAAACCTACATGTTGCAACAATTGGCCCGCGCCCAGGCACAAGGCATCAAGCGCCGCGACCTGCCGCAATGGCTCCAGAGCGCCGCGGCAGGTTATCCCGATGCTAAGGCGCCAGACGCTCGCGAGCCCACTGCGCCCCTTGCAGGCGATAGTTGAGGCGATCGTGCAGGCGGCTCGGACGGCCCTGCCAGAACTCGATGCGTTCGGGCAGCAGGCGATAACCGCCCCAATGCTCGGGACAGTGTGGCTGGCTGTCGCTGAAGCGCTGCTCGGTGGCCTTGAGCAGGTCTTCCAGTTCGCCGCGCCCGGCAATCACCCGGCTCTGGGGTGACGCCCAGGCGCCCAAGCGGCTGCCCAGCGGACGGACTTGGTAGTAGGCGTCCGATTCCTGCGCCGTGACCTTCACCACCTTGCCCTCGATGCGCACCTGGCGCTCAAGGGTCGGCCAGAAAAACGTCATGGCCGCAAACGGGTTCGCAGCCAGTTGCTGGCCCTTGGCGCTGTCGTAGTTGGTGAAGAACGTGAAGCCCTGGGCATCCAGGCCCTTGAGCAGCAGGATCCGGCAGTGCGGACGTCCCTGCTCATCCACCGTGGCCAGGGTCATGGCGTTGGCCTCCACCGGGGCCTGTTCGGTCTTTACCGCGTCGGCGAACCATTGGTGGAACAGGGCGAACGGCTCGGCCGGGGCTTGCGCCTCGGTCAGGCCATCGCGGGTGTAGTCGCGGCGCATATCAGCCAGCGCTTGGGTCATGGCGCATTCCTTGTGGTTAGCCCATCACTGCTTGGGGGTATCGGCGGCCGCGACTTTCTTGGTATCGGTGGCGGCTTTGGCCGGTTGGGGCTTCTTGGCTGGGGTAGCGGGCTTGGCCGCGACCTTCTTTGCAGGCGCCTTGGTCGCGGCTTTCTTGGCCGGTGCTTTCTTGGCTGCGGCTTTGGTGGTCGAGGCCACCGCTTTTTTAGCCGCAGGCGCAGGCGCCGGGGCCGCAGGCTTCACATCCTGGGCGGCAACCATCGTCACTGGAGCCGGGGCCGGCATGTTGTACTTGCTCAGTAGCGCAACCATGGTGTTGGCCGGCGTGACCAGCAATTCCACACGACGGTTCAAGGCGCGGCCCTCAACGCTGTCGTTGGCCGCGCGTGGCGCCACTGCGCCCATGCCACGCAGCATCAGGCGATCACGCTGCAGGCCACTGAGGCGGAAAATCGCCGCCACGGCCTGGGCACGCTCCTGACTGAGCTTGAGGTTGGCCGGTACGGCGCCCGAGGTGTCGGCGTGACCAAGGATCAGCACAGCGGTCTTCGGGTCGGCTTCAAGGAGCTTCGCCACGCGGGTGAACGGGCCGAGGGTCACGGGCAGCAGCATCGCCGGACGGTCCGGGTTGAAGGAACTGTCCACGGGCGCGGTGACCACCAGCACATTGTCGCGGCGCTCGAGTTCGAGCTTGCTGTCCTGGATCGCCGTGCGCAGCTTCGGCTCGTAGTCGTCGAGCCAGGCCTGGGTGACTTTCGGATCGGGCATCGGCACCGCCTTGGCGGTTTCCTGGTCCTTGCCGCCGAACGGCCACCACCACTTGCCATTGCTTTCGGCTTCGGCCTTGGCAACAGCTGTCGGTGCCTTGGCCTCAGGCTTGGCTTGCGCGTCTGCCTTTGCTTCGACTTTTCTGGCGGCGTCTGCGGCGGTTTCCTCGGAAGAGAACGGCCACCACCAGTGGCTGGCACTCTCGGCCTTGGCTTGCGGTGCGACAGCGGCAGGCTTCAGGGGCGCCGCTGGCGCCGTTTCCTTGGCCGCCACCTTGTCGGAAGAGCCGAACGGCCACCAGCCGCCGCTGCCCTCGGCATCATTTTGTGGGTTTTGTGCGCAACCGGTGATAGCGAAGCACAGCGCCAGAGCGAGGGTTTTATTCGATGACATTGGATATCCACAAAATGATCTAAATGAAAAAACAAGGCCATGTCTTGGCCGCATAAACAGACGCTTCGAAACTTAAAAGGACACGAGGTTCCTGTGTCCATGGCCTTCAATGGCGCTTTATAGACAAGTGGCAAGCACCCGCGCAAGATTTTGCGCGCGCGGGTCCATCAAAACGTAAGGCCCAAGCGTGTTGGTCACGAAACCGAACGCTACATCATGTTCGGGATCGGCAAACCCGATGGAGCCCCCGGCCCCCGGATGACCGAACGCCCGCGGGCCGAGGCCGTAGGTCGCGTTCGGCACATCCGGCTGGTCGAGCATGCAACCCAGGCCGAAACGGGTCTGGGTCAACAACGTCTTGTCCTCGCCAAAGCTGTGCTGGCGAGTCAGTTCGTCGAGCATTTCACCTTCCAGCAGGCTGCCGTCCAGCAACCCCGCATAGAACCCGGCCAGGCTGCGGGCATTGCCGTGGCCATTGGCCGCTGGTTGTTGCATGCGCCGCCATTCCGGCTTGTTGGTGCTGGTCATGATCGACGGTGGGTTGGTAAAGGCCCGTGTGGTCATGGCCGTCGGTTCGCGCATCGTCACCTGCAGCAGGCGCTGGGCCGCCGCATCGCCGGCGTTGCCTTTGCCACGGGCGATGTGGGCCACGCGATGGAACTCGTCGTCGGCCAGGCCAACGTGGAAATCCAGGCCCAACGGCTTGGCGACGCGGGCGACGATGGACTCCCCCGGGCCTCGCCCATCGGCCCGGCGCAACAGCTCACCCACCAGCCAGCCGTAAGTGATCGCGGCATAACCGTGGCCTTCGCCCGGCGTCCACCAAGGTGTTTCGGCAGCCAGGGCATCGACCATGGCTTGCCAGTCATAAAGCGCTTCGGGCGGCAGCAATTCATGCAGCGCCGGCAGCCCAGCCTGGTGGCAAAGCAGTTGGCGCAGGGTGATGGATTGCTTGCCGCCCGCAGCAAACTCTGGCCAATAGCGGGCTACCGGGGCGTCCAACTGCAACTTGCCTTCGGCCACCAGTTGCAGGGCGGTGACGGCGGTGAATGTCTTGGTGCAGGAAAACAGGTTGGCGATGGTGTCGCTGTGCCAGGCTTCATGGCCATCCTTGTCGGCGGTACCGGCCCACAGGTCGATCACCGTGCGACCACCCACCTGGATGCACAACGCCGCGCCACGTTCCTGGGGATCATCGAACAGCGCCGCGAACGCTTCACGCACCGCCTCGAACTGAAGCTCATAATGGCCTTGAATCTGCACCCGCAACTCCCTTGAAACAAAGACTTTTTAGAGTGGCTGGCATTGTTTCAGGCATTAGGTCATTTGGGAACCGCCACAGGACGGCTGGCTAAGCATGCCCCTGTGGCAAGAAGAACCTGTGGGAGCAAGGCTTGCCCGCGACGAGGCCTGTGAGGTCTTTCTGAGACCCAGGTGCCTTCATCGCGGGCAAGCCTTGCTCCCACAAATACATGGTTTCACCGTGAAATCGCAGCAGCCTCAGGAAATCTCCCGCCGAAATGGCGGCAATGCATTGAGGATTGCCTTGCCATAGCGCTGGGTGACCAGCCGTCGGTCAAGCAAAGTGATGGTGCCGCGATCCTCTTCGGTACGTAGCAAGCGGCCACACGCCTGGACCAGTTTCAGCGAAGCGTCCGGCACGGAGATTTCCATGAACGGATTGCCACCGCGGGCCTCGATCCACTCGGCCAGCGCCGCCTCCACGGGGTCGTCGGGAACCGAGAACGGGATCTTGGCAATCACCACGTGTTCGCAATAGGCACCGGGCAAGTCCACGCCTTCGGCGAAGCTCGCCAGGCCGAACAGCACGCTGGAGTCCCCACCGTCGACCCGTGCCTTGTGCTTGTTCAGTGTTTCCTGCTTCGACAGGTTGCCCTGGATGAACACCTGCTTGCGCCAGTCACGATCAAGGCCATCGAACACGTCCTGCATCTGTTTGCGCGAGGAAAACAGCACCAGCGTGCCCCGTGAGCCTTCCACCAGTTCCGGCAGGTCGCGGATGATCGCCGCAGTGTGGGCGGCGGCATCCCGTGGGTCGGCCTTGAGGTCGGGCACCCGCAGCACGCCGGCGTCGGCGTGATGGAAGGGGCTCGGGACCACGGCGGTCACGGCTTTCTTCGGTAGGCCAGCGCGCATGCGGAAGCGGTCGAACGTGCCCAGGGCGGTCAGCGTGGCGGACGTCACCAGCGCGCCATAGGCCACGTTCCACAGGTTGCGCCGCAGCATTTCCGCGGCCAGGATCGGGCTGGCATTGACCTCGATGTCGAACAGCGAACCGCTTTCAGCCAGGGTCAGCCAGCGCGCCATCGGCGGGTTGTCCTCCGGGTCTTCGGCGGTGAATGCCGTCCACAGCTCCCAGTTGCCCTGGGATCGGGACAACAGGCTGCCAAACAGCGGGTACCACTCCTCGGCCTGGTTGCTGGCGATACCGATGTTGACCTCGCCGTCCATGCCTTCCTTGAGCAGGTCGGTCAGGCGCGTGAACAGGTCGGTCAGGCGTGCGAAACCTTTCTTGAGCTCGATGCCCATTTCGCGCATGTGCTCAGGAATCACACCGCCGACGAAGCGATGGCGTGGCCGCTCGCGGCCCTCGACGTCTTCGCCGGGTTTGAAATCGGCCACTTGCTCGCACGCGGTGAACATGAACTGCTGATTCGTCTTGATTTCCCGTGCCAGCTCGGGCACTTGCTCGATGAACTTGCCCAGGTCACCCGGCAACGGATGCTGGGCCAGCAGCTTGGTGAGGTTCTTGGCGGTGGTTTCCAGCCAGTCGGCGGTGGAACGCAGCCGGGTGTAATGGGCGAAATGGCCGATGGCCTTGTCCGGCAGGTGATGGCCTTCGTCGAACACGTAGATCGTGTCGCGCGGGTCCGGCAGCACCGCACCGCCGCCCAGGGCCAGGTCGGCCAGGACCATGTCGTGGTTGGTGACGATGACGTCGACCTTGCCCATGCCTTCGCGAGCCTTGTAGAAGGCGCACTGGCCGAAGTTCGGGCAATGGCGGTTGGTGCACTGGCTATGGTCGGTCGTCAGGCGGGACCAGTCAGCGTCTTCCAGCGCCGTGGACCAGCTGTCGCGGTCGCCGTCCCATTTATTGCCCGCCAGTTTCTCGATCATGCTGGTGAACAGCTTCTGGCTGGCTTCATCCACCTCGATCCTGAAGCCTTCTTCTTCGAACAACTGGGCCGTGGCGGTCTGCGCCTGGCCTTCCTGGAGCAACATGTCGAGCTTGGACAGGCACATGTAGCGCCCGCGGCCCTTGGCCAGCGCGAACGTGAAGTTCAGCCCACTGTTGCGCATCAGGTCGGGCAGGTCCTTGTAGACGATCTGCTCCTGCAGGGCGACGGTGGCCGTGGCGATCACCAGGCGCTTGCCGGCGGCCTTGGCGGTGGGAATCGCCGCCAGGCTGTAGGCCACGGTCTTGCCGGTACCGGTGCCGGCCTCCACCGCCACGACGGCAGGCTCGCCGCTGCGCCGGCCTTCGTCGTCGGTGTCGATGTCGCCCAGGACTTTTGCCACTTCGGCAATCATCAGGCGCTGGCCATATCGCGGCTTGAGGCTCTTGGCTTCGAGAAAACGCGAATAGGCGCCCTGGATCGTGGTTTTGAGTTCGGTGCTGATCATGAATGGTCGGGCGCTAAAAACGCTGGATAAATTTTCAGTGGTTCGGATCGGCGGCTATCATACCCCGCTAATGAATCCTGCGCAGAACGGAGTAACCCAATGACACCCTTTGCCCTTGTCTACACCCTGCATTTACTGGCGGCCCTGGTCTGGGTTGGCGGCATGTTCTTCGCCTGGATGATCCTGCGCCCCGCCGCAATGACGGCGCTTGAGGGCCCTGCCCGGCTCAAGTTGTGGGTAGAAGTGTTTCAGCGTTTTTTCGTCTGGGTCTGGGTCGCGGTCGTGCTTTTGCCGATCAGCGGCGTAGGCCTGATCCATCTGCGCTTCGCCGGTTTCGAAACCGCGCCGCGTTATGTGCAGGTGATGATGGGGTTGTATGTGGTGATGACGGCGCTGTTTATCCGCATCCAGGGCTTGCAGCTGCCCGCATTGCGCAACGCCGTGACGGCTCAGGACTGGCCGACGGGTGCGGCGGTGCTGGGGAAGATCCGGCGGTTGGTGGGAAGCAATCTGTTGATCGGGTTGCTGGTGGTGGCGATTGGTGCGGCGCGACCGATGTTCTGAAAATCACATAAAGCCCTGTGGGAGCGAGCTCGCTCGCGATGACGGCATGTCGGGCAATACTTCACCGACTGACACAACGCCATCGCGAGCAAGCTCGCTCCCACAGGTTCAGATCAGATTTTTCGTCAGAACCGCTGCACCGTCACCGTCCCCGCCGCCCCGGCAGGCCCTGGCTGGCCATCGGCGCCAGGACGGCCGCTTTTGCCTCCATCGGCGGTGTAGACCAGGCACCCCTTGGCCTTGCCTCCCGCCCCGGGTTTGCCGCCGTGCCCCGCCGCGCCACCGGCACCGCCGTCCACCGTCACCTTGATCTGCTCGGCAGGGTAGGCCCGGGGCAGTTCGAGGCGTACCTGCGCGCCAGCGGCTCCCGGCTGGCCATCACTGCCATTGCTGCCGTCGGCACCGCGACCGGCCGAACCCCAGGTGCAACCCGGCGCCTGGCCATTGGCACCGTCAAGACCGACAAAACCCGGTGCACCGGTGCCGCCACGGGCGTCCACCGACAACAACGGCGCATTCAACACCGTGAAATGCAGGTTCAGATCACGCCCCGGCCGCGCGGCCTTGGTGTAGGTCCCCGGGGCGCCGCGTGATGTGATCTGGCTGCCCTCGGCCAATTCAGCCTGGGCCACTTTCATTTCCAGTACCTGCTGCGCCGGCACGATGGCGATCCGCGCTTCACGCCCCAGGTGCAACTGATCGATGGTCAATTCAGTGACATTGGAAGGCACCAGCAACGTGCCGTAATCGGCCACCTCCAGTCGTTCCAGGGTCAGGGTGCTGGTGGTATTGGGCAGGCGCATCAACGAATGGCCTTCGACCTGGAGCACCTGGGCCGAAGCCCATGGGCAGATGAGTGCGGCAAGCAGACACAGTTTACGCATGGGAAGCCTCTGGTGCGGTCGGGAGGGTTTGCACGTGGAAGATGCCGAACAGCAGCACTCTGAGGCGATCGCGGCCAGGCGCGGGGCGGCCACGGAAACTGGCCCGGAACAACAACAGTTCCAGCAGATGGAGTACCAGCAGAAACGCGCCGGCGACATTGACCAGCAAATGCAGCGGATGGACGAACGGCACCACCAGATTGACCAGCACCACCAGCCAGAACAGCAGGGTCAGCAAGCGCCCCAGCCCCCAAAACACCTTCATACGCCCCCCTGATCGAGCATTATTCTTTGCCCGCACAGTAACGGCTTGCGCGCAGGATAAGCCAGGGGGTCCGGTAAATTTAATCTAGCCCGGGCCCTGGCCCACCGGATCGCCCTCCCGACGACCCGGCAGCCCTGGGCCGCGCCTCAGCGTTGGATATGCAATTCAACCCGACGGTTCTGCGCCCGCCCTTCATCGGTCTCATTGTCGGCCACCGGCTCGCTTTCACCCTTGCCTTCGCTGGTGAGTTTGCCGGGGGCCAGCCCCTGGCTCAGCAAATACTCCACGACGCTGCTGGCCCGACGCTCGGACAGCCCTTGGTTATAGGCATCAGTGCCGACACTGTCGGTGTGGCCCACCACCCGGATGCTGGCGACATTGGCATGGCTGAGTTTGCCCATTAGCCCATCGAGCTGGCTTCGAGCGTCTGCGGTGAGGTCGGATTTGTCGAAATCGAACAGCACCTTGCCCGCGTCGTTGAGGGTGATGACCTCGCTCGCCGGTGCTGGCGGTTCGACCGGCGGCGCACTGGCCGGGTATTGCGGCACCGGGCAACCGTGATGCTCGACCGGCGTATTGGCCGGGGTATCGGGACAACGGTCGCGGCGGTCGAACACACCGTCGCCGTCTTCATCGCCATCCTGGGCGTAGCAGATCAAGCCACCGCCCAGCAGCCCCAATGCGGCGCCGCCGGCGGCCCAACCACTGCTTTCAATGGCCCCCAACCCGCCGCCGACGACGCCGCCGATCAGGCTACAGATTGGCCAGGTGCGTTGATTGAGCGGTGCGCTGCCGTCGCTGTGAGTGGCGCAGCCGGACAACAGACTGCTTGCCAGCAGTACCGGTAAGGCGGCCCTGATTAGAAGGTTCATGGTGAAGGCTCCTGTGTCACCGGCCCATACCGGTCACACAGGAGTAAAGACCCGCATCCGCAACTCGACAAGCCGCGGATGACAAGGGTTTCAGCGGTTTATCTTGATTTCCGTGCGACGGTTCATCGCGCGGCCATCGGCGGTCTTGTTATCGGCCACCGGCTGGCTCTCGCCGGCACCGGACACCGAGACGAAACTGGCGCGCGGTACGCCGTTTTCGACCAGGTATTGCACCACCGAGTTGGCCCGTTTCTCCGACAGTTTCTGGTTGTAGGCATCGCTGCCGACACTATCGGTATGGCCGGTGACCCGCAATTGCGCGGTGGACGTTTCCTGTTTCAGCCGGGTGGCGACCGTGCTCAGTACCTCTTTGTCGGCCGGGGTCAGCGTGGCTTTGTTGAATTCGAAGTGCACGTCGCGGATCACGATGGTTTCTTCCTTGACCACCGCGACTTCTTCAACAACCACCGGCGCCGGGGCGGGTGGCGGGCAACCGTCGGCATCGACCTGCACGCCCTTCGGTGTGCCCGGGCACTTGTCGCGGCTGTCCGGCACGCCATCGCCGTCTTCGTCGCCGTCGCCATGGGCCCAGCACCAGCCCGCCGCCACAGTGCCGGCCACCAGCGCTCCCGGGCCGATCCAGGAACTGCTTTCGATGGCGCCCAATCCCGCGCCGACCACACCGCCAGTGGCCGCACAGATCGGCCAGTCGGTTTTCTGCAAACCTGCGCAACCAGTCAACACACTGGTTAGCAGAACCAGGGGTAACGCTGTCCGAACTATGCTCATCGGGTTTTCTCCTTGAGGGATCGGCTTGGCGCCGATTCAGGGGAGTAAAGACCCGTCTTCGTATCTGCGCCAGCCTGAGCAATCGCGGGTTTTCGCCCCGTGTTTGCGAAGATTCCGCACGTTCAGAGACAAACCGCTCTAGGCCATGCTGTCCGGGCAGGCTATCGTGGTGGTTCTGACTGAGGAACTTCGATGACCGTTGCCATTTCTTCGCGTACCCCCCAGCAAGCCCTGGCGGCCGTACTTGACCGTTACGCCCCGCAAAAACTGCTGCTGATCGGTGCCAGCGGCTTTCCCGCACTCGAAGCATTCCAGCAGGCCCACCCCGACACCGAAGTGGTCCACGCCGGCCCCGGTGCACTGCCGGCGGACGTGGCGGCGCGACGTTTTGACCTGGCCCTGGCGCTCGATTGCCTGGAGCATTTGCCCAAGCGCGAGGGTCTGAACCTGTTGGGCGGCATCCGTAATCTCAACGCCAGCCGCATCGCCGTGCTCGCCGACCTCAACGCCTGCGGCTGGCAGGAGACGGACTTTTTTTCCCTGGCCCTGCAAGCCAGTGAGCGATTCCAGCGCGAAGATCAGGTGCTGACCCTGTTCACCTACGATCTGCTTGAATACAAACAGGTCCCCGACTGGCTCAACTCACGTTTTTGGGCCAACCCGGAAAACTTTGGAAAATATTGGTGGTAACCGTGAACACAAGCTCGCACTCGCCCATTTGTCCCTGCGGCAGTGGCAACTCACTGGAGGCCTGCTGCGGCCACTACCACGACGGTCATCCGGCGCCCTGCGCCGAAGCCTTGATGCGCTCGCGCTATAGCGCCTATGTGCTGGGCCTGGTGGACTATCTGGTCGCCACCACCCTGCCCGCCCAGCAACAAGGCCTCGATCGCCAGTCCATCCGCGAGTGGAGCGCCAACAGCACCTGGCTGGGGCTGGACGTGGAAAGCAGCGAAGTGTTCGGCGGTCAACCGGAACACGCTTTCGTCACGTTCACGGCACGCTGGCACGACGGCCAGGGCGAGCACAGCCACCGTGAACAGTCCTCGTTCGTGCAGAACGACGGGCGCTGGTACTTCATCGATCCGACCGTGCCGGTCAAGACCGGACGCAACGACAGCTGTCCGTGCGGCAGCGGGCACAAATTCAAGAAGTGCTGCGCCGGCTACTTCAATCGCTGATTTAGGAAACGTCCGACGCTCGCCCATCGCCCCAAGGGGCTAGACTGGGGATAAACCAGAGGCACGGACATGACCCCTCCATCATTCTTGTTGCGCATCACCTGCCTGCTGCTGTTCGTTGGGTTCGGCGGCTGTGCATCCTGGCGAGGTGAAGAAGCCCCGGAACCGCAGGTGCACCTGGTCAAAGTCGAGGTGGTGCGGGCCCGGCTGGTGGAGCAGAGGTTCACGCTGCACTTTCGCGTCGACAACCCCGGCGACAGCGACCTCACCGTTCGCGGCCTGACCTACCGCATCCACCTGGGCGACCTGTTGCTGACCGAAGGCGAGCATGAGCACTGGTTCACCGTGCGCCCCAAGCACAGCGCCTACTTCAAGGTGCCGGTGCGCACCAACCTGTGGCCACAGGTGCGGGAAGTGGTGAAGCTGCTGGAGAAACCCCGGGAACAGATCCCCTATCGCCTGGAAGGTGAGCTGGAAACCGGATTATTCATCGCCCACTACGTGCACCTTGAACGCAATGGCGTGATAATCGCCGCCGATTTAATTGCGGAGTAACCCCGATGACCCAGCAACCCCACGTCCACGGCCCTGATTGCAACCACGATCACGACCATCATCACGACCATGACCACGGCCACGTCCACGGCCCGAACTGCGGCCACGCCCACCAGGAACCGGTGCGCAACGCCCTGAAGGATGTCGGTCGCAACGACCCTTGCCCATGTGGCAATGGCAAGAAATTCAAGAAGTGCCACGGGGCCTGAAGGGCTGGGCGAAAAAGCTTTTCGCCTGTTAGACCGTCATCGCGAGCAAGCTCGCTCCCACAAGAGTTCTGCGCCTCAGCGCAATTGCCCTGTGGGAGCGAGCTTGCTCGCGATGAGGCCGGCGCTGTCAGTACCTGTCCATCAGCCCGCCTGCAGAATCCGCTTCACCCCCACCACCGTCGCATACTCACCGTGCAAGTTGCCCAGGGACATGGCATGCACTTCGGCTGCCGAACGGGCGTTGCCGAAGTAATCGTTCTTGTCGAAGGTGAAGCAGGCGTCCTCGGCCACCCAGGTGTCGAATCCCAGATTGCCGGCCGTACGCGCCGTGGACTCCACCGAGTTATGCGTCGCCACACCGACGATCACCAGTTGCCTGATTCCGGCTTGGCGCAGGTCTCGCTCCAGGTGGGTGCCACTGAACGCATCCGGCACCTGCTTTTGCACCAACCATTCCCCTGCCTTCGGCTCGAACCGTGGCTGGACCTCCACCCCCGACTGCCCCGGCCAGAACACCGAGTCCGGCGAGCGGGACAGATGGTGGGCGTGAATCACCGGGCGCGCCGTGTGTCGCCAGAAAGCCAGCAGTTCCAGCATGCGCAGCTCTGCCTCGGGGTTGTTGCGAGGGCCGAGCCTGGGGTGAAGGATGCCTTTTTGTTGATCGATGAGGATCAGCGCCGCGTCGTTCTGTAGCTCCATGCCGGTTTCTCTTGCTTGGTCTTTGTCTGTTGCACACTTGAGCATCACCCCTTCCAACAGGCAAGCCTTCGAACAAAAGCGATGACCCGGTCCCGGGCTTTCATCGCCAAATCAACAAATAACCCTCGCCCCCGCTTGCGCGGCCTCCGCCTGCTCACTAACGTAGCGCCTTTATTGGTGCCACCCCCCTCCCGCAGGAGCTTTTGCCATGGCCTCGCCAGCCTCTATTTCCTTCATCCCCCGGCTCGGTGTTGCCGCCGCGGTGGCCAGTGTGCTCGGTTTGAGCGGATGCCAGACCTGGAATGCCCAGGACACGGTCCCGCCCACGTCCGGTGTGCAACCGCTCAAGGGGCTGGCGCAGAACGTCTCGGTCCGCCGCAACGCCACAGGCATGCCGCTGATCGAAAGCAACAGCTTCCATGACGCCTTGTTCACCCTCGGCTACGTCCACGCCAGCGACCGTATCACCCAGATGGTGACCCTGCGCCTGCTGGCCCAGGGACGGTTGGCAGAGATGTCCGGCGCCGAACGGCTGGAGGTCGACCGCTACATGCGCGCCGTCAACCTGAAGAAAAACGCCGACGAGCTGTACAAGGCGTCTTCGCCTCGGCTCAAGCGTTTCTTCGAAGTCTATGCCCGTGGCGTCAACGCCTACCTGTTCCGCTACCGCGACAAGTTGCCGTCGGACCTGGCCGCCACCGGTTACAAACCTGAATACTGGAAACCGGAAGATTCGGCGCTGATGTTCTGTCTGCTGAACTTCAGCCAGTCAGCCAACCTGCCGGAAGAAATCGCCAGCCTGGTGCTGGCCCAGACCGTCACCAACGACAAACTCGCCTGGCTGAGCCCGTCCTATCCGGACGAGCAACTGCCCGTGGCCGAGGCCGACAAGCTCCAGGGCCTGCGCCTCAATGGCCAGATCCCGGGCCTGAACGAAATCAGCAAGGCCACCCAGCAATTGGCCGGGTTGAACCTGTTGGGTGCTGCGTCTTCAAGTAACTGGGCCATCGCGCCACAACGCAGCCGCAGCGGCAAGAGCCTGCTGGCCAGCGACAGCCACGGGCCGCTGGGCATGCCGGGGCTGTGGAGCCCGGTACAGATCCGTGCGCCCAAGTACCAGGCGGCCGGGATTTCCGTGGCGGGCATCCCGATGATCCTGGCCGGGTTCAACGGCAAAGTGGCCTGGAGCATGACCAGCGTGCTGGGGGACAACCAGGATCTGTTCCTGGAAAAAATCCGCCGCCAGGGCAATGGCCTGTCCTACGAGGTCAACGGCAAATGGCAACCGGCGATCGTGCGCAACGAAACCTACTTCATCAAAGGCCAGCGGCCGATTCGTGAAGCGGTCTTCGAGACCCGCCACGGCCCGTTGCTCAACAGCGCCCAAGGCACCGCCAGGGCCAACGGCTTCGGCCTGGCCTTGCAGACGCCGAGTTTCAGCGACGACAAGACCCTGGACGCCTTCTTCGACCTGTCCCGGGCGCAGAACGTCGAGAAAGCATCCGACGCCAGCCGGGAAATCCGCGCCATGGCGGTGAACCTGGTCTTTGCCGACGCCAGCCATATCGGCTGGCAAGTCACCGGGCGCTACCCGAACCGCCGTGAAGGCGAGGGCCTGTTGCCATCGCCGGGTTGGGACGGTCGCTACGATTGGGACGGTTACGCCGACCCGATGCTGCACCCTTACGATCAAGACCCGGCCCAAGGCTGGCTCGGCACGGCCAACCAACGGGTCATCCCCCATGGCTACGGCATGCAGTTGTCCAACTCCTGGGCTTCGCCGGAGCGTGGTGAACGCATGGCCGAACTGGCCGGCGCAGGCAAGCACGACACCCGCAGCCTGACCGCCATGCAATACGACCAGACCACGACGTTCGCGGCCAAGCTCAAGCAAGTCTTCGAAGCGCCGGGCATGAGCCAACCGCTCAAACAGGCCATCGAAGCCCTGCCGGTGGCTGACCGGGCCAAGGCTCGCGAAGCCTATAGCCGCTTGATGGCATTCGATGGCCGGCTCAGCCCGACCTCCGCCGACGCGACGATCTATGAGCTGTTCCTGCAGGAAAGCATGAAGCAGATTTTCCTCGACGAACTGGGTCCGGACAGCAGCCCGGCGTGGCAGGCGCTGGTCGCCAACGGCCAATTGTCCTACTCGGCCCAGGCCGATCATCTGCTGGGGCGTGAAGACAGCCCGTTCTGGGACGATGTGCGCACACCCCAGAAAGAAGACAAGGCCGTTATCCTCGCCCGCAGCCTGGCCGCCACCATCAACGCCGGTGACAGCCAGTTGGGCGGTGACCACAAGGCCTGGCAATGGGGCCAATTGCATCGCTACGCCTGGAAGAACAGCACCGGCCAGATCGTACGCGGCCCGCTACCGGCCGGTGGCGACGCCACTACGCTCAACTCGGCGGCGTTCGCCTGGGGCCAGGACTTCACCACCACCCTGGCGCCGGCCATGCGCTTTATCGTTGACTTCGGCCAGCCCGAACCGTTGATGATCCAGGACGGCGCCGGCCAGTCCGGCAACCCGGTCAGCCCGCACTATGCCAATGGCATCGATCCGTGGATCAAGGGGCAGTACCAGAGTCTGCCGTTGCAGTCGCAGAACTTCGATCGGGCGTATGGCAAGACGCGGTTGACGTTGGTGCCCGGCAAGTAACTGCAGCTTTTTTTTTGCGGGCGCTACGCACCCGATCGCGAGCAAGCTCGCTCCCACAGGGGCCGGTGTTGAATCCGTATTGCGATTCGACACAAAGCCAATGTGGGAGCGAGCTTGCTCGCGATGGCGCCAGTCCCCCCAAATCCGATAGAACTTCCCCCCTCGCCAGCGCCTCTACCTGACAAGCCCATCGTCCCGGTGATTGCATGGATCTTGTCATTGCCCGCCCCGAAGGCCTGTACTGTCCACCCGGGGATTTCTACATCGACCCGTGGCGTCCGGTTGAACGCTCGGTCATCACCCACGCCCACGGCGACCATGCCCGCAGCGGCAACCAACATTACCTGGCAGCGGCACCCGGCGAAGGCATCCTGCGATCACGCCTGGGCCAGGACATCAACCTGCAAACCCTGCCCTACGGCGAACGCCTGTCGCACCATGGCGTGACCTTGAGCTTTCACCCCGCCGGCCATGTGCTGGGCTCGGCCCAGGTACGGCTGGAATATCAAGGCGAGGTCTGGGTGGCGTCGGGGGATTACAAAGTCGAGCCTGACGGCACCTGCACCCCGTTCGAGCCGGTGAGATGCCATACCTTCATCACGGAATCGACCTTCGGCCTGCCGATCTACCGCTGGCAACCCCAGGGGCAGATTTTCGACGAGATCAACCAGTGGTGGCGCGGGAACATCGCCGTCGGCCGGGCCAGCGTGTTGTTCTGCTATTCCTTCGGCAAGGCCCAGCGGATTCTCCACGGCATCGATGAAAGCCTCGGCCCGATCCTGGCCCACGGGGCGGTGGAACCGCTGAACCGGGTCTACCGCGAGGCCGGGGTTCATCTGCCGCCCACGATCTATGCCGGCGATATCAAGAAGAACGACCCGATCATGGGCCAGGCGCTGGTCATCGCCCCACCCTCTGCCGGAGGCAGCAGCTGGATGCGCCGCTTCGGCGACTACAGCGACGCCTTCGCCAGCGGCTGGATGCGCCTGCGTGGTACGCGTCGGCGGCGTGGCGTGGACCGGGGTTTCGTGCTGTCCGACCACGCCGACTGGCCTGGCCTGCTCTGGGCCATCGAACAGACCGGCGCCGAACGGGTGATGGTCACCCATGGATCAGTCGCCGTACTGGTACGCCACTTGTGCGAGCAAGGCCTCGATGCCCAAGGGTTCACCACCGAATACGGCGACGACGAAGAAGACTTCGCTACGGCCACCGACAGCGCTGAGGAAGCGCCATGAAAGCCTTCGCCGAGTTGTACGCCGAACTGGACGCCACCACCTCCAGCAATGCCAAGCTCACGGCCATGCAGGACTATTTCAGCAAAGCCCCGCCCCAGGACGCGGCATGGGCCGTGTATTTCCTGTCCGGCGGGCGTCCACGGCAACTGGTGCCAGTAAAAATCCTGCGGGAGTTGGCGGTCCAGGTATCCGGGTTGTCGCTCTGGCTGTTCGAAGAAAGTTATCAGGCCGTGGGCGACCTGGCCGAAACCATTTCGCTGGTATTACCCGAATCGCCCCACAGCTCCGATGAAGGCCTGGCGCTGTGGATCGAAGAGAAACTGCTGCCGTTGCGCGGTAAGTCGCCCGACGTCCTGGCAGAACGGCTTCCGGCGCTGTGGGCGCAGCTCGACCGGCCGAGCCTGATGCTTTGCATCAAACTCATCACCGGCAGTTTCCGGGTGGGCGTATCCAAACTGCTGGTGACCCGGGCCCTGGCGACCATGGCCGGGCTGGACAGCAAACGGGTGGCCCAACGCCTGGTGGGCTACACCGACCTGTCCCATCGTCCCACGGCCGCCAGCTACCTCAAACTGATCGCGGCCGAGTCCGACGATGAACATGCCCAGCGCGGCGGCCAGCCTTATCCGTTTTTCCTGGCCCATGCGTTGTCTGCGCCAGTGGAGCAATTCGACGCGCTGCTGGGGCCGGCCAGCGATTGGCAGGTGGAATGGAAATGGGACGGCATCCGGTCCCAGGTGATCAAGCGCGACGGCCATTTGTGGGTCTGGTCGCGAGGCGAGGACCTGGTCACTGAACGATTTCCGGAATTGCATTCGCTGGCCCAGGCGTTGCCTGACGGCACGGTGATCGACGGTGAAATTGTGGTCTGGAAAGCCCCCCAGTCGGTCACCGAGGAGGCCTTCGACCCGGACGCACCGTTGCAGCCGGCGGTGCAACCCTTCGCCCTGTTGCAGCAGCGCATCGGGCGCAAGACCCTGGGCAAGAAAATCCTCGACGACGCCCCCGTGGCGGTGATGGCCTACGACCTGTTGGAATGGCAAGGCGAGGATTGGCGCAGCCGCCCCCAGACCGAGCGCCGCGAACAATTGGAAGCACTGATCGCCCGTATCCACAGCCCGGTGCTGTTGCCGTCGCCGATCGTCACCGGGCAGGACTGGCTGGACCTCGCCCGGCAGCGCGAAGCGTCTCGCAGACTCGGTGTCGAGGGCATGATGCTCAAGGCCCGCGACGCGCTGTACGGCGTCGGTCGCACCAAGGACATGGGCGTGTGGTGGAAATGGAAGATCGACCCGTTCAGCGTCGACGCGGTGCTGATCTACGCCCAGCGCGGCCACGGCCGACGCGCCAGCCTCTACAGCGACTACACCTTCGCCGTATGGGACAACCCGCCAGGCAGTCGCGAGCGCACCCTGGTGCCATTCGCCAAGGCCTACTCAGGACTGACCGATGCGGAAATGCGCCAGGTCGACAGCATCGTACGCAAGACCACCGTTGAGAAGTTCGGCCCGGTGAGCAGCGTCACCCCCACCCTGGTGTTCGAACTGGGCTTCGAAGGCATCGCCCTGTCCAAGCGCCACAAGAGCGGGATCGCCGTGCGCTTTCCACGGATGCTGCGCTGGCGCCAGGACAAGGGCGTCGATGAAGCCGACACGTTGGCGACGCTACAGGATTTGTTGAAATAGCACCTCGGTGGCGAACACTCTGTGGGAGCAAAGTATGCTCGCGAAGCAGGCGCCTCGTTTTCCGGTAGACCGCGTCACCTTTATCGCGGGCAAGCCTTGCTCCCACAAAGACCTATCATGCCCGCCCCATCCTGGGGCACCTTTTTGTTGTACGATCTCCTCCGCGCACCACCGCGTTCCACCATCTGCCGCATATGCTTTTAAAACACTTGTTCGGCACTCTGGTTCGGAAATTGCTACCTTTATGCCGTCATACCGTTCTCGCCTTCACCGGTAACAATACTTACGCGCCACAAGCGCTCATATTGGTTTTAGGGATTGAATAATGAAAAAAGCACTGCTGACCCTTTCTGCACTGGCGTTGTGCATGGCCGCTGGCGTCGCCACGGCCAAGGAATACAAGGAATTGCGTTTTGGTGTCGACCCGTCCTACGCCCCGTTTGAATCCAAAGCCGCCGACGGCAGCCTGGTCGGTTTCGACATCGACCTGGGCAATGCGATCTGCGCAGAGCTGAAAGTCAAATGCAAATGGGTCGAAAGCGATTTCGACGGCATGATCCCGGGCCTGAAGGCCAACAAATTCGACGGCGTGATCTCCTCCATGACCGTTACCCCGGCCCGGGAAAAAGTCATCGACTTCTCCAACGAGCTGTTCTCCGGCCCAACGGCCTATGTCTTCAAGAAGGGCTCGGGCCTGAGCGAAGACGTTGCCTCGCTCAAAGGCAAGACCATCGGCTACGAGCAAGGCACCATCCAGGAAGCCTACGCCAAGGCCGTGCTGGACAAGGCCGGCGTCAAGACCCAGGCCTATCAGAACCAGGACCAGGTTTACTCTGACCTGACCTCCGGCCGCCTCGACGCGGCGATCCAGGACATGCTCCAGGCTGAGCTGGGCTTCCTGAAGTCGCCAAAAGGCGAAGGCTATGAAATCAGCAAGCCAGTGGACAGCGAACTGCTGCCCGCCAAGACCGCCATCGGTATCAAGAAAGGTAACAGTGAGCTGAAGGCCCTTTTGGATAAAGGTATCAAAGCGTTACACGACGACGGCACGTACGCCGAGATCCAGAAAAAACACTTTGGCGATCTGAATCTGTACAGCGGCAAATAATGCGCTGCGCCCATCCGGTCTCGGATGGGCGCTTTTTTCCTGCCAAAGGCCTCTTTCATGTTCGAACAACTCCTACAAAATCTGGGGCTCTCCGCCTTCAGCCTGCAGGGCTTCGGCCCGCTGCTGATGCAAGGCACCTGGATGACCATCAAGCTGTCGGCCCTGTCCTTGTTGTTGAGCGTCTTGCTCGGCCTGCTGGGCGCCAGTGCCAAGCTGTCGCGCGTCAAACTGCTGCGAATCCCTGCCCAGCTCTACACCACGCTGATCCGCGGCGTGCCAGACCTGGTGCTGATGCTGCTGATCTTCTACAGCCTGCAAACCTGGCTGACCTCGTTTACCGACTTCATGGAATGGGAATACATCGAGATCGACCCATTCGGCGCCGGGGTGATCACCCTGGGCTTCATCTATGGCGCGTACTTCACCGAAACCTTTCGCGGCGCGATCCTCGCGGTCCCCCGGGGCCAGGTCGAAGCCGCCACGGCCTATGGCCTCAAGCGTGGCCAACGCTTTCGCTTCGTGGTGTTCCCGCAAATGATGCGCTTCGCCCTGCCGGGTATCGGCAACAACTGGATGGTGATGCTCAAGGCCACCGCGCTGGTGTCGATCATCGGCCTGGCCGACCTGGTCAAGGCGGCCCAGGATGCGGGCAAGAGCACCTACCAGCTGTTCTACTTCCTGGTGCTGGCGGCATTGATCTATCTGCTGATCACCAGCGCGTCCAATTTCATCCTGCGCAGGCTTGAACGCCGCTACGCCGCCGGAGCCCGGGAGGCGGTGCGATGATCGAACTCCTGCAAGAATACTGGCGGCCATTCCTGTACAGCGACGGCGTCAACATCACCGGCCTGGCCATGACCCTGTGGCTGCTCAGCGCCTCGCTGCTGATCGGCTTCGTGGTGTCGATCCCGCTGTCCATCGCCCGGGTTTCGCCCAAGTTCTACGTACGCTGGCCCGTGCAGTTCTACACCTACCTGTTCCGGGGCACGCCGCTCTACATCCAGTTGCTGATCTGCTACACCGGTATCTACAGCATCGCGGCGGTGCGCGCCCAGCCCATGCTCGACAGTTTCTTTCGCGACGCGATGAACTGCACGATCCTGGCCTTCGCCTTGAACACCTGCGCCTACACCACGGAAATTTTCGCCGGGGCGATTCGCAGCATGAACCATGGCGAAGTGGAAGCGGCCAAGGCCTACGGCCTGACCGGCTGGAAGCTGTACGCCTACGTGATCATGCCGTCGGCGCTGCGCCGCTCGCTGCCGTACTACAGCAACGAAGTCATCTTGATGCTGCACTCGACGACCGTGGCGTTCACCGCTACCGTTCCAGACGTGTTGAAAGTCGCCCGGGATGCCAACTCGGCGACGTTCCTGACGTTCCAGTCGTTCGGGATCGCCGCGTTGATCTACCTGACCGTCACCTTTGCGCTGGTGGGCCTCTTCCGCCTCGCCGAACGCCGATGGCTGGCCTTCCTCGGGCCGACCCACTAGGGCTTTTGTTCCAGGACACACACGCACATGCGCCACCTGATCCATGACCTGCTGTCGCCGGTACCGGGGACTGCACGCAAGATCCACAGCTTCCACTTCGGCCCGGAAAAAGCCGTCGGCAAAATCTATATCCAGTCGTCCCTGCACGCCGATGAACTGCCGGGCATGCTGGTCGCCTGGCACCTCAAGCAACGCCTGGCCGAGCTCGAGGCGTCGGGCCACCTGCGCCACGAGATCGTGCTGGTGCCGGTCGCCAACCCCATCGGCCTCGAACAAGTGCTGATGGACGTGCCCCTGGGTCGCTACGAAACCGAAAGCGGGCAGAACTTCAACCGCCGCTTCGTCGACCTGAGCGAAGAAATCGGCAATGAAATCGAAGAGCTGCTCACCGACGATCCGCAGCACAACCTGATGCTGATCCGCACCAGCCTGCGCGATGCCCTCGCCCGGCAGACCCCCGGCACGCAATTGCAATCCCTGCGCCTGGCCCTGCAACGGCTGGCCTGCGACGCCGACATGGTGCTGGACCTGCATTGCGACTTCGAAGCCGTGGCCCACCTGTACACCACACCGGAAGCCTGGCCGCAGGTCGAGCCATTGGCGCGCTACATCGGTGCCGAGGCCAGTTTGCTCGCCACCGATTCAGGCGGCCAGTCGTTCGACGAATGCTTCACCCTGCTCTGGTGGCAACTCAAGGAACGCTTCGGCGAACGCTTCGAGATTCCCCTGGGCAGTTTTTCGGTGACCGTGGAGTTGCGTGGCCAGGGTGACGTCAACCATGGCCTGGCGAGCCTCGACTGCCAGGCCTTGATCGAATACCTGATCCGCTTCGGCGCCATCGACGGCGAACCTATGCCCATGCCCGAACTGCCCTACCCGGCCACGCCGCTGGCCGCGGTCGAGCCGGTGGCCACACCCGTGGGCGGGTTGCTGGTCTACAGCGCCCTGCCCGGCGAATACCTGGAGGCGGGGCAACTGATCGCGGAAGTCATCGATCCGGTCAACGACACCGTCACCCCCGTTCATTGCCGTAACGCCGGGCTGCTGTACGCCCGTTCGCTGCGCCGCATGGCCACGGCCGGCATGGTGATCGCCCATGTCGCCGGCACCGAAGCCTACCGCAGCGGCTACCTACTTTCGCCTTGAGGATGCATGCTCCATGTACAAACTGACCATTGAAGGCCTGCACAAAAGCTATGGCGAACATGAAGTGCTCAAGGGCGTTTCGCTCAAGGCCAAGACCGGCGACGTCATCAGCCTCATCGGCGCCAGCGGCTCGGGCAAAAGTACCTTCCTGCGTTGCATCAATTTCCTGGAGCAACCCAACGACGGAGCCATGACCCTGGACGGCCAGCCGGTCCAGATGATCAAGGACCGCCACGGCATGCACGTGGCCGACGCCGACGAACTGCAACGCATCCGCACGCGCCTGGCCATGGTGTTCCAGCATTTCAACCTGTGGAGCCACATGACCGTGCTGGAAAACATCACCATGGCGCCGCGCCGGGTGTTGGGTGTGAGCAAGCAGGAAGCCGACGAGCGTGCGCGTCGTTATCTCGACAAGGTCGGCCTGCCGGCGCGGGTTGCCGAGCAGTACCCGGCATTCCTTTCCGGCGGCCAGCAACAGCGCGTGGCCATTGCCCGTGCGCTGGCGATGGAGCCTGAGGTGATGTTGTTCGACGAACCCACGTCGGCCCTGGACCCGGAGCTGGTGGGCGAAGTGCTGAAGGTGATCCAGGGCCTGGCCGAAGAGGGCCGGACCATGATCATGGTGACCCACGAAATGAGCTTCGCCCGTAAAGTCTCGAACCAGGTGCTGTTCCTGCACCAGGGCCTGGTGGAAGAAGAAGGCGCGCCGGAAGACGTACTGGGCAATCCCAAGAGCGAACGGCTCAAGCAGTTCCTCAGTGGCAACCTGAAATAAACCTCGACGCAACCCGTAGGAGCTGGCGAAGCCTGCGATCTGTTGATCTTGATGCTTCGCTCGGGACTCAATTGCAGTGGAAGGATCGCAGCCTCGTTTCACTCGGCAGCTCCTACAGGGCAGCTCCTACATGATGCGTTAAAACCTTTCACATCCCGCCGTGGTCACTGAAGAAGGACTTTCAGGGCGCACCGGCAGGCATGGGGACATCCAACAACTTCGCAAACCAGTGGTTCGGCGCCCGCGGCTGGAAGCCGTTTGCCTTTCAGAAACAGGTATGGGCCGCGGTCAGGCGGGGGGAGTCCGGGCTGTTGCACGCCAGCACCGGCGCCGGCAAGACCTACGCCGTATGGTTCGCCGCCCTCGACCGCTTCGCCCGCTCGACACCGCCGCCGGACAAACCGCGCAAACGCAAGCCGCCGGCCGAACCACTGACTGTCCTGTGGATCACGCCGATGCGCGCATTGGCGGCCGACACCGGCAAAGCCCTCGAAGCGCCCCTGGCAGACCTGCAAGTGCCGTGGAGTGTCGGTCTGCGCACGGGCGACACCAGCGCCAGCGAGCGCGCCCGCCAGGGCCGTCGCCTGCCCACCGCGCTGATCACCACGCCCGAAAGCCTGACACTGATGCTCGCCCGGGCCGATGCGCAAGCTGCCGTTTCGACCCTGCGCATGGTGGTCGTGGATGAATGGCACGAATTGCTCGGCAACAAACGTGGCGTGCAGTTGCAACTGGCCCTGGCGCGCTTGCGGCACTGGCATCCCGAACTCATTGTCTGGGGTGTGTCCGCAACCCTCGGTAACCAAGCCCACGCCGGGCAGGTATTGATACCGCAAGGCAACGGGATCAGTGTGCAGGGGGCCGACAGCAAGGCGCTGCAGGTCGACACGTTGCTGCCCCCGGCCCTCGAACGTTTCCCGTGGGCCGGGCACATCGGCCTGAAGATGCTGCCCCAGGTCGTTGCTGAAATCGACGCCAGCCGCAGTTGCCTGGTCTTCACCAACACCCGGGCACAGTCGGAAATCTGGTATCAGGCGCTTCTTGAGGCGAGACCCGACTGGGCCGGGCTGATCGCCCTGCACCATAGCTCGCTGTCGCGTGACACCCGGGATTGGGTGGAGCAGGCCTTGAAGGATGGCCAGCTCAAAGCGGTGGTCTGCACCTCCAGCCTGGACTTGGGGGTGGACTTCCTGCCGGTGGAACGGGTGCTGCAGATCGGCTCGGCCAAGGGGGTGGCGCGGCTGATGCAACGGGCCGGGCGCTCTGGTCACGCACCGGGGCGGACCTCACGGGTGACGCTGGTGCCGACCCATAGCCTGGAGTTGATCGAAGCCGCCGCCGCGCAGGACGCCGTGGCCCAGCGGCGCATCGAACCTCGCGAATCGCCGCACAAGCCGCTGGACGTCCTGGTGCAGCACCTGGTGAGCATGGCCCTGGGCGGCGGCTTCGTTCCCGACCAATTGTTCGAGGAGGTGCGGGGTGCCTGGGCCTACCGCGACCTCAACCCGGCCGAATGGGCCTGGGCCCTGGCTTTTGTACGCCACGGCGGCCTGTCATTGACCGCCTACCCCGATTACCGACGGGTCGAACCGGACGAACACGGGGTCTGGCGCGTGCCCGACGCCCGCCTGGCCCGGCGTCACCGCATGAGCATCGGTACCATCGTCAGCGATGCCAGCCTGCAATTGAAGTTCTGGAGCAAGGGCGGCGGTGGCAAGACCCTGGGCAGCGTCGAGGAAGGCTTCATCGCCCGCCTGCGACCCGGCGACGGTTTCCTGTTTGCCGGGCGACTGCTGGAATTGGTCCGGGTCGAAGACATGACCGCCTATGTGCGACGCAGCCAGGCCAAGAAGGCCGCTGTGCCACGCTGGAACGGCGGGCGCATGCCACTTTCCAGCGAACTGGCGGCCGCCGTCGTGGCCCGTTTGAGCGAAGCCGCCGCGGGCCGCTTCGAGGGCCCGGAGATGCAAGCCGTGCAGCCCCTGCTGTTGACCCAGCAACGTTGGTCCGGTTTGCCCACGCAGCACACCTTGCTGGCCGAAGCCCTCAAGTCCCGGGAGGGCTGGCATCTGTTCCTGTACCCGTTTGCCGGGCGCCAGGTGCATCTGGGCCTGGCCAGCCTGCTGGCCTGGCGCGTCAGTCGGCAACAGCCGCTGACGTTTTCCATTGCGGTCAATGACTACGGCCTGGAACTGCTCAGCGCCACGGCAGTGGATTGGTCGCACTACCTGACCCCGAGCCTGCTGAGCGTCGATCAACTGCTGGCCGACGTGCTGGCGAGCCTCAATGCCGGGGAACTGGCCCTGAGGCGCTTTCGCGAAATCGCCCGGATCGCCGGGCTGGTGTTCGCCGGCTACCCCGGTGCGCCCAAAAGCACCCGGCAAGTCCAGGCCTCCAGCGGGTTGTTCTTCCAAGTGTTCAAGCAATACGACGCCGACAATCTGTTGCTGGCCCAGGCCGGGGAGGAAGTCTTGCGTGAAGAATTGGATATCCGTCGACTGGAGCAGACCTTGCAACGCCTCAATACCCTGAAGCTGGACCTGCACATGATCAAGCGCCCCACCCCACTCGGGTTCCCGCTGCTGGTGGAGCGGTTCCGGGAAAGCATGAGTTCGGAAAAACTCGCCGACCGCATCCGGCGGATGGTCAGCGAGTTGGAAAAGACTGCCGATCGCGGTGACGCCTGATGCCAGCGCCGTATCCTGTCAGCCTGGCCGGCGAAGCGCTCTGGCTGCTTGCGGAAAAAGCCTTGTATTGGCCCGCCCAGGAAACCTTGATGGTGGCCGACGTTCATTTCGGCAAGGCCGCCGCTTATCGCCGCCTCGGGCAACCGGTGCCCCACGGCACCACCGCCAGCAACATCGCGGTGCTGGATGCATTGCTGGCCAGGCTGGCGTGTCGACAGTTGATCTTTCTCGGAGATTTTCTCCACGGTCCCGGCTCCCATGCGCCCGGCACCTTGAAGGCACTTTCCGATTGGCGTGAGCGACATCCGCACCTGGCCATGACGCTGATTCGTGGCAACCACGACAAACGCGCCGGCGACCCACCTCCAGCGCTGAACATTCGCGTCGTACCGGAGCCGTTGCTACTGGGCCCTTTCGCCGTGCAACACGAGCCCAGGCCCCACCCCAGCCGCCATGTGCTGGCCGGCCACGTGCATCCGGTCTACCACCTGAGCGGCAAGGGCCGGCAACGGCTGCGCCTGGCTTGCTTTCGGCTGGGCAGCGAGATCAGCCTGCTACCGGCCTTCGGCGCGTTCACGGGCGGCTATCGAGTCGAGCAAGACAGCGACTGCAGGATTTTTGTCATCGGCGATAACGAAATATGGCCCGTCAACTGAAGCACTCTGTGCTTCCGCTGGCGGGCCAGCGCCTCATCAGGCGACAGGCGCAGGAGGCGGCTCGTCCGGCAGAGTGGGTTCGCCGGGTTCGGTAGGCTGTTCGTTGGGCGTATCGGGATCGGGCTGGCCGGGGATGCCGCCTGCCGCTTCGGCAGGATGGGCCAGCAATGACCAGGCCATGACGCCGATCTGATTGGGCTCAAGCCTTGCCAGTTCGGCACTGATTCGCGGATCGATCTTCATAGAGCAACTCCTGAGCGAAGGCCCGCTGCGCTGACGCAAAAAACGGGCAGTACACGCAATAGAGTGTCTGCCCGCCCAGGAATTCCAAACAGCTCGTCAGATTCAGGTACGCGGCAGCGTCACGCCGCGCTGGCCCTGGTATTTGCCGCCACGATCCTTGTAGGAGACTTCGCATTCTTCATCGGATTCAAGGAACAGCATCTGCGCCACACCCTCGTTGGCGTAGATTTTCGCCGGCAGGGTCGTGGTGTTCGAGAATTCCAGGGTCACGTGGCCTTCCCACTCGGGTTCCAGCGGCGTGACGTTGACGATGATGCCGCAACGGGCATAGGTGCTCTTGCCCAGGCAGATGGTCAGCACGTTGCGCGGAATGCGGAAGTATTCGACGGTGCGGGCCAGGGCGAAGGAGTTCGGCGGGATGATGCAAACGTCGCTCTTGACGTCGACGAAGCTCTTCTCATCGAAGTTCTTCGGGTCGACGGTGGCCGAATTGATGTTGGTGAACACCTTGAATTCGTCGGCGCAGCGCACGTCGTAGCCGTAGCTGGAGACACCGAAGGAGATCAGCCGGTCGGCGCCTTCGCCACGCATCTGGCGCTCGACGAAGGGCTCGATCATGCCGTGCTCTTGCGCCATGCGGCGAATCCACTTGTCCGATTTGATGCTCATGGCGGTTTCCTGAAATAGCGAGGTGGAAAAAATACGTCCGGCATCTTACCGGGGCACGGGGCCGGGTTCAAAGCGCGGCGCGCAAATCTCGCCGATCCACCTTGATTTCCGGGTCCTGCCGGCTATCGCCCGCGCCGTCAGTCACCAATTAAGAGAAACCTTCGCAAAGACCATTGGCACATTCTGGAAAAAGGGTTAAGGTGGCGCCACTGTGTTGCTTGTGTCACTGAGAATCTCTACACGATATGTTGAATTTCGATCCAACCATCTACAAGAATTTTTCCTGCTCTTTGCACTCAGTCTCGGCCAGGGTTCTTCCTGAGTCGCAGTTATCTTTGTTCAAGGAGTTACACCATGTCTAATCGCCAAACCGGTACCGTTAAGTGGTTCAACGATGAAAAAGGCTTCGGCTTCATCACCCCACAATCCGGTGACGACCTGTTCGTTCACTTCAAAGCTATCCAATCCGACGGCTTCAAAAGCCTGAAAGAAGGCCAACAGGTTTCTTTCATCGCTACCCGCGGTCAGAAAGGCATGCAAGCTGAAGAAGTTCAAGTTATCTAACTTGCACTTGCTTTAGTAAAAGGCCCCGCCCTCAAAAGCGGGGCTTTTTTGTGCCTGTCAGTTTTTCCCAGCGCACAAAAAACTGTGGGAGCGAGCTTGCTTGCGATAGCGGTGGATCAGCAACTACAACGTTGGCTGACGACCGCTATCGCGAGCAAGCTCGCTCCCACAGGTGTGTGTGGGTGAGCCCGAATTACCAGGTCACGCCGAAGCCGGCCGTGTACCGCGTCTTGCTCAAGTCGCTGTCTTCAGTGCCCTCGATGACATCCTTCTCGGCCTTGAGGTTGAGCGACGCCCAGTCGGTGACCTTGTAGCGCAACCCCATCTCAGCGTCATAGGCGTACTCCGCCACGCCGGACAGCGGCTTGCCCACTTCGCCGTTGGTGAAGAACTCCACGCGCTTGCCAATCAGGTAGCGGTTGTAGTCCCACTTCATGGCTACGGAATAGAAGTTGTCCTTGCCGCCATCGCGGTATTCGTAGTCGGTGCGGTTGAGCAGCGACCCCAGGGAGAACGCCCCCAGCTCGTCATCCCAGAACTGGTAGCCCGGACCGGTACCCACGACGCGTTGGCGCGCCAGGTCTTCGACCTTGTCGCGCTTGTAATTCAAGCGACCTTGCCAAAACCATTTATCCGTGAAAAACCGGTCGAGGGAATACTCCAGGCGCCAGTTGTCGGTCGACACCACGTCGTCCTGGAATTCACGGTTGTATTCGCCTTCAGCGTTATGCCGCCATCTGCCGTGGCGCGCCGAGGTCTTGAAGTCGACGTCGTAATCGTCGGTATCGTTTTCCGCGCGCTTGTAATCCAGTGCGGCATCGATATTGCCCTTCCATACCAGATCCTCGACCACCGGCTTGGGCTTGAGGATTTGCTGGATGCTGGCCAGTTCGACGGTCTTGGGCGCATCACCGTTTGCTAGCGTGACCTTGCCGTCCTCGGCGGCATGCAGGGCCTTGGCTTTCTCACCCGTGTAGGCATCCTGCTTGACCAGCAATTGCTGGTCGCTCTCGAGGGTCTTGACCTGTTTCCAATCGATAGGAACCGCGCCGGCGTAATCGGTCTGGATCAGCAATTTGCCGCCATCGAAAACGGTGATTTTACCGCTGAGCTTGTCGCCGTTCTTCAACCAGACGGTATCGGCAAGCAAAGGCATGGAGGCGCTGGTGACAGCTAGGCATAGCAGGGTTCTAGACAACATAAGCGATAATGGGCTCAAGTTTTCAGTGAAAAGGCGGCATTATCCCCCAGGATGACACCTCAGCAACGACTGACCTGCATATGGATGATGAGTTCATTTCTCAACCAGCCTTGTAGGAATTAATCTACGGACGGACATCCTTGGGAACCTTTTATGCGTGACACCCCAGCGGCCACCGAGAACGCCGCGCAAATCCGCCGCACCACCCTTTACCTGACCCTGGCACAAGTGCCGGCCGGCAAGGTGGTCACCTATGGCCAGCTCGCCGAAATGGCCGGCCTGGGGCGTGCGGCGCGCTGGGTCGGGCGAACCCTCAGCCAACTGCCAGGCGACACCAAGCTGCCCTGGCATCGGGTATTGGGTGCCGGTGGTCGGATCAGCCTGCCGGCAGGCAGCGCCTCAGGGGATGAACAGCGCGCACGCCTGCGCCTGGAAGGGATCAGTGTCCTGAACAATCGTGTTGATATTCAGCGCCATGGCTGGCGCCCGGTAGAGCACAGCGGTTAGAGTGCGCGCTTTGTTTTCGCAATTTTTGAGGCAGACTCCAGCCCATGCCCCGTAAAACCTGGCGCGCCGCCCTCGCCGCCTATGCCAGTCCCTCAACGCTCGTGCTGTTGCTGCTTGGCTTCGCCGCCGGCTTGCCCTACATGCTGGTGTTTTCCACGCTTTCGGTCTGGTTGCGCGAAGCCGGCGTGGCCCGCGAAACCATCGGCTACGCGAGCCTGATCGGCCTGGCGTACGCCTTTAAATGGGTCTGGTCGCCACTGCTCGACCAATGGCGCCTGCCGCTGCTGGGTAAACTGGGGCGCCGTCGCTCATGGCTGGTGCTCTCCCAGGCCTTGGTGATCCTCGGCCTGATCGGCATGGGTTTCTGCGACCCACAAAAACACCTGTCCTGGTTGATCGCCATCGCCGTGATCGTGGCCTTCGCCTCCGCGACGCAGGACATCGCCGTCGACGCCTATCGCCTGGAGATCGCCGACGACACCCGCCAGGCCGCCCTCGCCGCCAGCTACATGTCCGGTTACCGCATCGCCGCGCTACTGGCCACCGCCGGCGCCCTGTTCTTCGCCGAAGGCTTTGGCTCCACCGGTTTCAGCTACAAACACTCGGCCTGGGCCGGTACCTACCTGCTGTTCGGCGTCTTGATGATCCCGGCGCTCCTCACCTCACTGTTCATGCGCGAGCCGCCGGTGCCGCTGCGCACCCAATTGCAGGCAGGGCGCTACACCTTCGTTCATCAGTTGGCGTCGGTATTCGTGCTGATCGTGCTGCTGGTCTCCGTCCCGGCGATGTTCACCCAGCTGTTCAACACCGACTTCGCCAGCGTGCTGTTCGAGGGCGTCAGCCTGCTCGACCTGCTGCTCGAAGACCGCGCCTTCCTGCGGGCCATCCTCTATACCATCCTGACCACCCTGTGCCTGTCGACCATGGGCCGGCGCGGACTGGCGCCGGTGCTGACGCCGATCAACGATTTCATCCTGCGTTATCGCTGGCAGGCCCTGCTGCTGCTCGGGCTGATCGCAACCTATCGGATGTCCGACACGGTCATGGGCGTCATGGCCAACGTGTTCTACATCGACCAAGGGTTCACCAAGGACCAGATCGCCAGCGTCAGCAAGATTTTCGGGCTGATCATGACCCTTGTCGGCGCCGGCATGGGCGGCCTGCTGATCGTACGTTTCGGCATCCTGCCCATCCTGTTCATCGGCGGTGTCGCCTCGGCCGCCACCAACATCCTCTTCCTGATGCTGACCGACATGGGCGCCAACCTGAAGATGTTGATTGTCACCATCTCACTGGACAACTTCAGCTCCGGCCTGGCCACTTCGGCGTTCGTCGCCTACCTGTCGAGCCTGACCAACCTGAAATTCTCCGCCACCCAATACGCCCTGCTCAGCTCGATCATGCTGTTGCTGCCGCGCTTGATCGGTGGTTATTCAGGGGTGATGGTGGAAAAGTTCGGCTACCACAATTTCTTCCTGATCACCGCCCTGCTGGGCGTGCCGACCCTGCTGCTGATCGCCTTGCACTGGTTCCAGGAGAACCGTCGCCAGGACTCGACGCCTACCGAAGAACCGGTGCCTACCCGGTCCGCGGAAGAGTCGTAGGAAACTTCAGCAAACGCCGGGCAAACCGACGTTCGCACCTGGCGACCGGCCACGCGCCTGTACGCCAGGGCATCTCGCCCGTACAATGCTCCGTCACTTCTCGTCATCAGCAACCGACAACGGTCAACCATGCGCACCAGTCAATATTTGCTCGCCACACAGAAAGAAACGCCTTCCGACGCCGTCGTGATCAGCCATCAGCTGATGCTGCGTGCCGGCATGATCCGCAAGCTCGCTTCTGGCCTGTATACCTGGCTGCCGATGGGCCTGCGCGTCATGCGCAAGGTGGAAGCCATCGTTCGTGAAGAGATGGACGCCGCTGGCGCCCTGGAAGTATTGATGCCGGGCACCCAACCAGCCGAGCTGTGGCAGGAATCGGGGCGCTGGGAAGAATACGGTCCTGAACTGCTGCGCATCAAAGACCGTCACGGTCGCGACTTCTGTGCAGGCCCGACCCACGAAGAAGTGATCACCGACCTGATGCGCAACGAGTTGAGCAGCTACAAGCAGCTGCCGATCAACCTGTATCAGATCCAGACCAAGTTCCGTGACGAGATCCGTCCACGCTTCGGCCTGATGCGCGGTCGCGAATTCATCATGAAGGACGCCTACTCGTTCCATGCCGACCTGGCTTCGCTGCAAGTCACCTACGACCGCATGCACCAGGCGTATTGCAACGTGTTCACCCGCCTGGGCCTGAAATTCCGTCCGGTCGAAGCCGACAACGGTTCCATCGGTGGCGCCGGTTCCCACGAGTTCCACGTACTGGCCGAGTCCGGCGAAGACGACATCGTCTTCAGCAACGGCTCCGACTACGCCGCGAACATCGAGAAGGCCGAAGCCGTCCCTCGGGAAACGTCCCGCGCCGCACCGACCGAAGAGCTGCGCCTGGTGGACACGCCGAACGCCAAGACCATTGCCCAGTTGGTGGAAGGCTACAACCTGCCGATCGAGCGCACCATCAAGACCCTGATCGTGCGGGCGGAGGAAGCCGGCAAGCTGATTGCCCTGATCGTCCGTGGCGATCACGAACTGAATGAAATCAAGGCCGCCAATCAGCCAGGCGTCGCCAGCCCGCTGGTCATGGCCACCGAAGCCGACCTGCGCGACGCCATTGGCGCCGGCGCCGGCTCCCTGGGCCCATTGAACCTGCCACTGCCGATCATCATCGACCGTTCGGTGGCATTGATGAGCGACTTCGCCATCGGTGCCAACATCGACGACAAGCATTACTTCGGCGTGAACTGGGAACGCGACCTGCCGGTTCCAACCATCGCGGACCTGCGCAACGTCGTGGCCGGCGACCCGAGCCCCGATGGCAAGGGCACCCTGGAAATCAAGCGGGGCATCGAAGTCGGGCACATCTTCCAGCTGGGCAACAAGTACAGCAAGGCGATGAAGTGCGAAGTGCTGGGCGAGAACGGCAAGCCGGTCACCCTGGAAATGGGTTGCTACGGCATCGGTGTTTCCCGCGTGGTGGCCGCCGCCATCGAGCAGAACAACGACGAGAAAGGCATCATCTGGAGCGACACGCTGGCGCCGTTCCAGGTGGCCCTGGTGCCGCTGCGCTATGAAACCGACCTGGTGCGCGAAGCCACCGACAAGCTCTACGCCGAACTGACGGCCGCCGGCTTCGAAGTGCTGCTGGACGACCGCGACAAGAAAACCAGCCCCGGCATCAAGTTCGCGGACATGGAACTGATCGGCATCCCCCACCGGATCGTCGTCAGTGACCGTGGCCTGGCCGAAGGCAACCTGGAATACAAGAGCCGCACCGAGGCCGAGCCGCAAGCGCTGCCGGTCGCCGACGTGCTGTCGTTCCTCCAGGCCCGTATCCGCCGCTGACACCAGATAGAGACGTCATGTTCAAGCGAAACACCTTAGGCCTCGGTGGCGCCGCCCTGTGCGGCGCCCTGCTGGTCAGCGGCTGTGCCAACCAAATGTCACAACGCAGCGAGCACGAAGAGCGGGTCGAGCGCAAATTGCTCGACCACAACCTGCAAATCGACGTGGGCGAACCCAAGGTGCTCGACCTGCCGCAGCGTCGGGTGCGCATCAACGAGCAGAAAACCTTCGAAGTCACCGAGTTCGAGGTTACCCGCCATTACGATCGCTACACACCGTACCAACCCTGGCGGGAGCTCTACGAGATTCCCCTGGGCGCGGTGGCCGTCGTGGCTGGCATCGGTGCGAACGTGGTCAATGTGTTCGCCCTCGGCAACCTGCCGGACACGGCGACCCGTGACTGGATCAGCTACGGTTTCGCCGGGCTCAACCCGTTCATGAACGTCCCCTCCCATGGCCGTGCCCAGCAGAACCTGGCGGGCATCGACGAAGTCCAGCGCGACAAGCGTACGGAACACTCGAGCCTGCCCTGGAGCGAACGCCCGGTGGAGGTCAAGGCCGCCCGGCAGACCTTCGAGCTGAGCACTGACCGTAACGGCGTGCTGCGCTTGAACCTGCTGGAAAGTCCGTTCGCCGAGCAGGACCTGAGCCAGTTCGGCAAATTGCAGATCAGCGTGACGGATGCCCAGGACGAAGTGCACACCGACTCATCCCTGAGCATCAGCAGCACCTTGCGCAGCAAGCTGGTGGAAGCTCATGCGTTGATCTACGACGACCTGGAAGACGACGAGGTGAGCCAATGGGTTCATCGAGTCAAGCGCCTGTCGGAGCTGGGGCTTGAAGAAGAGGCCAGCGAACTGGAGCAGAGCCTGATCGAACTGACGCGCAACGATCCGGAGTTGCAGACCGAGTTCATGAAAGCCCTGACCAAGGATGGCGGGCGGTTGGTGGCGGATCCTGGCACTAACTGAAATATCCCCTGCGACAAGGGGATTGTGTGAGGGCAAGACCTGTGGGAGCAAGGCTTGCCCGCGATGACGTTCTCAAGGACGCTTTCGCGAGCAAGCTTTGCTCCCACAGGATTCCCTTGCCACAAGGACCGCGCCAAACAGGACACTCATCATCAGTCTCGCCGCTCGAACAACTCCAACTGCTCGAACCCTCCCCGCAAATCTTCCAGCCGCACCCCGATCCCCAATAACCGCACCGGTTTGCCGCCCCGGTTGAACGCCTGGGTCAGCAGCAACTGGTAACTGCCCAGGTCCCGCCCTGCCCCGGCCTGTTCCAGTGTGGTCTGGGTGAAGTCGTGAAACTTCACTTTGACGAACGGCTTGCCCGGTCGATAACTGCTGTCGATCCGCGCCATGCGCCCTTTGAGGGTTTCCATCAGTTCCGGCAGTTTGTCGAGACAACTCACCAGGTCGGGCAAGTCGACATCGTAGGTATTTTCGACGCTGATGGACTGCCGTCGGCTGTCGTTGTGCACCAGACGCTCATCGATCCCACGGGCCAGGCTCCAGAGCCGCTCACCGAAACTGCCGAATTCGCGCACCAGCGCCAGCTTGTCCCACTGACGCAACTGCAGGCAATCGACGATACCGAGCCGGTTCAGCTTATCGGCGGTGACCTTGCCTACACCGTGGAGCTTGCTGACCGGCAGGGCCGAGACGAAGTCCTCGACCTGGTCCGGGGTGATGACAAACAATCCGTTGGGCTTTTTCCAGTCACTGGCGATCTTGGCCAGGAACTTGTTCGGCGCGACGCCGGCGGACACGGTGATGTGCAACTGGTTGGAAACACGTCGGCGAATGTCCTGGGCGATGCGGGTGGCGCTACCGCCGAAATGGGCACTGGCAGAGACATCCAGGTAGGCCTCGTCCAGAGACAGTGGCTCGATCAGGTCGGTGTAATCGCTGAAAATCGTATGAATTTCCTTCGACGCTTCCCGATAGGCCTCCATCCGTGGCTTGACGATGGTGAGGTCCGGACAGAGCTTCAAGGCGTGGCCGGAAGACATGGCCGAGCGCACGCCGTAGGCCCGCGCCTCGTAGTTGCAGGTGGCAATCACACCCCGTCGATCCGCCGATCCCCCCACCGCCATGGGCTTGCCGGCCAGCCGTGGATCATCGCGCATCTCGATAGCGGCATAGAAACAGTCACAGTCGACATGGATGATTTTACGTTGAGTCATAGAAAAACAGGGGTGTGGGACGAATCGGACCACCAGTATCGCACCGGCACCTGTATATAGCACCAGTAGTTTGAAAGATCCTTCGTCGGGTTCCGAAAACACCTACACATATTTACTTCTTCAATCGCAACGCCCCCTCCAATAGAGCTTCAGCCCTTGCCAGGCCTGCGTCACAGCGTCGTCACAATGCCCATACGCAAGGCTAAGCGCTTGAAGCGGAACAGGTTTTTTTGACGCCGGGGTTGACAGCGGCTCGTTCCTCTGTAGAATGCCGCCACACAGACGCGGGATGGAGCAGTCTGGTAGCTCGTCGGGCTCATAACCCGAAGGTCGTCGGTTCAAATCCGGCTCCCGCAACCAAACACCAAGAAAGGCTGCTCGAAAGAGTGGCCTTTTTTGCGTCTGGCGAAAAAAGCTCTACATTACAAAGATTTTGTAATTATTTTCCTTCGCGGGGATTGGTAACTTGGCTGGATACCCCCATCCTGTCGCGCATAGCTCAAGAGGTGATTGATGCGCGCCCACTCGTCTGACCCGCAAGACTCCGTTACTGCGACACAACCGATCAAAGCCGAGCGACTGCGCTGGCTGGATCGGATCAGCCAGTACCGCCAGCCCATCGGCCTCGCGGTCACGCTGCTGCTGTTTGCGATTGCATTGATTGCTTGCCGCCATCTGCTGAGCGAACTCGATCTGTACGCTCTGCACGACTCGATTCTTGAAGTGCCCCGGCCCGCCCTGCTTGGTGCGATCGCCGCCACGGTCGTCGGCTTCATCATTCTTCTGGGCTATGAATGGTCCGCCAGCCGTTACGCCGGTGTGACGCTGCCGCCACAAACCATGGTCCTGGGCGGGTTCACCGCGTTCGCCATCGGTAACGCCATTGGCCTGTCGCTGCTGTCGGGAGGGTCGGTTCGCTACCGCCTGTATGCGCGCCATGGCCTGGGGGCATCGGATGTCGCCCATATGACGCTGTTCGCCAGCCTGTCCCTGGGCTGCGCGTTGCCGCCGCTGGCGGCCCTGGCGACACTCAGCAACCTGCCCGCCGCGTCTGCCGCGCTGCACTTGCCTGCCGCCTTGCTGGGGACCATTGCCGCGGCGGTGCTGCTGCTCACCAGCGTATTGGCCATCGGCATTTACCGCCGGCGCCTGCCGGAACAGCCGCATCGGGACAGCCTTCTGGTAAAGGCCGGGCGTCGCACGCTGCGCCTGCCGGGTCGACGCCTGACTTTCCTGCAACTGGTGATCACCGCGCTGGATGTCGCCGCGGCCGCCACCGTGTTGTATCTGTTGCTGCCCGAGGCACCGCCGTTCGGCGCTTTCCTGCTGGTGTACCTGCTGGCCCTGGCTGCCGGCGTACTCAGCCATGTACCGGGTGGGGTCGGGGTATTCGAGGCGATCCTGCTGGCCGCGTTCGCCGACAAACTCGGTGCCGCACCGCTGGCCGCCGCGCTGTTGCTGTATCGCTTGATCTACGTGCTGCTGCCGATGCTGGTGGCCTGCGTGTTGCTGCTGATCAACGAGGCGCAACGGCTGTTCCAGACCCGCCAGAGCCTGCGGGCGGCGTCGGGTTTCGCCGCGCCGATCCTGGCGGTGCTGGTGTTTCTCTCCGGCGTGGTGCTGCTGTTTTCCGGCGTGACACCGGAAATCGACACTCGCCTGGAGCACATCGGCTTCCTGATCCCCCATCGACTGGTGGACGCTTCGCACTTCGGCGCCAGCCTGGTGGGCGTGTTGTGCCTGTTGCTCGCCCAGGGCCTGCGCCGTCGCCTGTCGGCCGCCTGGATGCTGACCACGGTTCTGTTGCTGGTGGGCGCCCTGCTCTCGCTGCTCAAGGGCTTCGACTGGGAAGAAGCCACGCTACTGACCCTGACGGCCGCCCTGCTGGCGGTATTCCGGCGCTCCTTTTATCGTCCGAGCCGCCTGACTGAACTGCCGTTTTCCCCGCTGTTCCTGATCGCCAGCCTCTGCGTGCTCGGCGCGTCGATCTGGCTGCTGCTGTTTGCCTATCAGGACGTGCCCTACAGCCATCAACTGTGGTGGCAGTTCACCCTCGATGCCGACGCCCCTCGCGGCCTGCGCTCGCTACTGGGCGCCGCGGTGCTGCTGGTGGTGGTATCCCTGACCTGGCTGCTGCGCACCGCGCGTCCGGTGATCCATCTGCCGACGGCAGAGGAACTGGAGCGGGCCAAGACGATTCTCATGGCCTCCTCGCAACCCGACGGCGGCCTGGCGCTGACCGGTGACAAGGCGCTGCTGTTCCACCCCAACGACGAGGCGTTCCTGATGTATGCCCGCCGTGGTCGCAGCCTGGTGGCGCTGTATGACCCGATCGGTCCGACCCAGCAACGGGCCGAAATGATCTGGCAGTTCCGCGACCTGTGCGACATCTACCATGCCCGTCCCGTGTTCTATCAGGTGCGCGCCGAAAACCTGCCGTACTACATGGACATCGGCCTGACGGCCATCAAGCTGGGCGAGGAAGCACGGGTCGACCTCAAGCGTTTCGATCTCGAAGCCAAGGGCAAAGAGATGAAGGACTTGCGCTACACCTGGAACCGCGGCACCCGTGACGGCCTGTCGCTGGAGATCCACGAACCGGGCCAGGCGCCGATGGATGAGCTCAAGGTCATTTCCGATGCCTGGCTGACTGGCAAGAACGTGCGGGAAAAAGGTTTCTCCCTGGGGCGTTTCAGCGATGACTACCTCAAGCATTTCCGCATCGCGGTGATTCGTTTCGAAGGCCGGCCGGTGGCGTTCGCCAATCTGTTGGAAACCCACAGCCACGAACTGGCCAGCCTCGACCTGATGCGCGCCCACCCCGAGGCGCCGAAACTGACCATGGAGTTCATGATGGTCGGCCTCATCCAGCATTATAAAAACCATGATTACGCCCGCTTCAGCCTCGGCATGGTCCCGCTGTCGGGCCTGCAACCGCGACGCGGTGCGCCGTTGACCCAGCGCCTGGGCTCGATGGTGTTCCGCCGTGGCGAGCAGCTCTATAACTTCCAGGGGCTGCGCCGCTTCAAAGACAAATTCCAGCCTGACTGGGAACCTCGTTACATGGCCGTGCCCGCCGGACTCGATCCGCTGGTGGCGCTGGCCGATACTGCCGCCCTGATTGCGGGCGGCCTGACCGGACTGGTGAAACGCTGATGATGCAACGCTCCTGGCGATATGTAGTGGCCGCCCTGCTGGTGCTGGCCGTGATTCTCGGTGGCGGTTACTGGTACTGGAACCGCCCGGCCCCGCAACCAACCCTTGAACAACTGGCGCCCGCCGATGGCGCAGCGCTGACCCGGGTCACTCCCGGCACCAAGGCACGTGCCCGGGTGCTGGTGGCCGTCAATGAAGACCAGAAGCTCAACGACACGCAATTGACGACCCTCAGCCGCAGCGGCTCGGCCCAGATCGTCCAGGTGATCCTGCCCAAGGACTGCATGTTGCAAGGCCGTGCACTGCAGGCCGGCCTGAGAGAGCTCCAGGGCCCGGCCACGCTGGTCAGCGGCATCGGCCCTGGCGCCGTGCTGGCCTGGCGCTGGCTGGCTGAACAGAAGGACGACAAGGCCAAGGCCGTTTCAGTGGACCTGGCCCTGGAAAAACCCGGCTGCACCCATCTGCTGCCCAAAAAGGCAACCCACGGCCATTGGCTGGTGGCTTGGAACGATAACCCTGACGACACCAGCGCCGGTTTCGTACGGGACCAATCGAATGCCGAGACCAGCATCAGCGACTACGACATCAACCTGCCACAAGTGCTGAACAACGAACTGCGCAAGATCCTGGTGGGCACTGACAAGGCCAAGGGCGGCCTGAGCATCCCGGTAGTGGAAGTCCCGGCCAGCCAGACACGGGACACCGTCACCCTGTTTCTCTCCGGAGATGGCGGCTGGCGCGACCTGGACCGCGACGTCGCCGATGAAATGGCCAAGATCGGCTACCCGGTGGTCGGCATCGACACCCTGCGCTACTACTGGCAACACAAGAGCCCGGAGCAGAGCGCGGCGGACCTGACCGAGCTGATGCAGCACTACCGGCAGATCTGGGGCACCAAGCGCTTCATCCTGACCGGCTATTCCTTCGGCGCCGACGTGTTGCCGGCCATCTACAATCGCCTGCCGGCCACCGAGCAACAACGAGTCGATGCGATCATCCTGCTGGCCTTCGCCCGCACCGGCAGCTTCGAGATCGAAGTCGAAGGCTGGCTTGGCAACGCCGGCACCGAAGCCGCCACCGGCCCGGAAATGGCCAAGCTGCCGGCCGATAAAGTGGTGTGCATCTATGGCGGTGAAGAAGCCGACGAAAGCGGCTGCACCGACAAGACAGCCGTTGGCGAAGCCATCAAGCTGCCCGGTGGCCATCACTTCGACGAAAACTACCCGGCCCTGGCCAAGCGCCTGGTGGACGAGATCAACGAGCGGCAGAACAAGGTTGCCGAACAGTAAGTCGATACACGCCTGACAAAAAGCCTCGGCAGCCTTGCGGTTGCCGGGGCTTTTTTGTCGCTGCGGGATTTACACAGGCCCCTCCTGTGGGAGCGAGCTTGCTCGCGATAGCGGTGGCATATTCAACATCTTTGCAAACTGACACTCCGCTATCGCGAGCAAGCTCGCTCCCACAGGGGCTTCACTTTGGCATCAGCCTGTGTGTCGCCCACAAAAAAGCCCCCGCCGCCGCAAGGCAACGAGGGCTTTTGTTTTCCTGATGCTACATCTCGACCTGCGTCCCCAGTTCAATCACCCGGTTCAACGGCAGGTTGAAGAAGCGAAGGTTACCGTTGGCATTTTTCAGCATGAAGGCGAACAGTATCTCGCGCCAGCGGGCCATGCCCTCAAGCTTGGAGGCGATGACGGTCTCGCGACTGAGGAAGTAGGTGGTGCGCATCGGGCTGAAGTCCAGGTCATCGAGATGACAGAGCTTGAGCGCCTGCGGAACGTCCGGTTCGTCGGTGAAACCGAAGTGCAGGATCACCCGGAAGAACCCCTCGCCATAGGCATCGACCTCGAAGCGCCGCTGCGGTGGCACCCGGGGAATGTCTTCGTACACCACGGTCAGCAGCACCACCTGCTCATGCAGCACCTGGTTGTGCAATAGATTGTGCAACAGCGCGTGAGGCACGGCGTCCGAACGCGCGGTCAGGAACACGGCGGTGCCCTGGACCCGGTGCGGCGGCTGCACGCGGATGCTGCTGATGAAGATCGGCAGCGGCAACGCCCCCTCATCCAGGCGCTCTACCAGCAATTGCTTGCCGCGCTTCCAGGTGGTCATCAGCACGAACAAGGCAATACCGGCGATGACCGGGAACGCACCGCCCTGGATGATTTTCGGCACGTTGGCGGCGAAGTACAGGCCGTCCACCAAAAGGAAACCGAGTAGCACCGGAACAGCCAGCAGCGGCGGCCATTTCCACAACAGCAGTATCACGGCGGACACCAGGACCGTGGTCATCAGCATCGTACCGGTCACGGCCACGCCGTAGGCCGAAGCCAGTGCGCCGGAAGATTCGAAACCCAGCACCAGCAGCACGACACCCACCATCAGCGACCAGTTCACCGCACCGATGTAGATCTGGCCCTGCTCGGCGCTGGAGGTGTGCTGGATGTACATGCGCGGGATGTAACCGAGCTGGATCGCCTGGCGCGTCAGGGAGAACGCGCCGGAAATCACCGCTTGCGAGGCAATCACCGTGGCCAGCGTCGACAGGCCCACCAACGGCAGCAGCGCCCAGCTCGGCGCCAGCAGATAAAACGGGTTGCGCGCCGCTTCCGGGTCGCCCAGCAACAACGCACCCTGGCCGAAGTAATTGAGCACCAGCGCCGGCAACACCAGGATGAACCAGGCACGGGCAATCGGTTTGCGGCCGAAGTGCCCCATGTCGGCGTACAGCGCTTCGGCGCCGGTCAGCGCCAACACCACGGCACCGAGGATCGCCACCCCCATGCCCGGGTGAACCATAAAAAAACGCACGGCCCAGGCCGGGTTCACCGCCTGCAGCACTTCCGGATGTTGAGCGATGCCGTACACGCCCAGGGCGCCAAGCACCAGGAACCAGGTCACCATGATCGGGCCAAACAGGGTGCCGATCCGTGCAGTGCCGTGGCGCTGGATCAGGAACAACCCCACCAGCACCACCAGCGACAAGGGCACCACCCAGTGATCGATGCCTTCGAACGCCAGGCCAAGACCTTCAATGGCCGAGAGCACGGAGATCGCTGGCGTGATCATGCTGTCGCCGTAGAACAGCGCCGCGCCGATCAAGCCGCAGATCACCAGGAATGTCCGCAGTCGCGCCCTTCCCGCCGCGGCTCGCCGCGCCAGGGCGGTGAGCGCCATGATCCCGCCCTCGCCCTGGTTGTCGGCGCGCAGCACGAACATCATGTACTTGATCGACACGACCCAGATCAGCGACCAGAAAATCAGCGACAGGATCCCCAGCACCCCATCGTGATTGACAGGCACGCCATAGGCACCGGAAAACACTTCCTTGAGGGTGTACAACGGGCTCGTACCGATGTCGCCATAAACCACTCCGACCGCCGCGACCAGCATGCTCAGCGGCTTCGCTGCCGAATGCTCGGCACCTGCCACCTGACTACTTGCATGACCCATCCAACACTCCCGTTTCCCAGACCTGTCTTCTCGAACGAAGCACTATGCTTTGTTGAGGCAGCATGCGCTGTTTTACGCATTGTTACAGACGTTTTATTGACTGTAGCAATCGCCAGAACGCAAAGGCGCGAAGCATAGCGCAGCACTCGTCGCATTTCCCGGTATAAAGCTGGTCAAGTGCGTCGACCCTGGATAGAATTGCGCACTTTTTGATCAGAGGCGCGCCAGGCGCCCTGTCTCGGCAAGAGACGATCCCCCTACACCGAGGTTAGACATGTCCACCACTACCACGCCAGCCAATCCGAAGGTTGGCTTCGTATCCCTGGGTTGCCCGAAGGCTCTGGTCGACTCCGAGCGCATCCTGACCCAGCTGCGCATGGAAGGCTATGACGTCGTGTCCACGTACCAGGACGCCGACGTGGTCGTGGTCAACACCTGCGGCTTCATCGATTCGGCCAAGGCCGAGTCCCTGGAAGTGATCGGCGAAGCCATCAAGGAAAACGGCAAGGTCATCGTCACCGGCTGCATGGGCGTGGAAGAAGGCAACATCCGCAACGTGCACCCAAGCGTGCTGTCCGTGACCGGGCCGCAGCAGTACGAGCAGGTGGTCAACGCCGTGCATGACGTGGTGCCGCCACGCCAGGACCACAACCCGCTGATCGACCTGGTGCCGCCACAGGGCATCAAGCTGACCCCGCGCCACTACGCCTACCTGAAGATTTCCGAAGGCTGCAACCACAGCTGCAGTTTCTGCATCATCCCGTCGATGCGCGGCAAGCTGGTGAGCCGCCCGGTGGGCGATGTGCTCGACGAAGCCCAGCGCCTGGTCAAGGCCGGCGTCAAGGAGCTGCTGGTGATCTCCCAGGACACCAGCGCCTATGGCGTCGACGTGAAATACCGCACCGGCTTCTGGAACGGCGCGCCGGTGAAAACCCGCATGACCGAACTGTGCGAAGCCCTCAGCACCCTGGGCGTCTGGGTCCGCCTGCATTACGTTTACCCGTATCCGCATGTCGACGAGCTGATCCCGCTGATGGCGGCCGGCAAGATCCTGCCGTACCTGGACATCCCGTTCCAGCACGCCAGCCCGAAAGTCCTCAAGGCCATGAAGCGCCCGGCTTTCGAAGACAAGACCCTGGCCCGCATCAAGAACTGGCGCGAAATCTGTCCGGACCTGATCATCCGCTCGACCTTCATCGTCGGCTTCCCCGGGGAAACCGAAGAAGACTTCCAGTACCTCTTGGACTGGCTGACCGAAGCCCAGCTCGACCGTGTTGGCTGCTTCCAGTATTCCCCTGTGGAAGGCGCACCGGCCAACGATCTGGACCTGGACGTGGTGCCGGACGACGTCAAGCAGGACCGTTGGGAACGCTTCATGGCGCACCAGCAGGCCATCAGCTCGGCGCGCCTGCAAATGCGCATCGGCCGTGAAATCGAAGTGCTGGTGGATGAAGTGGACGAGCAAGGCGCCGTGGGCCGCTGCTTCTTCGACGCGCCGGAAATCGACGGCAACGTCTTCATCGACAACGGCAGCAACCTCAAGCCAGGGGACAAGGTCTGGTGCAAGGTGACCGATGCCGATGAGTATGACTTGTGGGCTGAACAGATCGGTTGATCTGCCGCGCTTTACAGGCTGCTGCAATACTTGTGGGAGCCGAGCTTGCTCGCGATGGCGGTGCATCAATCAGCATGAATGTTGGCTGACACGACGCTATCGCGAGCAAGCTCGGCTCCCACAGGTTCGTTCATCGCCAAAAAATTGAAAAGCCTCGCCATCCTCACAGGATGCGGGGCTTTTTTACGGCTATCGTATGGAGAAACCCAGCACATCCAGCACAAGGAACAGGCGGACATGCGCCAGCATTCGGTCATCCATACACCGAAACCGAGCGATTACCAGGAACTGACCCAGGTTTGGGAGGCGTCGGTTCGGGCCACCCATGAGTTTCTGCCAGACAGCTACATCGAACTGCTGAAAAACCTGGTGCTCACCCGTTACCTGGATGCGGTGATGCTCATTTGCACCCGGGACGCGCGCCAGCGGATCACCGGCTTCGCCGGTGTCGCGGCTGGCAAGGTCGAGATGCTCTTCATCGCCCCGCAACACCGTGGCCAGGGCCTGGGCAAGCTGTTGCTGCGCTACGCCATGGAACACCTGAACGCCAATCAACTGGACGTCAACGAACAGAACCCGCAAGCCTTGGGCTTCTATCTCAAGCAAGGCTTCGAAGTGGTCGGGCGCTCGGCAAAAGATGGCATGAACCAGCCCTACCCATTGCTGCACATGCGCTACAAGCAGCCCGATCTGAAGGCCGGACGCGGCTAAAAGTTGCATGAGGCAAATGGACCCGCGATTAACCGGCCCCAGGCAGGTACAATGCCCACCCTCTTTTTGTTACGGCCCCCGTCATGACTGACCCGATTCGTCTCTCCAAACGCCTCATCGAACTCGTCGGCTGTTCCCGTCGCGAGGCTGAGCTGTTCATCGAGGGCGGCTGGGTCACCGTGGATGGCGAAGTGATCGACGAACCGCAGTTCAAGGTAACGACCCAGAAGGTCGAACTCGACCCCGGGGCCAAGGCCACCGCGCCGGAGCCAGTGACACTCCTGCTGAACGCCCCGGCAGGCATGGACGCAGACGCCGCGATGGCCTCCCTTGGCCCGCAGACCCTGAGCGAAGAACATCGCTTCGGCAAGCGGCCGCTCAAGGGCCATTTCCTGCGCCTGACCGCCAGTGCCGACCTGCAAGCCAACGCCAGCGGGCTGCTGGTGTTCACCCAGGATTGGAAGATCTTGCGCAAGCTTACCGCCGACGCCGCCAAGATCGAGCAGGAATACGTGGTGGAAGTCGAAGGTGACATGGTCGCCCATGGCCTCAATCGCCTGAACCATGGCTTGACCTACAAGGGTAAGGAGCTGCCGGCGGTCAAGGCCAGCTGGCAGAACGAGAACCGCCTGCGCTTTGCCATGAAAAACCCGCAGCCCGGCGTGATCGCTCTGTTTTGCCAGGCGGTCGGGCTCAAGGTCGTCGCCATTCGCCGTATCCGCATCGGCGGCGTGTCCATTGGCAAGGTGCCGCTGGGCCAGTGGCGCTATCTGTCCGCCAAAGAGAAATTCTAATTTTTTCCGGCGCCGCACCGAACGCAGGCGCCCACTGCCGATTGATCAGGACTGCACACATGATTCACAACGACGTACTGCGCAGCGTGCGCTACATGCTCGACATCAGCGACAAGAAAGTCATCGAGATCATCAAGCTGGGTGGCCTGGACGTCTCCCTGGCGGACCTGGCGGGCTACCTCAAGAAAGACGAGGAAGAAGGCTTCGTGTTCTGCCCTGACGAGGTCATGGCGCATTTTCTCGATGGCCTGGTGATCTTCAAGCGTGGCAAGGACGAAAGCCGTCCGCCCCAGCCGATCGAAGTGCCAGTGACCAACAACATCATCCTCAAGAAACTGCGGGTGGCCTTCGAGCTGAAGGAAGACGACATGCACGCCATCCTCAAGGCCGCCGAGTTCCCGGTGTCCAAGCCGGAACTGAGCGCGCTGTTCCGCAAGTTCGGCCACACCAACTACCGCCCGTGTGGCGACCAATTGCTGCGCAACTTCCTCAAGGGCCTGACGCTGCGCGTTCGCGGCTGACTTTGAAGGACAGCTGAATCCTGGGGGCTTTTGTGACGAGGGAGCTTGCTCCCTCGCCGCAGAGGACCGTGTCGATTTCAGCTCTCGCGTTATCATGCCCTCTCCATCCCGCCTCGATCCCAACCCATGACCTACAGCGTCTCTCCCATCGGCTTCGTCCGCTCCTGCTTCAAGGAGAAGTTCGCCATCCCCCGCCAACCGCAACTGGCTCCGGCCGCACGCGGTGTGCTGGAGCTGGTGGCGCCGTTCGACCAGGGCGAGGCGGTGCAAGGCCTGGAGCAGGTCAGCCATGTCTGGCTGCTGTTCCTGTTCCACCAGGCCCTGGAGGACAAGCCACGCTTGAAAGTGCGACCGCCACGCCTGGGCGGCAACAAGTCCATGGGCGTGTTCGCCACCCGCGCCACCCATCGCCCCAACGGCATTGGCCAGTCGGTCGTGAAGCTGGAACGGGTCGAAGCCGGGCGCCTGTGGCTCTCGGGTATCGATTTGCTGGACGGCACGCCGGTGCTCGACATCAAGCCCTACGTGCCCTACGCCGACATCATCGGCTCGGCATCGAACAGCATCGCCAGTGCGGCGCCTGAGCTGATCTCCGTGCAATGGGCGGACACTGCCCTGCTACAAGCCCAGGACCATGCCATACGTCTGCAGGAACCCTTGGTGGAGCTGATCGAACAATGCCTGGCCCAAGACCCACGCCCGGCGTACCAGATTCCCACAGCCGAACGGGAATATGGCGCGCAGTTCTGGGATGTGGACGTTCGCTGGCATTACCCGCAACCGGGGATGATCCGGGTATTGGAAGTCGTTCCTGCCGTTCAATAAAACCCGGAAACGAAAAAGCCCGCATGGCCTTCTTCAGGCGGCGCGGGCTTTTTTACGTTCTGTCAGTTGGACCGAGTCGCGGCCATCGCGAGCAGGCTCGCTCCCACATTCGATCCGCAGTGAGCACGAGATTTGTGTTCACACAGATTCCATTGTGGGAGCGAGCCTGCTCGCGATGGCGGTCTATAGGCCACCGCAGATGCCGAGGCCTACTTCTCTACAAACGCCCGCTCGATCAGGTAGTCACCCGGCTCGCGCATACGCGGCGAAACGGTCAGGCCGAAGCTGTTGAGCACTTCACTGGTCTCGTCGAGCATGCTCGGGCTGCCGCACAGCATGGCGCGGTCGTCCTGCGGGTTGATCGGTGGCAGGCCGATGTCGCGGAACAGCTTGCCGCTGCGCATCAGGTCGGTCAGGCGGCCTTCGTTCTCGAACGGCTCGCGCGTCACGGTCGGGTAGTAGATCAGCTTGTCACGCAGGGCTTCGCCGAAGAACTCGTTCTGCGGCAAGTGCTCGGTGATGAATTCGCGGTACGCGACTTCATTGACGTAACGCACGCCGTGGCACAGGATCACTTTTTCGAAACGCTCATAGGTTTCCGGGTCCTGGATGACGCTCATGAACGGCGCCAGGCCGGTGCCGGTGCTGAGCAGGTACAAATGCTTGCCCGGCTTGAGATCGTCCAGCACCAGGGTGCCGGTGGGTTTCTTGCTGATGATGATCTCGTCGCCTTCCTTCAGGTGCTGCAGCTGGGAAGTCAGCGGACCATCGGGCACCTTGATGCTGAAGAATTCGAGATGCTCTTCCCAGTTCGGGCTGGCAATCGAGTAAGCGCGCATAAGCGGGCGGCCGTTGGGCTGTTGCAGGCCGATCATCACGAACTGACCGTTCTCGAAGCGCAGGCCCGGATCGCGGGTGCACTTGAAGCTGAACAGAGTGTCGTTCCAGTGATGAACACTGAGGACACGCTCGTGGTTCATGTTGCTCATGTACGGGGACTCCTGGGAATGATGCCTGCGCCGATAACCTGCGCAATTGCATCGCATTCTAATGGCGGCGACAATATCTGTTAAATGGATTATTAAGATAAGGGTTATCGGTTATATCGATATGCGATTTACTCTACGTCAACTTCAAGTCTTCGTCGCCGTCGCCCAGCAGGAAAGCGTGTCTCGCGCTGCGGGCCAGCTCAACCTGTCGCAGTCGGCGGCCAGCACCTCCATCACCGAACTGGAGCGGCAATCGAGCTGCCAGCTGTTCGACCGCGCCGGCAAACGCCTGAGCCTCAATGCCCTGGGCAAACAGCTGCTGCCCCAGGCAGTGGCGCTGCTGGACCAGGCCAAGGAGATCGAAGACCTGCTCAATGGCAAGTCCGGTTTCGGCTCACTGGCGGTCGGCGCGACGCTGACCATCGGCAATTACCTGGCGACCTTGTTGATCGGCGGGTTCATGCAGCGCCATCCGGAAAGCCAGGTGAAGCTGCACGTGCAGAACACTGCCAATATCGTGCACCAGGTTGCCCACTATGAAATTGATCTGGGTCTAATCGAAGGCGACTGCAGCCATCCGGACATCGAAGTGCAAAGCTGGGTCGAGGACGAACTGGTGGTGTTCTGCGCCCCTCAACACCCGCTGGCCGAGCGCGGCCAGGCGACCATGGAGGAATTGACCCGTGAAGCCTGGATTCTGCGGGAACAGGGTTCGGGCACGCGACTGACTTTCGACCAGGCCATGCGCCACCACCGCAGCGCGTTGAACATCCGCCTGGAGTTGGAACACACCGAAGCGATCAAGCGCGCCGTTGAATCCGGCCTGGGCATAGGCTGCATCTCACGCCTGGCCCTGCGCGACGCCTTCCGCCGCGGCAGCCTCGTCGCGGTGGAAACACCGGACATGGACCTGGCGCGGCAGTTCTATTTCATCTGGCACAAACAGAAGTACCAGACCTCCGCCATGCGCGAATTTCTCGAATTGTGCCGGGCGTTCACCGCCGGGGCCCAGCGCAGCGACGAAATCGTGCTGCCGGCCATTGCCTGAGCCGTTACAGCAGGATCAGGCCCCACACCAATGCGATCATCGTCAGGGCGACGAACTGGGCAGCGCTGCCCATGTCCTTGGCGTTTTTCGACAACGGGTGCAGCTCCAGGGAGATGCGGTCGATGGCCGCCTCCACCGCCGAGTTGAGCAATTCCACGATCAATGCCAGCAGGCACACGGCAATCAGCAGCGCCTGTTCGACACGGCTGACGTTCAGGAAGAAGGACAACGGAATCAGTACGACGTTGAGCAACACCAACTGACGGAACGCCGCTTCGCCGACAAAAGCCGCGCGCAGCCCGTCCAAGGAATAGCCGGAGGCGTTGAGGATGCGTTTCAGGCCGGTCTGGCCTTTAAAAGGTGACATAGAGTGGGCAACTGATCGAAAAGGAGTGGAGAAACTAATTCAAACCCGGTCAAAAAAGCGTGAAGCGGCGCTTTAAGCCTGCGGCGAAATTGACTCAAGTTGTTGCAGCAGCAAGGCCGCCTGGGTCCGGGTCCGTACGTTCAGTTTACGGAATATCGCTGTGACGTGGGCCTTGATAGTGGCCTCCGACACGTTCAGCTCATAAGCAATCTGCTTGTTCAGCAGGCCTTCGCAGACCATGGTCAACACTCGAAACTGCTGCGGCGTGAGGCTGGCCAGGCCCGCGCTGGCGGCCTTGGCCTCTTCGGACACGCTCACGGCTTCAAACGCCTGGGGCGGCCAGCAGACATCGCCGTCCAGGACCGCCTTCACGGCCTTTTGAATCATTTCAAGGGAGCTGGACTTGGGGATGAAGCCACTGGCGCCGAACTCCCGGGCCTTGACCATCACTGACGCTTCTTCCTGGGCCGAGACCATCACCACGGGGATCTGCGGGTATTGGCCGCGCAACAGCACCAGCCCTGAAAAACCATAGGCACCGGGCATGTTCAGATCCAGCAGCACCAGGTCCCAATCGGACTTCGCCGTCAACTGGACCTCCAGTTCCGCGATACTGGCCACCTCCGTCAATCGGACATCCGGGCCGAGGCCCAGGGTCACTGCCTGATGCAACGCGCTGCGAAAGAGCGGGTGATCATCGGCAATCAGGATTTCGTATGTGGCCATTTTTCAAATGATCCTGTTTTTTTATGGCAGGCTCGATGCATTCGCGCCTCGCCAAGACAACTCAAGACACCACCCTGCGGCGCCATCCACAGGGGCACGTGCAGCGCCAGACATGACGTTTCAAACACGGCGGCGACCTGGTCGGCGCCAAGCATGCCCAGCGAAGCCGGGGTGGTCAAGCAGCACGGCCGCCCCTGAGTCCAGTATGGGCCACTATTGAGCCAATACCGTGTGCGGTGTACGAATGAAGGGTTGCAACTCGGCATGGGCCGGGGTCGATACGTTGACCTGCTGCTGACCCTTGGCGCCCAGGTAATGCTGGCTGAACACATCGAAATAGGCATCCAGGGCCGACGCGGCGTCGCTGTCCCCCGCCAACTCCAGACACAACGCCGCCACTTCCGCAGTGCACAGGTGCTCGCTGCGGGTCGAACGACGCAAACGGTAGCGCGACAGTTTGTCGGGCAGCAGGCTCAGGATCGGCAGCCGGTCGAAATACGGGCTCTTGCGGAAAATCTTCCGCGCCTCCGTCCAGGTCGCGTCCAGCAGAATGAACAACGGGCGCCTGGATTGATCGAGGTCCACCGTGTGGGTGACCCGCGATGGCTCGACGTATTCACCCGGAAACACCAGGTACGGCTGCCATTGCGGATCGTTCAGCAACGCCAGCAGTTGCTCATCGATCTCCGTGCGCGACCAGATGAACGCATGGTTGTCGCGCACCACATCGGCGATCAGCCAACCGGTGTTGCTCGGTTTGAACACTTCCTTGTTGGTCATGATCAGGCAGACCCCGGAACGGGTTTCGACGCTCGGACGCCAGGCGCACAGGCAATGGCTCTCGATCACCCGGCAGGCGCTGCACCGGGGCGCGCGCCAGCCTCGGGCCTGGATCGGCTTGATCCCTTCATCGATGCGCTGATCGCGCAGGCGGGCTACGGCGTTAGGGGCGTGATTCATCGCGGGCGACGCCGGCAGACAGGAAAACTCGACACGAACAACACTCGGCAGGGCAATAAAGGCCGGCAGTCTACCAGAGCGCACGAGCCTGTACCGTCCACCCAGGCTCACCTATAATCCCCGGCCACTGAACGCACAGTCATGTGATCGGTCGAACCACCAGTCACTGAACCAGGAGAGTTTCATGCTGCGCCTTATCGTCCCTACCGTTGCCGTTCTGCTGGCGACGTCCTTCAGCGCTCAGGCTGCGTCGCTGAAAGAACTCGAACTGAACAAGATGCTGCAGAACGTTGCCAAGGAAAGTAGCGTCGGTACGCCACGGGCGATCAACGAAGACATTCTCGACCAGGGGTATACCGTCGAAGGCACCGAGCTGATCAACCACCTCAGCGTGCAAAGCAGCCATGCCCAGAAAATGCGCGCAGACCCCAAGGCCGTGTATTTCCAGTTGGGTTCCACGGTGTGCACCAATCCGGGCTTTCGCAAGTTGATGGCCAAGGGCGCGACAATGCGCTACGAATTCACCGAGGTTAAGACCAACCGCCCGGTCGCGACCGAGCGCTTCCAGGAATCGGATTGCCCGAAACCTGCCAAGACGAAGAAGTAATCAACCCGAGCTTGCGCGCCGCTGCTCATCGTCGGCGCGCAGTTCCGCCACCAGCGCCTGAAGGTAGCGCGAGCGCCATGCCCGCCCTCCCAGTCGACGACAGCATTCCTCCTCAAGACTCACTCGATTGGCCTGCGCCGATTCCAACAGCATCAAGTACAACTGCCTGTCGAGCTCCAGAGTCACCCTGGTCATCTCTCCCGCCTCCATGCCCGATCCGCTTCAATCCATCACGTAGCACCAGCCCTGAGCGCCAAATTGCATTGCCACGCTTGTTATCAGTAAATCAGAGCGGCACGCACCCGGCCGGCAATCTGACGAGCGGCGCTATAGGGCGGTGCACTTATCCAGCGGTTGCCAACGGTCACTTTTGAGCGCCATGATCAGGACAGCAAAGATCGGCTAGATTCAGAAGTGTTCTGACTATTTGCATCGGGCAGAAAGAGGCTGCCCGGCCAACACCTTGGCGTGCTTGTTTTTATCAAAAGGGAAAAACAGAACCCGCTGGATGGCTTGGTCGCCTTGCTGCAGACCGCATCAAGCCAGGTCAACTTCCAGGCCGCTGCCTGGGCTGACGACGACACACGAAGTGTCGTGGCCCTGATGAATCTCTCATCCGGGCCAGGGTCCTGTTAAGAAGGAGAAGTTGAATGCCTTATAAACCGAATGACCTGCTCAGTCGTCATTTTGAGAACCTCGGCCACGACCTTACCCGCAAGGTCGAAGAACAACTCAACCTGGTGTCTCCCAACAGCCCCAACCTCCCCATTTACCGTGACATGATCCTGACTGTGCTACGCATGGCACAGGAAGATCACAACCGCTGGAATGCCAAGATCACGCTGCAGACCCTGAGGGAATTGGAGCACGCCTTCCGTACGCTCGAACAATTCAAGGGTCGACGCAAAGTCACGGTTTTCGGCTCGGCCCGAACGCCTATCGAACATCCACTGTACGGCCTGGCCCGAGAATTGGGCGCTTCGCTGGCCCGCTCGGACATGATGGTCATCACCGGTGCCGGCGGTGGCATCATGGCCGCTGCCCATGAAGGCGCGGGGCGTGATCATAGCCTGGGCTTCAATATCACCCTGCCTTTCGAACAGCACGCGAACCCGACCGTTGAAGGCACGTCGAACCTGCTGCCATTCCACTTCTTCTTCACCCGCAAGCTGTTTTTCGTCAAGGAGGCCGATGCACTGGTGCTCTGCCCTGGCGGTTTCGGCACGCTAGACGAGGCGCTGGAAGTCCTGACGCTGGTCCAGACCGGCAAAAGCCCACTGGTACCGGTGGTCCTGCTGGATGTTCCCGGGGGCAGGTTCTGGCAAAGCGCCCTGGACTTTATCCACGAACAGCTGGAAGAAAATCGCTACATCCTGCCCACCGACATGAAGCTCATGCGCCTGGTGTACAACGCCGAAGAGGCCGTGGAAGAGATCAATCAGTTCTACCGCAACTTCCACTCCAGTCGCTGGCTCAAGCATCAGTTCGTGATCCGCATGAATCACAAGCTAAGCGAACAGGCACTGCAGCGGATGCAGGTAGATTTCGCCGACCTGTGCCTGAACGATTGTTTTCATCAACATGACTACAGCGGTGAAGAGCACGACGAGGCCCGGTTCAGTCACCTGACACGTCTGACGTTCACCTTCAACGCCCGTAATCATGGTCGCTTGAGGGAGTTGGTGGACTACATCAACCTGCCGGAAAACTGGGCCCAACCCGCCCAAAAGACCCATCCCCTTACCTGGGAGCCGATCAAGGTAACCTGAGCCCATAAAAAACGGCCCGCTATCGAAATAGCGGGCCGTTTTTTAATTAATCATCCATGCCGCGACCGCTGAACAAGCGGTTGATCATTTCCATGGAGTAGCCTCGGTACGCCAGGAAACGCCCTTGCTTGGCTCGCTCTCGTGCATCGATAGGCAAATGCCCTGAGAACTTGCGACGCCAGGTGTCCGTCAGTTGCTCCTGCCAATCGATACCGCTTTCGCGCAAGGCGAGTTCGATATCCGGGCGTTGCAAACCGCGCTGGCCCAGCTCCTCACGAATGCGCAAAGGACCATAGCCGGATCGGGCGCGATAAGCGACGAAGCTTTCCAGGTAACGGGACTCCGACAGCAGGCCCTCTTCAGTCAAACGGTCGAGAGCCGTGTCGATCAACTCATCGGGCGCGCCGCGCTGACGCAGTTTACGCGTCAGCTCGACCCGACCGTGCTCGCGCCTGGCGAGCAGGTCCATCGCGGCTCGCCGCACCGCGACGAGGGTATCGAGTACGGCGGTCATCGGATCGATCAGATGTCAGCGTCAGCCAGATCGTCAGCAGTCTCGCGATTAGCCACGGACTTGACGTCTGCAACCGGGCTCAACAGTTTGTCACGCAGTTGCTTCTCGAGGGCAGCGGCAACTTCCGGGTTATCCGCCAGGAACTTGGCCGAGTTGGCCTTGCCCTGACCGATCTTGGTGCCGTTGTAGGCATACCAGGCGCCCGACTTCTCGACAAAACCGTGCAACACACCCAGGTCGATCATCTCGCCATTGAGGTAGATGCCCTTGCCGTAAAGAATCTGGAACTCGGCCTGACGGAACGGCGAAGCCACCTTGTTCTTCACGACCTTGACGCGGGTTTCGCTGCCGACAACCTCATCACCTTCTTTCACCGCGCCAGTACGGCGGATGTCGAGGCGAACCGAGGCGTAGAACTTCAGTGCGTTACCACCGGTGGTGGTTTCCGGGCTGCCGAACATCACGCCGATCTTCATACGGATCTGGTTGATGAAGATCACCAGGCAGTTGGCGTTCTTGATGTTACCGGTGATCTTGCGCAGGGCCTGGGACATCAGGCGAGCCTGGAGGCCCACGTGCATGTCGCCCATTTCACCTTCGATTTCAGCCTTTGGCACCAGTGCCGCCACGGAGTCGACGATGATCACGTCGACCGCGTTGGAACGCACCAGCATGTCGGTGATTTCCAGGGCCTGCTCGCCGGTGTCCGGCTGGGAAACCAGCAGGTCGTCGACGTTGACGCCCAGTTTTCCGGCATATTCCGGGTCCAGGGCGTGTTCGGCGTCGACGAAGGCGCAGGTCGCGCCGGCTTTTTGGGCCTGGGCGATCACGGACAGGGTCAGTGTGGTTTTACCGGACGACTCAGGACCGTAGATTTCAACGATTCGGCCTTTTGGCAGACCGCCGATGCCAAGCGCAATGTCCAGGCCCAGGGAGCCGGTGGAGATGGAAGGAATAGCCTGACGGTCCTGATCGCCCATACGCATTACGGCACCCTTGCCGAATTGACGTTCGATCTGACCCAAGGCCGCAGCCAAGGCTTTCTTCTTGTTGTCGTCCATTAAAGTCCTCACGTAATCAATAAGGCCTGACGGCCAACACCTGTATAAGTAGCCAGTATTATTCCACAGCGATCGAGGATCGCCTACCCCTGATTTGAGATTTCTACAGCGGCATGTTGCAGCAGCCCCTCTAGCGCGGCCTTCACCGTTTGTCGGCGGACCTCGTCGCGGTTGCCTGAAAAGAAGCGCTGCTCGCTGATCAGCGTCTGGCCAACGGCCCAGGCGAGCCATACGGTGCCCACCGGTTTGCTCGGCGAACCCCCGTCCGGCCCGGCCACCCCGCTGACCGCCACGGCAAAACGCGCCAGGCTTTTGCGCTGGGCGCCCTGTGCCATGGCCTCGACCACTTCGCGGCTGACCGCCCCGACCTTCTCGAACAACTGGGCTGGCACCTCCAGTTGCTGGCTCTTCTGGCGGTTGGAATAGGTGACATAACCGGCCTCGAACCAGGCGGAGCTCCCGGGAATCCGGGTAATCGCCTCGGCAATCCCCCCGCCCGTACAGGACTCGGCCGTGGTGACGTGGGCATTGAGCAACTGCAGGCGTCTGCCCAATTCAGCGGCCAGTTCGGTAATGTCGTCCATGGTGCTCTCCTGATTCCACGCGATTGAGGCCTACCGTACACGAGCAGTCGACGCTTGCAAGGCTCGCCGGATTACCGACCAGCGCTCTGATATAGGCCTGACAGGCCTGCAAGGCAATCAGTCCGCGATCACCGGCGTCGGTGATGGCGATAATTCGTTGAGCATGCGCCGGGTCAAGTCGGGCGCGTGGGGCGCCATGATCCAGGCCGCCGGCGCCGGTGGCGGCAGGCACTGCACAACCGGCGGCAACATCGTTGGCGTCGAGGAGGACTGACAGCCGGACATCGGCAGTAGCAAGGCGATCGCGCAAGCGATCCTGGTCACGTTGGGCATCGCTCAAGGCTCGGTAATGGGTTTGTTCACTGGCGGACAGCTGCCGCTCCAGGGCCAGGCGCCTGTCGGCTTCATGCTGCTGCGAAGCGGCCGTTGCGAGGGTCAATCGATTCAGGGTCTCGGCCTGTAGCCTGGCTTGCTCCGCCAAGGTGTTGCCATAGCGCCAGTCCTGGACTTTCCACGCCACACCAGCGGCCGCCAGCGAAAGCGCCAGCCCGACCGCCGGAGCGAGCCGTAGCAGGAGCGGGCTCATTCGAGCACCTTCAGCGCTTGTGCATACAGTGCTCGACGATCTGCCGCGCCATTCTGGCCACCATTGATCCGCTGGGTAATCTTGTCGAAGTGCCCTGCATCAGCCAGGGCATTGAGCCCATTGATCGACCAGAACCAGGCCGCCGAATGTGCAGCCCACTGGGGTTGCTCCAGCAGCTCGGGGGTCTTGACCAGATCCAGGCCCAGCGCTTCACCACAGGCCTGGTAATTGGCCCGGCCGGTAATCTGGATCAAACCCCGGCCGCGGTACTTCAGGCCATCGCCATCTGCCTCGGGCGTATTACCCAGGCGCAGGGCCAGCGGGCCGGTGTCATATTTCGCCAGGTAGGCGGCGTTGCCCAACTCTCGTACATAACGCAACTGCCCTGACTCATGACCAACCTGGGCGAGGAACGCGGCGACACGCTTGGGACCGACGATCTGGCGACAGCCCATGGCTGCATTGAGGACAGGTGTAAAAATGCCGGCATTCGCGCCGGCATTGGGGAGGATACGCAGCAGTTGTGCTGGCGTGATGGGCATGGCGTTCTCCTTGACGCGTTTGACGAACATCGTCGAAAAATCCAATCTTGGCGATGGCGATGTTGAACCGGCACTGTATTCAGAGCGAAACTGCACGAAGCTGCGCTGAACAAAAAGCAATGATTTCAGTCGATTAGCAGATCGTAACCGCCAGAAACACCTTGAGATATCGAGGAAAATCTGGAAACCTCCCAGCATCCAACCCTACCCTTCAACGGCAAGGCCACGTACTCGAATAGTCACCGCACAAACGATGATCTGAACAAGGAAAGACAGATGAGCAAGGAAATTTCAGATAGATCGTGTAGCAAGGATCCTCCCGCCTCCCTGCCAAGGCGAATCTCACCTGGTGAATTGAGAAACACAAAAAGCGGGCCGGTCTTTATTATCGCCTCAGGCAATTCGGCGAAGCGTTTCCCCATCCATGAGTTTGCAGACATCCCGATGATCACCATGAATGGCGCCATATCGATGTTCGCCGACACCGATATAAAACCGTTCTTCTATGTCTGCTCCGATAATGACTTTCCCCGTCAGCAACCCGAGCTGTTTGCCAAGGCCATGGGGCTCAGCGAAAACGTTGCCTTATGGGAAGACCAATTCGAAGTCATTGAAACCCAGCCACGCGGACGCACCCTGAGCCTGAAGAAAGCCCCGAGGGCCTCCTTCATGGCGACGTTATTTGACAGAGAGGAGTCGTTCGTCCGGAAAACATCTTTCCTGAGCAAGCGCAGCAAAGACATCGGCTTCAGCAAAAACATCGCCGCCGGCTGCTTCGATGCGCGAACCGTCATGTACCTGGCCCTGCAGATCGCCTACCACCTGGGGTTCAACAAGGTGTTCCTCGTAGGCTTCGACTTGAACCAGGCCGCAGGCCGATTCTATGAAACGGCCCAAGGCAAACGTTCCCCCTGCGGCCTGGACCAGCACTATCACACCCGAATCCTGCCGTCCTTGAAGCTGATGGCGGACGCCGTCATCGACGAACGCTTCCAGGTCTACAACTTATCCGCCACCTCCCGGGTTCCCACGCACATCATCCAGAAAGTCAGCGTCGATGATGCGAAGCGACTGCTTGCGTCCAGATAAAAAAGGCGCCGTTGATACGGCGGGTAATAGTGTTGATGATCGCGGTCGGCCAGTTCGTTCAAGCCGTTCTGCTCCCAGGCGTCGTGCACGATGTTGATGAGTTACTGCTGCGTAAGGTCCATGTTCAGGTCATCGCAAGTGCATGATCAAAGATGTCCGAGCAGCCAGGACGGCGCAACCGGACGATATGCAGTGGCTGGAAAGCGCTCATCCTGCGGCCAATCCCTCAGAGCCCGGCGATAAGCCTGAAGCTGCGTGTACTGTGTTTGATCCAGCGTCGTACCGCCGCCGTCATCCATTTCGTCGCGATCTCTCGCTATGAGGCGGTCGGTTGCTGTGAGCAATGCATCACGCCAATTCTTTTCACTGGTCATTCGTACCGTGAGTTCATTAACGGATATATCCGAGAGCACCGGGCGACCTTTATCGTCGGACTCGATACATTTGTTCAGAAAGGGGGCGGCAAATAACGTTCTATATTCTTCATCGCTGATCTTGATCGCGTCTTCAGGAAGATTGTCAGCGTGATCTATAGAGTTGTAGAACCCACCCGTGGATTGAGCGTAATAAATCAACATATTCACCTCCCCTTCAATAACCTATCGCTCGCCATAGCCCAGTCCAATTTGAATAGGCGCCATTGTAGTCCCGCCCATAAAGCCTGAATTGGCTCAGCGAGCCTGTAGAGACACCAAAAGACGCACAAGTGGGGCCCCCATCGGTCACTACGATGTTTCTGACGGCATTAGGGAAAGACATTGGAAACGTTACGATAACGCCGTTGGCATCCGCTCCGCTGGAAGAAATACCCCACTGCTCGATAACATATCCCGTCGGACTCGTTGCATCAGGCGTGCGCTTCCAGCCATTGGGTTGCAATGACGAAATGGACATGGCCGAATACTTCAAGGTCACAGTACCGCCAATAAGACGCCATTGGTTAGTGAGTTTAATGAACTCCGCCGTTTCGCCCAGACCAATAGTGATTGTCCCCTGCGCACCATTCGAAGCGCATAGCACATCAATAGCGGATGCCGTTGAAACGGTGACCATGCCGGTTCCCGCATTGACAATCGTCACTGTGGCGCCCTGTATGATTTCGGCGGTGGCCGGCAGTCTGGCGGTAACCGGAGTATTACTGGCGAAACTGGCAATTCCGCCAATATCCGACACTGTCAATGTCACAGCGGTGTTGTAGACATCGAACCCACCATATTGCACCCCTCTGCGGAGTACGTATTCAGTCGTGGCGACGGCCCGGCTGTTATCGAATAGCGGTGCGGTGAGAAACAACCCGCTACCCCGCAAGGCTGTGAGCAATTGGTTGGAGAGGACTTCCGACGGCGCTATCCCGGCGGCTTGAATGACATTGAGCAATTCCTGCGTCACGCCATTGCCCCAACTGGCGGGAATCAAGGACCCCGGCTTACCTGCCAGGGGGTCTTCGTCCACAAACCTGCCGTTCGACAGACCCGCACTGGGAACACTTTTTGGATAATCCAAATTTTCGCTCCTGATTGGCCAGCGCCCAAAACGAAGGCGATAAAAAACTCGCCTGTTGTTCATTCAGCGATGGCACGGAAAATTGAGAGTTTTCTGTTGATTGCTTAAGCGACAGGCTCAGGCGCGATTGGCCAGATGATGTCTTTTGGAAAACCGGCTTGATGTTGAATGCGGTTCAATTCGACGCTGTAGAGTTTCCACTCCATCAACGTCAGCTGTTCCTGGTCACTGGCGTCGCCGATGTCTTCGGCGTACTGGAGGGGAGCTATTTTCTGAACCGCGTCCCGCAGCAGTTTGTCGCGCTTGGATAACCCTTCGCGCTTGAGGTCGGCCAGTTTCAGCGTTTCATCAAAGACCCAGGCGTTATCACGCCATACGTAATAGTTACCGGGCCAGGGCTCGGCGGTGTACATTTCCGGCAATTCGCCGAACTCGTTCCATTGCAAATGAGCGCCGTTGTCCTTGCGATAAACCGCCCCCCGCCAGTCCACCATCTCTCGCGGAACGCCGTTCACCATGACCCATGAATGATGCTCTTGGGCAGCGGGTAATTCGAAGGAAAGCTGAATGCCGTTACTTGGGATTTGAATGCCCATGCCGGGGGTTACGAAAAGTTCTATCGGGCCAGATAGAACACCGGAGCCGTCAAACAGATAAATAAACATAATGGCCTCAGATCAGCTTGATTCGGGCGGGATAGGCGATGTTTCTAGGGCGAGTTTCAGTGCTGAAAGTGCCGATGTTGCCTACAAGTTCCCCACTGGAAAAGAAAAGCGGATTGGGATACGTCGTCCCGACTATCCCCGTTGCAGGAGCAGCATTAACGTCACGAGTCACGTCCCAGGAGCCATCAGCAATACCAGGCCCCGGACGATTGGCACTACCCGAACTGGTAGGCAAAAAGTGGTTGTGGCTTTCAAGGGCATACATTTGTCTGCTGCCCACCGAACGATCAATATCCACCCCTCGGGCCTCATCCAAAACGCGCAAGAACTCGCCACGAATATCGGGAAGTCGAAAGGTCGTCGCACCATCACCGCTAGTCCACGCACCTTCGTTCCCCGCTCTGGCAGCTTCGGTCACTAGCGCACCGGACGATTGCGCAAAGTCCCACAGCCACGGCCAATCGCTACGCACCAGCAGATTACCGTTAAGCACCGCATACCCACCGGGGATAACCTGGCGTGTGCTCTCGAAGGAAATGCGTCCCAGCGCCGTCGAATCAAAGCGATTTACCGGCCACCAGACCCCAGCTTCGTCGCTGCGCAAATGCCACCAGTCACCGCTACCCATCAACACCAAGAATGGATAACCACTGGCTGCCAAGTGAGTGTGGAACCTAATCCTGTCAGTTCCGGCAGCGCGCACCGTCAGGCGGTTACCGCTGTTATCCACACGTCGCACAATCACATCGCGAACACCAAGCGCCGCGTTGGCTGCCGGCAGGGTTACAGTGTTCACACCAGCACTGGCATCGATCAGCACAAGCCCCAACTCCTCGGCAGTCAACACTTTTGAAGCCGACAACCGTGTAATCACCGAACGCATCGGGCTGCTGCGTCCAAGGATGGTTTGCAACGCCTTGATCAACTGCCCGGTATCCGCTTCGGAGGGTGTCATACCGGCCGCCGAGATCACGCCAAGGATTTCCTGGGTGACACTGTTGCCCCAGACCGCCGGAATCAGCGATCCAGGCGTGCCCGCCAGCGGATTTTCGTCCACGAACCGACCGCTCACCAGACCGACGCTGGGAACACTTTTTGGATAATCCATGTTTGTTTCTCTCTATGAGATGGATATCACGCGCGAAGGCGTAGCGCCCGGATGGCCTCGATCCCGTCATCAGCGGCTTGGGCGGCAAGATCCGCGTTACCTTTGGCGACGTACGCGCGAATCTGCGCCTTGGCCTTGAGGCGCAGTTCACGAAGCGCCAGCAGGTTCGCTTCGAATTCGGCGGCCTTGGCGAGCATCTGATCCGCCGCCTGCCTGGCTGTGCGGCCTTTGACGACCCACGCGGAAACGGCCAATGGGACGGCTTTTTTCGGATAGCCCTGATCCTTGAAGGCCTGCGCCTGCAGGGCGGCTTGTTGGTACTCCAAGGCCCGCAACGGATCGCCGGCCAACGTGCGACGCGCGCTGTCGGCAGCGACATCGACGTTGGCGCACAGGCGTTCGGCTTCCTGGCGTAACAGCTCGGCAGCGTTCCCTTCATCAAGCACCCACTGTCCCTCCTCCCAGGTATGAGCGAGAGAAGGCGAAGGCGGGCGAAGTCCATCTTCGTACTGATGCAGTTCTTGAATGACTTTCATCGGATCAGCTCCCAGGACAGGTGAACATTGATTGCATTGGTAAAGTTGACGGCGATACCCACGCTGTAATCCGTCAATGCCTGGTGTCCCTTGATCCCCATGCTCAATAGCAACTCATCACTGTCTGCATTGGTTGCGCCGAGTGTGTGCTCGGCCTGGTACGACTGCCAAAGCGAACGCAGCTGTGTATGGTCAAAACTGGCCGTGACCGTGGAGACGCTCACGTCATTGACGACGTTACTGGAGAACAGCACGCACATATACGGACTTGCGGTATTCGCCCAGCCCACGGCATTGTTACCGGGAGTGCTAGCGACGGGTGACAGGTAGCTGTAATTGCCCCCAAGCCACCCAGCCTGAACAAACGCCAGCGAGGTCACGACGTTCGGCGCGGGTGTCGGATTCCCTGCCACAAGCCGCGCCGCACGCGCATGCGGATCCAGCGGCAGATACACCACTCCGGTGCCATTCACCGTTTGCGTCCAGGTCAATTGAGCACGGTTGTAAATCGTGCGAATCGTTGGCAAGGAACCCGGCGCCCCAGTCATGACCCAGGCCAGGCACATGTCCAGGGGGGTGGACGCAAACCCGCCGCCGGACGCTCCGTTGGCCGTACCCTTCAAGGATTCCGGCGGGGTGTCATACAGGCTTCCACGCTGCATATAAAACGTCAGCACACCGTCTATGACCTGGGCTCGTAGAAAGTAACTGGCGCTGGGCAACAAATCGGCGCTGCTCCAGCCCGCCGTCACGTAGGTACGTGACCGACCCAACCGTCCACTCACCACCTCTTGTCCGATGCTGATGTACACCCCCGCCGGAATCGAGACACGGCCGCCGCTGGTTGACAGTGCCGTTGGCGTTATCGCCAGACGGGCGTCCGCCGTCGCAATCGTCGGCAGCGGCAAGGCGGTGATCGGAAGCGCGAGGTCCTGGTTCCAGCCCTTGGCGGTGACCGACTGAATCGCCTCGAGCAACTGATCGCTCTGGGTTTCATCCGGCGTCAGATCTCCCGCCTTGATGACATTCACGATTTCCTGCGTCACCCCGTTTCCCCATGCCGCCGGAATCAACGACCCCGGCGTCCCGGTCAGCGGGTTTTCATCCACGAACTTCCCATTCACCAGCCCGGCGCTGGGCACACTCTTCGGATAATCCATCGTCTACTCCCTAGTCATAATTGATGTGAACCTTGGTATGCGCCGGTGCACTGCGGTGGACCAGGCACTCCAGGGCCGAGCCCGGATTGACGCCAAAACGCTCCCCCCAATAGCTCGCACCAAAACGCCGCCCCAGCAGCAGCCGGCCACCGGTATTGAGGGTCCACATGAATTGCGCCTGCCAGGTGCCAAAATGCGCTTCGCCGAACCGTGCGCGGCCCATGCGCGGCGCCTTCAGTTCGGTGATGGTGGCGTTGGGGTAACCCTGGCTCTTGGCGATTTCCACGTAATAGGCAATGGCTTGGCTGCCCACCGCCAACAACCGTCGGCGCACCGCCAGACGGCGATCGTCATACAACGGCGTGGCCCCGAGGCACGGATCCGGCAGGTTCATCACCCGCTCCCAGTCCGGCACCAGCTCACTCACGCCCGCCGGGTCCATCTCGTTGAGCAGGTCGGCGGCACGGGCGTCGAGGCGGGCCAGTTCCTGGGCGATGCCTTGCAGCACATCGTCCAGTTCCGGCACGCGTTCCGGATCCCACGCCGGGCCGCTGGGCAACAGGCTGCGCAGTTGGGCCTGGTACTGTTCGGCGGTTCTTATTCCAGCCATGTGCAGCCTCCGAACGTCAGCAACTGGTTGCTGGCGGCGACGACATCGTCGACTGGCGCACTGAGTTTGTGGTCGGTTTCACCGGTGGCGCTGCTGATGGCTTCAGCGATATGACTGAGCAACAGCGTTTCGCCGAGACCGGCTTCACGATTGTGCAAGTCGCGCAGTTGGGCCTCGATGGCCGCCCGCACGGCGCTGGTGTCCGGCGTGATGCGCAGCCGGTAGTTCACCGGTACCTGCGTCGGCGCCAGCACGTGCAGCTCGGCGGTCACCGGGCGCAAGGGCTCGATGTAGCCCCGCACCTCTTCCAGTTGCTCGGCGTTGGGGATCGGTTGAGGATCGTCGTCCCGCATCACGAACAGGCCGACAGTGCCGGGCCCCAGGTAGCTACCCCGGCACCACGCACGGGTGATGCCGGGGCACTCCAGGGCCCAGGTTTCATAGTCCTGGGCCGAACCGCCGTGGGGAATCACGCGATAGGAACGGATCACCCTGGCCCGCAGGGACTCAAGGCTTTCCCTGGCAACACCGCCGGTCAGCCCCGGCGCCAGCACGGTGAAGCGATTGTCGATGCCCAGAAGCGGCTGCACCGGTGTCAGCACCAGGCCGGCGTCGGCATTGCCCAGGCTACCGGCTTCCAGCGCCGCGACGGTGGCGGTGTTCAGGCCATTGCTAGTGGTGCGGGCGGTGGTCACTTTATAAGTGCGGCCATCAGTCGATTGCAGCAGCGTATCGACATCCAGCACGGCGCCTGCCGTAGCGCTGAAGCTGACACTGCCGCTGGCGACTTGGGCCGCTTTGCGCGCCTGGTTCAGGCGCAGGGCCGCGATGCGTTCCAAGGTGGACTCATCGGCTTTATCCGGCAGGATCTGCTCGGCGATCCAATCCAGGTAGCCATACAGGCCGTAGGCGGCGCCGCCAAGGGTACGGGCCAGCACTTGGGCATCGGACTGGCGCAGCGAATCGCTGGCCAGGTCGCTTTGGGCGCGTTTGATCAGCACCGGCAGCGAAGGGGTTTCAAACGGCATAGGTCACCTGCCAACTGTTATCGGGGTTGATGTCCAGGCGCTCGCCGTCGGCCAGGGTCAGGACCGTGCGCAGGTTCAGGCGCTGGGCGTCGAGGCGTTCGCTGATGATGTCGATGGCGCTGCAGTGGCCGTCATCGATCAGCCATTGCAAGGCTTCGCGGGCATAGAATTCGGCGTCGAGCTGGGTCTGGCGGGTCAGCTTGACCCGGCGCAACAGCCACAGCCGCGAGCCGATGCGGTCGTCGGCAACAGTGGGAAAGGTGTCGCCCCACCAACCGAAACGTTCGTCATCATCGACGGCATCGTCGGCGGCGGCGCGGCGCCAGGTGAACAGGCTGATCAGCACCGAGCGGGTCAGCGCGGCGTGCAGGTTCTGGCTGATGAACATCATTGGCCTCCCGCCGGCGCGCCGGTCTGGCCGTTGCCGGGCTGTACGCCGACATGCACATGTTTGATCTGGCTGATGCCACCGGCGATCTGGTCGCCCTGGGAGACGATCTTGCCGGTGTGGTTGATGACCGGGCTGTCGATGTTCACCGCGCGACTGGCGCGGATGTTCAGGGTTGCAGTCTCGATGTCGATGACACGACCGCGCTTGAAGTGGAGTTTGTCGCCTTCGTCGGTGTAGAGCGCCACTTCGCCGGGGGCCAGGGCCTGGAGACGGAAGCGGCGATCGGCGACCACCAGGACCACGGCATGGGAGCGGTCGCCCCCCAGGAACGTGGCAATGCCCTCGGCACCGGCCAGCGGGTTGCTGGTGAAGCCGTAGGGTTCGAAGTGCTCCATGTCGTCGTTCACTTCGCCGGCGGTGAGGCGCATTTGCAGCGACTGCAGCTTGGTGGCCGAATTGGCGAGCACGACAGTGCCGCGCGCCAGGAGACGGGTCAGTAGGCTCATTGAGGTTTCCTTGAGAATCGGGGACTTGAACGCGGTGTTCGGATCAAATCTCTGTTGGCTGCACTGCCGCCATCGCGAGCAAGCTCGCTCCCACAAGGGATCTGTGATGGGCGGACACTTTGGGGCGCTCTCGAAACACTGTGGGAGCGAGCTTGCTCGCGATAGCGGCAGCACATCCGACATCCATGCAAGCTGACCCACCGCCATCGCGAGCAGGCTCGCTCCCACAAGGGGCTGTGGTGGGCAGGCGTCGGCGTGGGGCTCAGGGTTTTGGCGGCACCGGGTTGGCGTCGAAGGTATGCGGCGGCGCGACTTGCAGGGTGGTGACGGAGCCCTGTGCCGACAGCGAGTACGTCACTTTGGAAATCAGCATGTCACCGTCGAACCCCAGCACCGGGTCGATCACCCGTACCAAGGTGTTGTGCCGCCACAAGTCGCCATTGGCCTGGCGCCAGCCTTGCACGCGGTAGGTGGTGGTCAGGGCCTTGCCAGTGCGGATGGCGCTTTCCCAATCGGCCCGTTGCTGGGCCAGTTCGAAGGTCAATTGCGCGCCCTCGCTGATCACCGTCACCCGCTTGCGCTTGAAGCCCAGATCGGTGGCAGTGCCAGAGACTTCACTCACCGCCGCCCCGCTCTGCTGATCATTGCCCTTGTGCTGGCCGATGACCCGGTATTCGGAGAACACCTGGCTATAGTCCATCGGTGCGTTGCCCGACAGAATGTTCTTGCCCAGTTCCAATACATCACTGGCCCGCCCACCGCTGCCGGGTTTGGCCAGCAACACACGTCCTTGCGCGTCGTCGGTGGAGAACACTCGGAACAACGTCAGCAAACGGTCGATGGATTGAAAGACCGTTTCCCCCGGCACGATGCTGTGTTCGCTCAACCGCGCGGTTTCAGGGATCTCGCTGACAACCCCCACGCCGTATTGCGATGCCAGGGCCTGGACGATGCTCAGCAGCGTTTGCCCGCGCCATTGGGTCGGGCGGTTGATCGCCGCGCAGTCCACCAGGTCCTGGGTCTTGGAACCGCCTTCGATGCTCAGGCTGATCTGCCGATCGTCATAGCTGACCGGTGCCTTGAACACATAACCGCTGAGGACCAGATCGGCACCAATGCGCACCTGGCATTCATCGCCTGGCCGGATCGGCACCGCTTGGGTCTGCCCCGGCCATTGCCAGGTGATATCGAGTTTGAAGGTGCGGAATTGGCGCTCCAGGTCCGCACTGATTTCCACGCTTTTCCAGCCGCCGTAATCCAACCCGTCGACGGTAAGCGAGACAGCGTTGTCGAGCTCGTTCATGGCTTACTCCCCCGACACTTTCAGGTCATTGGGCGGCAGGAAACCAGGATGGGCGACGCCATTACGCTGGGTCACTTCCGTCACCCGGGTGGCATCGGCGAATTGCTGATACGCCACCACCAGCGCCGGCAGGCTTTGCTTGAACGACAGGTTGATCAGCCTGACGCCCGAAGACGCCACCGCCGTCAGGTGCGCGGCCATTTGCTGGCGCAGGTTGTTCATCGCCTGGTAGTGCTCCGGATCGGCCTTGAGGGAGGCCTGCCAGATCGCATCGTTAAGGGCATCGCGCAGGGCCAGCACATCGTCGGCCACCGGCACGTCCCGGCGCCGGACCGGTTGCACGGCCTGTTGCGCCACCGACGGCGTGGCGCCCAACTTGACCGCAGGCGCTGCTACCGGCATCGCCGCAATCCATTGCGCGGCCTGCACCAGCAGGGTGTCCTGCACCAGGTCGGCCACGGCCTGGGCCGCCGCCGTGGTGTCCTTGCCCGTCGTGAGTTTGGGCGCGTCAGTCTTGCGAATGGCCTCCACCTGTTGCGACACGCTGGCGATCACGCCGCGATAGCCGTCACGGGCAAAGTCCTTCAGCTCCCGAATATCGCCCAGCAACCCCTTGAACTCGGCCACCACCTCCTTGGGCAACGCTTTCACCGCCTTGACCAGATCGCTGAGTTGTCGATAGGTCTCGATCAACGGCTTGAGCTCCTGCTCGATCACGCCGTAGATCTCCTTGAGGCTGTTGCGCAGGTCAGCGATGCCGATCCGTGCGGCCTTGATCAAGGTCATGGCGTCTTCGAAGCGCCGCACCGCCGAACCGAGGAAGCTGTCGGCCGAGACCAGCAGCAGTTTCTGGCTGTTGATCGTGGCCGAAGGGAATTGCAGCGGCTGGTCGGGATAGAACTTCAGGGCGAACGTCACCAACCCGCCGTCCTGACGGGTCTGGGTCATGTCGCACTCGCCGACCTTGACCTGCAGGCGCCCCAGCCACGGGTGCACCAGTTCGCCGCGACCCTGCTCCAAGGCCTTGAGCAGCTTGTCGCGCTGCTCCAGGCAATCGGGGCCGACGATGAACGCAGTCAGCTCATGAATCTTCGCCTGCTGGCCGAGCCCCTCGAAAAACGGCTGGTCACGCTGGGGATATTCATGCAGTTGGCCTTTGTGGCCGACCGGGGTTTTCGCCTGGTCGACCCAGAACCCGACGCCACGAAACGACGCCGGCAACAAACGATCACGCCAGCTCATTGGAGCCTCCTGTGGACAGTGAGCGATAGCCGATGCGCGAACTCACCGCCAGGGCCGGTTGATTGGTCTGGGGCGGATCGGCGCGCAACCCGGCCGGCGCATTTTCGAAACGCACGGTCAGGCCGCCGTCGAGTTGCGTGCGGTTATTGGCGGCGCTTTGTTGCACCAGGGCGCTGGAGGTTTGCGGCAACGAACCCGGCGCCAGCGAGGTTTTCGCTGGAACGTTGGCGGACGCTGGCGCCAGGCCGGACGACAGGTCCGGAGACCGCTCGCTGGCCCCGCCAAAAAACGCCGGCGCCAACTCGCCTTTGCCTTCGGCGTTGGTGGCGCGCTGCGCCTCGGTCAAGCCCACGACCTTGCCGGTGAACGAGGTGATCATCTCGCCAAAGCCGCCGTTGAAAAACGCCTTGATCGGCGCGATCACCGCCTGCAACTCGTTCCACCACTGGCTGAACCACTCGCCCACCGGCCCCCACTGCTTGACGAGGCCCTCGATGGGTGACCAGTCGAACAGGCCGCTGAACACCGCCAGCATGATCGACACCTGGTTGCGCACGCCCTCCCAGATCCCGGCGAAGACTTCACCGATCGAGCCCCAGTTGGCCATGATCAGTCCCAACGGCGTCCAGTCGAACAGGCCTTTCAAGGCGTCCATCACCGGCACGGTCAAGGCCTTGAGCAGGTCCCAGATCGCCGCGAACAACCCGGTCAGGGGCGCCCAATTGGCAACGATCAAACCCAAGGGTGACCAGGCGAACAGCGCCTGCATGAAACCGATGACCGGCGTTGCCGCCGCCACGATCACATTCCAGAGGGCGCCAAAAAAGCTGCTGATCGGCCCCCAGTTGCTGATCACCTGCCCCATCGGGGTAAAGGCGAACATCGTCTTGAAGAACTCGACCATCGGCAGGACGATCGGCGCAAGCTTCTGCCAGAGCCCGGCGAAGAACGCTGAAATCGGCGCCCAGTGGGCAATGATCATCCCTGCCGCCAAGGCGATGCCCATGGCAATCAAGCCGATGGGGTTCATCTTCAAGGCCAGGTTCACCACTTCGAATGCCTGGCTCGCGCCGCTGACCGCCATCTGAATCGCGTTGAACGCCACGACGCCATTCGCCAGGCCCTGTACCAGTTGCGGGTTGTCCTGCAGCACCTGGGCCACGCCGCTGACCATGGGCTGCAAACTGACCGCCACGGCGTTGACCGCAGGTCCCAAGGCCGAGCCGAACTGCACCGACACGTTACTGATGGAAGTCTTCAATCCATCCAGGTTCTGTGCCGCCATACGGGGCGCTTCAGGAGACTGGACGGCGCTGGCCGCCGCGCTCGCGGCGCCCGCTTCGTCCTTGAAGGCCAGCGCCGACTTGAGCCCGTCCATAAAGGGCTGGGCCAGCCCGCCGCTGGGCAGCAGACCGGAAACATCCAGGCTGCCCAGGCCCGTGGCGTCGAGGTTCTGCTTGAAACTCGCGACCTTCGCACGAAGGCCGGCGAGCTTGGGTGACAGCTCGTCGATGCCTGTCAGCAGCACCGCCTTTCTCTCTACCTTTTGTGTGTCTGCCATCACTGCACCTGCTGCATCGCATTGATCCGTTGCGCGTGCTCCAGGGATTCGCGGAGCACGTCCAGTGGCCTGGCCATCATCTGTTCGGGGTCAACCTTCCAGAACCAGGCCAGGTCATAGGCGGCGGCGATCAGGTCGCCGATGGCTGCGACGCCGCACTCATGAAAAAACTCGCGACGGCCCAGCTCAGGGCGTTGAGGTCAGCCAGGTCCAACTGGTTGACCGACGACGGCGGGATGCCGGCGCACACCGCGATGTATTTGGCCGCGACGTCCATGTCCAGGCTCACCTCCTCGCTCTTGTCGATCTTGTAGGGCAGCGCCTTGATCGCCCGGACCTCTTGCACCGTCGGACGGCGCAGGGTCAGTTCGCTCAGCGGCTCGCCGTGGGCCTCGATGGCCACGCGCAGCGTCACGACATCGGTCATTGCCAGGTCCCCTTGATGCCTTCGAATTTCAGCTCGATGGTGGCGTCGTCGCCCTTGGACACCGGCTCTTCCACCAGGTAGGCGCCGGCCAGCACGTAGACCTTGCCGTTGTTGAATTCGCAGGTGACGGTCATATCAGTGCCGGCGACCAGTTGCTTGAGTGGGAAGTCCGCGGTGTGCAGGGCCGTCACCTTGAAGGACGGGGCGATGTCGGTTTCCTTGTAGAAACCCGGTACGACGGTTTCGCGTTTGGTGAACATCAGAGGCGCTTCGCAGCCGCCATTGATGGTCAGTTGAGCGCCGTCCACTTTGACGTAGCAGGTGCCCGCAATCAGTTGACCCATGGTGTTTCTCCCTTCAAATAAAAAGCCCACGCAAGGTGGGCTGGATGCATGCGACTGAGTGCTACCGTCAGGCGGCGGCGTCGTATTGCAGGCGGAATTGGTTGAGCAGCGCGAACACCCGCAGGCCGTTGATGTAGTCCGGTGGGAACAGCACATTGACCCGGCTCGGGTCCTGGCTGTCGCGTTCGACAACCAGGTGTTCGGCGAACAGCTCGGCGTTTTCCACGTGGCCTTCCAGTTCGAGCTTGGCGTATTGCGCGATCAGTTCGCCGCGGATGGTGCTCGGGGTCACGATGGGCTGGCCGGCGCCGAAACGGGTGCCGTCGGAGGCCAGTTTGTGGCGACCGTACTTGCTGGTGATCACGCTTTGCAGGCGGCGGACGATGAACGCCGACTGGTGCATGGTTTCGCTGTCCAGGTAGGAGTTGTCAGCCTGGCCGAAGGCATTCTTCTGATACGTGGTGATGGAACGCTGGATGCGTACGTAGCCACCTTCGTAATACGCCGTGGCGATGCCGTAGTTGAGCAGCGACTGGCGCTCGGTCAGGGTGAAACGCTCGCTGGCCGGTGCCGGGTCCAGGCCTGGCAGGCTGCCACTCTGGGTCGGACGACTGGCGTCGGCGGAGATGAACACCGCCGTGCGAGCCGCCAAGGCTGCGGCCTGTACCCAGAACGGTTGCGGTACGCCCAGCTCTAGCGCCTGGAGGGTCATGTGCTGGTCGTTGCGCGCCTGCCCGGCGGCAACCAGGGTGCCAACGGTGCCGCGCTTGGCGCTGTAGACATGGCCGAACAACTGCTTGGCCCAGGACCAGCGGCCGGTGTTGTCGTCCATGACCGCTTGCCAGGTGTTGAGGCTCGCCACATCGGACCAGGGCATGGCGATGAACTCGAAAGGCTCGTCGCCCAGGGCCGCGACGGCAGCGGTCTGGTCCGGCACACCGGCGCCGCCGGTCATCGCCGTGATGGCGGTGGTCAGCCCCGCCGGAGTGTCTTCGCCATTGCTCTTGCCCAGGCGATTGAACTGCAGGCTGATGTCGTTGCCGCTGTCGCCGGTCCATTTGGCGCTGAGGGTCACGACGCCTTCGGCGGCCGCAGCGGTCACCGGCAGGTCGGCGGCGGCGTTGATCTTCAAGGCCAGCGCAGTGGCGGCCTGGGCCGCCGTGGCACCGTTGACGACGGCGGCCTGGACGCGCACACCGCCGACGTACAGGTTGAGCACACCGCTTTCAGTCGCGGTGCCGGTGAAGGTCAGCACGCCCTTGGCGATGGCGCCTTCGACGTTGTGCAGCGGCAGGCACCAGATCTCACCGAGCGGATCGGTCTTGCGCCAGGTTTCGTACATCGAGGCAAGCATCGAGCCTTGCCCACCGATGTTCTTGGCCAGCGCGACGCTGGACACCAGCACCAGCTTGCCGACATCGGCCGGGGCGACATTGTCATTGACCTGGGCGACGATCAACCGGCGCATGGCCGATGACGCGCTATTGGCGGCCGAGTTGTCCATTTCGGCGTAAAACAGCGGAACACGAATGTCCGCGGGAATGTTGCTGAATCCGATCGCCATTACTTGGCTCCCTGTGGTTTGGCCGCTTTCACGGCTTTGGTAGTGATATCGCCATCGGCCAGACGTCGACGCCACCAGGCGTTGTCCGGCACTTCACGGCCCTCGAGGGGCAACAGATCGCCCGCTTCCGGGTCCGGTACGGCACGGCCCGGGGCCGGCAGCACGGTGATACGTTTGCTCATGGGGTTACGTCTCCAGAGAAAGTCAGTTCCACGCGCCCGTCGGGGCCGGGACGTTTCAGGTTGGGGTCCGCCGGGTCGATGGCATCGACCCGCACGGTGGCCCCGGTAAAGGACGACAAGCCGTCCAGTTCACGCTCGTGCCAGCTTTCGGCAGGCTGGCTCGCCAGATTGCGGCCCAGCTGGAACTCGGCGAAAAAGCGCAGCCGGTACGACACCCGGCGGCTGTTGATGGAAACCAGCTCGCTGCCGTCGTACTCGACGCCGGTGTACTCAGCGCCCGGCTTGAACCCCACCAGCGCCCGCCACAGTTCGGCCCGCAGGTCGTGCAACAGATCCAGCGCTTTTGTCGCGTCAGTGGCGTCGAGCACCAGCACGGCATCGAAGCGATCACGCACAGCTTGCAGCGTGACGTTCTGAGCCGCGTTCTTGCTGGCGATGTCGGCGGTGGGCAGGACATAGGCGCAGGGGGTTTGCAGCGGGGTCTCGGCTTGCAGCGTGGCGAGGTCAAAACCTGCGGCCACACGCTGGGCAAGCGTCGGACATTGCTCACGCAACTGCGTGAGGATCGGTGTGATCTTCATGGGGGGACTCCGTATCTGAAGGTGCGAATCTCCCCTGTGGGAGCGGGCTTGCTCGCGAAAGCGGTGGGTCAGGCAGCATTGATGTCGGATGTGCCGGCGTCTTCGCGAGCAAGCCCGCTCCCACAGGAGGACTCGGTTGGGCACAAAGGTATGTGCAACGCTGAACAAAAACTGTGGGAGCGAGCTTGCTCGCGATGGCGGCGTGTCAGTCAGTGCAAATGTTGAATGTCAGAGCGCAATCGCGAGCAGGCTCGCTCCCACAGGGACGATGAGGTCAGACCCTGGCATCCAGGCAGGTTGCATCAATCAAGCAGCGATAGCTTTTTTCCCGGTCGCCACTGGCGGTGACCTTGTCGATCGACCAGCGACCGCGCATGAAATCCGGCCAAGTGGGATCCAGCAGGACGATGCCCTCGGCGGACAGCCCCGGGTTACCCGGGCACTCGATCGTCACCTTGAGCGCTTCGCGCAGCATCCGACGTACCTCTCCTTCAGCGGCGGCGCGGGCATCGTCGGCGCTCTGGAAGCGCTGGCGCAGGGTCTTGAACGGCGCGATGCCGCTTTCCTCGACCTGCAGCTTGCCCGCCGCCGCATCCCACCAGCAGGTCTTGCAGCCTTGGTACTTGGCCCGGGCGCCTTCATCCAGCTTGGCCGAAATGAAGGCGTGGTCGCCCGGGCGATTATTGGTTGTCACCGACAGTTTCATCTCGGGCAAAACTTTGCCCGACAGCGACTTCGCCTGGCCGCGCCGGGCCAGCACATATAGCTCGTTGACCGGTTTGGCGACGGCGTCATAACGGTGGGCCAGGCGCGTCAGGAACCCCATGTCGGTTTCATTGGACTGGTCGATGTGCTCGATCTTGATCAGCGACAGGTCCGGCGCTACCCGGGGGGAGAACCCGTGCCTGGAGGTCAACTGACGAAACAGCGCCCCCAAGGTCATCGGGCCATGGCTGACGGATCGGCGTTGCTTGAACCCGGTCTGGTCCGCCGCGCTGAACGGCGCTGCCGTGGCCACCAGCACGAGTTGCAGGGGAAACAGGAGCGGCGTGCGCCGGGTGATGACGAACTCGCCTTTGTCCACCAGACCCGACTCCAGATAGCCGACCCGCAGGCCAATCTTGCCGCCCAGGCTGGGCAGCCCTTCGAGCCCGTCCAGGCTGATGGTGAGGGTCAATTGATCGGACTCGATACCCGCCGCATCGACATGCACCCACTTGAGCAGGCGTTCGTTGAGCAACGCGGCGTTCGCCCCGTAAATTTCCACCGCAGGCGTGAAACCCAATGACATGTCGCCTCCTTAATCCCAGGCCGAAACCGGTGGGGTTGCCACGGGCTTGAGGTCCACTTCCGGCAAGACAACCCATACGCCCGCCGGCAATACCGGGCCCCATTCAGCCAGTCCCGGATTAAGCAACCAGAGCGCCTCCTCGACGATATCGTCACAACGCTCCAGTTCTCGGTACAGCAACAGATTCACCGAATCACCGGCGATACTTCGAACCCTACGCATTGGCGAACTCCATCAATTCAACCACCCAGCCGACCACCATCGCCGTACCGTCATCAATGATTTCGGTCTGGGTTTCCGTGACCTTGTTGATCTGCCACAGGCCCCAGTTGCGGCCGATGCCATCGACCAACGGCAGGGGGATGCGCTGCGCCTGCAATGCGCGCAGCTCATCGAGACGATCCATGGCGGTCGCGTACATCGACTTGCCCGTGATTGTCAGCCCTTGCAGCCCCTGGCCGATCTGGCTGGACTTGGGTTTGCTGGTGAGAATGTCGATGCTTTTCCAGCCACCGTCCGACGTGTGTACCAACTGGTGGTACGCGAACTTTCTCGACAGCCCAAAGATGAAACTGCCGAGTGCCATTTGTTGACGCATCAAGTACCTCCGTCGGTCAGGGCGGCGTCAGTGCGCATGGCCAGTGAGCTGGGCATGGTCGTCATGCCGAATTGGCCCGAGAGCTGCTGCACGACCAGGTTGGCCAACTGACTGGCACTGGCCTGGTCCTGGCCGTTGATGTAGATGTTCGCGGTCATGGTGTTCTGCTGTGTGGTTGTCTGGGTGCCGGCCAGGTCTTTGCTGATCTGGTCTGGAGCGGCGAGCCTATCGACGGGGGCGACGAGTTTTTCACCCAGGGACGCGCCGACATCGCTCCCCAGCCAGCCGCCCAACAGCCCGCCAATCACCCCCCCGATGGCAGTGCCGATCACCGGAACGACACTGCCCAGAGCGGCACCGGCCGCAGACCCCGCAGCAGCGCCTGCCCAGCCGCCACCCGCGGCGCCCAGGCCTGCGCCCATCATCCGTTTGTCGCCGGTCAGCACACCCTCGGCCACATCAGCGACGGCGCCGACGGCTTTCAATGGGCCGGGTGCGTTGCGCGTCATCGAGCGTAATGAGGCCGTGGGCCCGAATGAAAAACGCCCTGCGCCTCCCCGCGAGCCCCGTGCACTGACGCGTATCTTCGGCCCTCTCGCGGATTCGGAACGCTGGCTGGCATTGCTTGTATCCAACTTGTCCCCAGGAGGATTTTTCCTGAAATCTTCTGAGATCACCTCGCCCAATCGGCCGGGAAGGTGCGCAGCAGCCTTGCCCAACACCCGCTTGGCCACCTGATTGGACATCTCATCCGCTACGGCTTTGAGCAACGCCCCCACCAGCGGTTTGATCGCCGCCCCCAGCAGTACAATGGCCGCAGTGGCTTTAGGTGAAGACTCAGCCAACTCACTCAGGCCATCGGCCAGCGAGCCCAGCCACTGAAACGAGTTATCCGCCACAGGCATCAGGGCGTTTCCCGTGGCCACCGACAAACGCTCGTTGCGGGCGTTGAGGATGTTCAACTGGCCTTGCCGGGTGTTCGACAGCGCCAACGCGTCCTGCCGCACCGAGCCGTCGTTGCCCAATTGCGACGTGGCGTATTGGCCTGGGTCTTTCACCTGCAAGAAGGCGGCGTTCACATCGGGCAGTTTCTGCGCCATGCGCAGCACCGCCTCATCGCCATTGCCGAATAGCGTGGCGGCAAGGGTCGAGCGATTTTCGGCCGGTTGCGCGTTCAAGGCCGCCAGCACCGTCATCACCGTGCCAGGCGCCGTGTCCTTGTCACGCAAACCGCCCGCCACCGCATTGGGCTCCAGGCCCAACTGTTTCCAGGCCATTTGTTCGGTGGCGGAGATCTGGTCACCCTTGCCCAGGGCCGTCGTGAAACCATCCAGCGCCACGCCGGCTTCAGCTTGTCGGGTACCGGTATTGAGCAACGCCGCCGTCAACGCTGCGGCTTGTGCCGGGGCCAGGCCTGCCGTCGTCGCCGCCGCACCGTCACGCTGCAAGACCGCACCGATCTCAGCCGGTTTCGCACCATCGGGTAACTTGCCCAACTGGTTGGTGGCATCCGCCAAGTCAAAGGCTTCGGCGCCGCTGAGCTTCATGGAAATGCGCCAGTCGGCCAGCATTTCGGCGGCCTTCATGGCCGGCATCTCGAACGCCGTCGCAGTGACGCCAGCATCCGAGGCAAAACGCGACAGCGCCAACTGTCGCTCCGAGGCATCGTGCACGTCACTACCGATGCCCTTCCCCGCCGCCAGGCTTTGCATCCTCACCACTTCAACCGCCGTGGTGCCCCTGGCCGCCACCAACGGTGCGGTGGCGATCTGCTGGGTTGACTCAGCCACCTGTTGAATCTGGCGCGGCCCGAATTGGGTGGCCTTTTTCAGATCGGCCATGGCCGAATCCATCGCTATTGCGGGTTTGAGCAGCGCCGGTGGTTCGATACCGCCACTCGACTTGCCCTTTGGCTCACTGGCCGACTCGCCCTTGGCGTCGGTGCCCATCGTTTGGGAGAACAATCGTTGCGCCGACAGCTTTACGGTCAATGATTCGATCGCCGTGGTCAGCACGCCAAGCTTGAGCCCGAGTGTTTCCAGCGCCAGATCGAGGCTCGCCAGTTGGTCCCTGGCGAACGCGCCTTGCGCCGACACGCCACTGGTGAGGCTGGTATTACCGAACGTCAACCCACTCTCGTTGAAGGCTGCGTATTTGAGCGAATATCTATCGTCCGCCATCCCGCTCTACTCCTGTTTCACGCCAAGGCGAGTGATCGCGATGTCGTAGCGGCGCAAGGCCTTGCCGGCGTCCCACTCCAGGATTTCCGCCTCACTTACCGAGTAAATGAGCGGCACCACATCGAGGATCACTTCGATGTCGCGCTCCGAAAGAAGTCCGCCGGTTTGTTTAAAAAATCGTCGATGCGCACCTGCAACTGGGTCCAGTCGGGCACGGTCAGCCGGTCGAGATCGGGAATCATCAGACCGGTGCAATGGGCGGTGATGAACTCGGCGCGTTCCTTGGCCGTCTTCAGTTTTTTCATCGCCTTGGTGGCCCGCAGCACCGGCATTTCCAGGGTCAGCGAAGTCATGCTGCGGCCCGCGACGTCGAGCGGTTGCAGCAGCTGTACCTGGTCAGGGTCGGCGGGTGCGCCGGCCACCTGTTCCAGGAAGTGGGACGTTGGACGGGTGGACATTTCATGCACGTACTGCGCAATGCTCACGTAGTCCGGGCGCTTGAGCTGGTCGAGTTCCTTGACCGACAGCCCGGTGGCCAGCTTGGCCAACTCGAAGAACTGATCGTCTTCGTCATCGCCGGCGCGGGCCAGGGCGTCTTTTTGCGCGGCGTAGTACAGCGGCTTGAGGGGGAGTTGCTCGATCTGTGTTTCGTCGTCACCGGTGATCGGCGACAGCAAGACGTGAACGGGAGGCGTCCAGGACATGGAATCGGTTCCTTGATGAATCAGAGGACAACCTGTGGGAGCGAGCTTGCTCGCGATGACGTCGGATCAGTCAGCATCGATGTGGGCTGACCACCGCTATCGCGAGCAAGCTCGCTCCCACAGGGATTGGGTGCAACTGACGGGCATTCGTTTACGGCAACAACACCGCACGGCGAGCATCGCCGAGGATGTCGACGCCGTTGAGCACGAACTTCTGGGTGCGCACGTCGATGTCGATCACCGGGACGCCGTTTTCCAGGCGGTTGTAGGTGCGGCAGGACAAATCGAGGATGGTCTTGGGCTTCTCGTTCATCTTCAGCGTGGTTTCCTCAAGGGACTTCAACTTGCCGCCCACCGTGTGGTAGGTGAACCAGGTGTTGCCGTCCTGGTCCTGGCCGGCTTCACGCACGTTCAGCAGAATGTCGTCGCCCACACTCACACCCAGCGCCAGCATGATTTCCGGACCGAGGCCTTGCAGCGTCAGCTTGGCCGTCAGCGCTTTGCCGGCCTTGGCCATCTCCTCGCCAATGAAACGGCCGCCACGCATCTCTTCCATCTCGAATTCGATCTTCGGCGGGGTGAAATCTTCCACGGTCGCCGACAACGGCAGGCCCTGCAGGGTGGCCGCGATGGCCTGTCTTACGCGGTTGGTAAACATTAGAGAACATCCTCCAGGAACTGCTCGATGATTTCATCGCGGGCATTGAGTTGGTAAATCATGTGTTCGTTCGGCGCGTAGCGGCCGTAGTCGATGACCACGTACCAGGTTCCGTTCTTGTACTTCTCGACGCTGTTCAATTCCGGGTGCAGGTACACGCTGCCGCCGGGAATGGTTTCGTCGGCGACCAGGGTTTGCAGCCAGTCGTTGATGCGCTTGACTTCCTGGTCCATGAACGACTTGGTCAGGTTCTTGGCCATGGCCTTCTGGCCGGCCTTGACCAGCTTGCGGCTGATGGCATCTTCCAGGCCGACATAGCTGATGAACTTGCCGGTGATGGAACGGTTGCCCAGCAGCGAGAAGCCGCCGAGGATGGTCCGGGCGTAGTAGCTGACGCCGTAGCGGTTGAGCAGATCGCCTTCGGTGGAGGTGTCGAGGATGTTGTATTCCACGGTGCGGGAAACGTCTTCGGCGTAGGTGACCTGGTTGCCCGGGCTCTCCCATTGCTTGACCTTGGCGAGGGCGGCGATGGCCAGGCTCGACGGCGCCAGGAAGACGTTTTTCTTCGCGGCCTTGGAGTACACCGCCGGCATGTTGTGCACCACCAGGCAACGGTCGAAACCGAGGTCGGCGCCGCCCAGTTCCTGGCTGTAGGTCACCTGGTCGGCGACCGCGGCGTCCTTGCCATCGAGCACCACACGGGCCTTGATGCGCTTGCCGAACGAGGCGAACTCGCTGGCAACGGCCTTGGTGCCGGTGAAGCCTGGCGCGCCGATGATGGTCAGGTCTTCAGCGACCCCACTCAACGCGGCCAAGCCCAACTTGCGCCCGGTCTGCGCCTCGATACCGCCGATCACGTTGTTCTGCGTGTCGGCCAGCGTGGCGCCCTCTTCGACGATGACCACGTACACCGGCACCTTGACCACTTTGAGGATCTGGTAGACGGCATGGAACAGCGTCCCCGCTTCGGCACCGGTCGGGTCCAACTGGGCCTGGGTGGTGAAGCTGTTGATACGGAACGGGGTGTTTTTCGGAATCAGCGGGTTGGCGTTCGGTGCGGTGCCGACCAACCCGATGACGTTGTCACCCAGGCCACCCATGGCCTCGGGAGATTCAGTGGCATTGACGGTAATGCCGTTGTGCTCGAAGTTCAAAACCTCAGCCATGGTTATTCAGCCTTTTTGGTGACGGCCTTTTTGGCCGGGGTGGATGCGGAGACCGATTCGCCGGCCTCGGTTTTTTTCAGCTCCAGGCGACCGGCACTGCGCAAGGCATTGGCCTCGACGTCGAGCAGGTCGAGTTCCTGGCCGGTGGTCGACCAGTGACCATCTCCGGTGGGAAATGGAAGGAGCACGGTGTAGGTTTGGCGTAGTGCCATTTTTGGGTTCTCCAGATACGAAAAAGCCCCTTTTGAGGAAGGGGCTACTGGGTGTTGTCGGGTGTTTGACGGTTAAGAAAACGCCCCGTCGGTGCGGGGCGTTTATTGGATTTGCTCGGAAAGCCAAGACGGTGCAGTCGGTCGCGCCTTTGGCAAAGGAAAGTCAGGCGTTTGCGGCCAATCGCGAAGTGCCTGACGATAGGCGAGCAGCTCTGAAAATTGTTCGAGCGTCAGCGTAGAGATGGCTCCGAGGTCCTGCTCGTCCCGATGACGCGCAACCAGCCACTCAGTGGCTCCCAGTTCAAAATTGCGCCATACCCGCTCAGCATCGGCCAGCGCCAAAGAGTCGTCTATCGAAGGAGGGGAAAACGCCCCTTCGATGAATGTCCAGCCCGGCCGCGTGTTGGCTGGGCAAACTTGCCAAAACAAATCTGGGTGAAAGCGCTCGGCGGGGTCGAGATCGGTCGTTTCGACCACTGCCCCATTCTCAATTCTTGCCCACGACATAAAAGCCCCTCAATAAGTAATGAACACACTGCCGTCGGCACCGGCCTGAGATCGAGTCCCGATTCGGCCACCTCCCCCCATACCGGGCTGGGTCAGCGTGGTCGTGTCAACTGCGGCGAAAATACTCTCCCCGCCCCCTCCGGCACCGCCAATCGCGCCATTAGACGCCGCATTGCGCACCGGTGGATTACCGGCCCCTAGCGTGCCGTTGAAATCACCGCCAGAGCCGTAGCCCGCGCCAGCACCGCCAATCACCAGCCCTCCTGCGCCGCCTGTTGCCGAGCAATGAGTACCGAAGGAAGACGATCCCCCCGGATTGCCGAGCGTGTTGGCCGCTGTCACGTATGCACCTCCCGCTCCCACGGTCACCGTGATTGTTGAGCCCGGCGTGACAGAGACGAGTCGATTGCTGACCCCTCCTGCACCGCCGCCACCTGCACCGGTGTCCAATGCCCCGAAGGCGCCGCTTCCGCCACCACCGCGAACCTCTGCGAAAACCTTCCAGACATTCGCTGGTACCGTCCATTGATAGACGCCAGCAGCCTTGTAATAGACTTTTGCGCGATAGGGCAGATGGACACTTTGCGCGATTTCATTCCAAATCGGCTGTTCCCCGGCAGTGACCTTGTGACCGATGTAAGCCCGTGTCGGACTGTTTGCATTGAGGTTGATGATCGCTAAGAAAGTCTTATAGCTGGACGTGAGATAACCACCGCCCACAAGCACCGTCATGGAGGTCCCGCCAATAACGCTGGTTTCTGGTGGACCACCGATGGATGCTTCTGGGTGCCCTAGCGTGAACGCTCGGTAGAGCCCAGGCTTTATATCAGCGGAGAAATCAGTGATCAGGGGGATTTTCGCTGCGTCCGAGCCAAGTCCGAACTTGTCCAGAACAGTTCGAACCCCACCATTGAATGCAGTAGACAGCGCGCCGGAAACCAATCCGTTCTCCGCATACCAGGTAATACCCGCGCCAGTCGACAACGTAATGCTATCCATCGTCCTGAGCACCAACTGATTAGCGGCAATACCCGCCACATAATCCGTACCTTGCAGGACGATGGTTGCAGTACCGGTCGACACGTTCAGCAGCGTTATAGTGCCGCCATTGAACCCCGAGCTTGCCTTCGGCAAGGTGATATTCACCGGATTAGCCGAGTTGATGATAAGCGACTGACCGAACGCATCGGCGGTCAGCACGGTACTTGCGTCCAGTCCGCCAACGCTTGAGTGGTTGCCCAGTGCACGCTGCACAAACGCAGTGGTCGCGAGTTGCTGATTGTTGTTGCTGACCGGGGCTGTTGGGGCAGTCGGGGTTCCCAACAGCGCAGGGGAATTGAGAGGTGCAAATCCCTGAGTCACATTCTGAAATGTCAGCGCCGTGGTACCCAGCACGATCACACCATCGGTAATCAACTGCCAGATCGTATTGGCAAGCGTCGTCCCCTCCTCCACCGAGACAATCAACCCGGACGTCACCTCGGCACTTACGTCAGCATCCTTCGCTCGTGCCCACGTGCCATTGGCGACGACATAAAGACCATTGTCTTTCGCCAACGTCTGGGCTTTAACAAGCACCCGATCCCCAGCGACGGCGGCCACTCCATCGATCATTTGCGCGCCACTCAAGACAACATTGATGGTCGTCGCCACCCGCACAGACTGTTTCCTGTCGAGCTTGGCAAGCTCATCGGCAACGTAGCTTTGCACCCAGGCCCGCGTCGCCTTGACCACCGTATCGTCAATCAGCAACGTCACCGACTCAGCATTGCTGGTCTCGAAAATCGACCGAATGTAAAACTCTTTCCCCGAACCGGAAGTCGCCAACACCGGTTTGAACGACTCTGGATATTTGACAATCGCATACAAAATCCCGGTATCGGTCCAGATCCCGGCCTCGCGTACATACCAACCGCCCACTTCAGGCGGGATGGTCACTTCAGCCAGCAACCAACTCGGGTTTTTCTCATCCTGGAACAGCGCATTGAGCGGCCCGCGCCAGACTTCGCGTTTCAGCGCCGTGGCAGTGGCCGCTGGGTTGTAGACCGCGCCGCCGCCATCACCGACGGAAATCTGCGACAGCTTGATGGGTGTGCCCGCCGCCTTGCAGGCAGTTTCGTAGGCGATCCCCGCATCGGTGAGCAGGGTGTAATAGTCGGCCATTTAGGACCCCTGTGGATAAATAGTGGAGGTTTCGACGCTGTAGAGCCCGGCGGTCATGAAGGCCTGGCCCGAGGCTTCGAGCCCTTCGATGACAACCGGATAAACCGTGGTCAGTTCGCCGCACAGCGTCGCGGCGCCGATGACGTGCCTGCCGAAAGCCCTCAAGCCGACAGACACCGTCAAGGTGTCGCGCTCGCTCTTGGCATCGGCCAGGCGACGGTCGAGACGGGCATCGATGACTTCGCTGTAGGGCTGCTCGGTAAACGCCCTGACGGAAAAACTGTAGGGCGGGCCCGGTGGCGTTTGCTCATACCAGGCGCGTACTTCAGGCATCAGTTGCAAACCCTTGGCGGCATTTTCCAGCGCCTTTCGCGTCCCGGCCTGCCGCGCGGTGGGCCAGGCGAGTTCAACGGTCAGGCGCTTTTCAGTCTCAGGCGCCGCAGAGCTCCACTCGCCGACGCCGCGGTCCGCCGCGAGATACGGCAGGAATGCGAGGGGCGTGGCCGCCGGGTTCATCAGCTCGGGAAACGGCGGATCGATGCGTTCGAGCAACCGGGCGAAACCGAGATCCAGCGCCCGTTCCAATGGCGAACTGTTGATCGGCAGCAGGCTCAGGCGGGGTGTGTCGTCAGTCATAACGTCTCCACCTCGACCTCGACGCCCGTGCAATACGGGGCTTGGAAAGCCGTCGTCACAATCGGTGCAAGTGGTTCGAGAATCTGGAGCTGAACCGCGCCAGCACTGTGCAGCGTGTAGTCGATCCAGCTCGGGTCCACCCGACCTTCCAGTCGATGACACGCCTCGGCGTATTCCCGCAATTGCTGTTCGGCGGCAACCTGGGTCAAGCCTGAATCCGGGCCGGCGTTGATCTTCGCCACGACGCGGATTTTGTAGGGTTTGATTTGCGCGGCCTGCACGATGACCAGATCAGTTTCCGGCCGTACATCAGGCCGGGCGAAGTGCTGGCGAACACCGTTCAGCAGCGCTTCGGACGGTGTGCCGTCGCCCTCGCGGGAAAGCACCGTGACCGTGACTTCGCCCGGTGCCGTCCGGCGTCCGTTGCCGTCCTTGACTTGCGCGGCGAGACCATCCGGATCGAACGTGTAGGTCACGTTCACGACACCGCCAGTGGCACTTTCCACCTTCACCGCAGGCCGTTCGCCGAGGGTGAAGACCTCTCGCCGATACTGCATGCGCGAGCCCGCCGCCGGAGCATGGGGTGCCAGGTAGTAACGCAAGCGAGCGTCATCGTCGCTCTCGTAGACCGGGGCGATGGGCGGAAACGCCGCAGGATCGCCCGGGTCGAGCAACTGACGTTCGAGCCCCATGTCCGCGAGGCGAGCATCGAGGTTGGTCCCGGTGGCCCACCACGCCAACATCTGCTTGATGCGAGCGTTGTATTTGCGTTCGTGGGTTTGCAGCCGGACACAGAACGCCTCAAGCGCCAGGGTCAGCAGTTCGCTTTCGTTTTCGAGGCTGTCCACCAGCTTCGCCGCGCTGGCGGGAGAGCGTGCAGCGACGTACTCGACCACAAAGGTCTTGAACTCCGCGAGAAGGTCCTCGAATGCTTCGACGGTGACGATGGCCGGTTCGGCCAACTGGTTCTGGCCGGGTATCAACATGCTCATGTCACCACCTCGAAAGTCTGTTTGCGGTTTTTCCAGGTGCCGGCGAAACGCAGCAGCAATCCGGCACCGTGCCGGCTGGCGACAATGACCTGCGGCTCGAAATCATCGATGCCATTGTCCGGGTTGTAGAACGCTTGGGCCGCGTGGCTCTGGGCGAGGATCAGCAGGTCGTCGCCGAGGTTCTGCCCCAGCAACTGCGTGAGTGCGCAGCCGTACAACGGGCGCTTCTGGCGAGTGCCCAACGGCGTGGTTAATGCACGGGTGGCGCGCTGCACGAACTGCAGCCAGTCGTCGACCGTGGCGCCGGTATTTCGATCGATTCCAATCATGAGGAAATCTCTTATGCGGTACTGATGACGCGTCCCTGGTGATCCACCACCGGGCCGCTCAGGTGCACACCGGAAGCGTCGAGCCGAATGCCGACGGCGCCGACTTGCAATTCGATGGCTTCGGCTGTCATCGCCAACCGCGACGGGCCAATGTTCAACTGCAGGGCTTCACGAGAACCGCTGAACGCCGCCGGGCCGTTTTGCCAGTGCAGGACATGGCTGGCATGGTCGTAGCCGTTTTCCGTACCGTCCTGATAGAGGCGCCGCGTCAGCGAGGCCTGGGTCGAGACGGGCGGGAACTGACCGCCGTTGAGGCCGAACAACGCCACCGCCTGCCCGCCGCTCTCGCCGCCGCCATGGTTCAGCAGCAGACACTGCTCGCCCACGGACGGAATCCGCGACTCGCTCTGGGCGCCGGCGCTCGGATTGAAAAAGCGGATCGCCGGTGTCACCAACCCGCCATGGCTGACCTTGCAGGTGTTGCTGGCCGCATCGACTTCCTGGCAAACGCCAATGCGGCAGAAACTCTCCGCACGCCGATGCAGGTCTTCCAGCTCGGTTTCCATCTGTGCCAGACGCTCGATGATCGGCCCCAGATGCATCCGTAACAGCCCATCGAACATGGCTCAGCCCTCGAGTGCGGTGTATTGATCCGGGTCGTCGATGTTCGACACTTCCCAGGTACGGGCAAATTTCGGGATGCCCAACGGGTCCTCCAGCAGCGTCGGGCCGAGGTACAGGGTTTGGTTGAAGGAAAGGGACCAGGCGCTGTACGCCCGTGCTTCGTGGATGAACGTGGAGGCGAGGCCATCGATTTCCGTGGGCAGATCGCATTGATCGCCCGACAAGCCCCAGCGGTTATCCACGACCAGGTGCTTCAATTCACCGGCCAGATCGCAGGCCTCCCAGCCTGGAACGGCCATGACCACTTGCAGGGAAACCGTCAGGACATGGGCGATACGCCCGTCATTGGCACGGTTGCCTGACGCATCGCGTTCAATGGCAATCAGCACCCAGGGTTGGTCATCGGTGCCATCGAAATCCTGGGGGCTACCGACTTTCAAGGTGGGATAAGTGATGCGCAGCGTCTGGGCAATGGCGGCGAACAGCTGCGACGGTTTTTCGATAAGGACGGGCATTGATCGCCTCCTGGTGTATGGATCAGCGATATGGGTTCACGGCTGGTCGGGAGGAAGGTCCCGCGGTGGCACTTCGCAAACGCCGATCCGCTTGGCGACCCAACGCTCGTAAAGACCGATCGCCACATCGGCACCGGCCATGGCGGTCAGGCAACCCAGGGCGCAAGCACTCCAGATCGACATGCCGAGGGCATACAACAGCATGGTTGCCGAAACCCCGCAGACCACGCAGGCACCGGAGCGCAGGACCACGCGGCGCAGCAACGGCCAGCCACGGGCCCCCTCCTTGTCGGCGCGCCACATCTCGCCGGACACCCCGCCCACCAGGGCGAGCACGATGACCAGCCAGATCGGCATGTCCAGCAACGCTTGTTGCTCGTTTGTCATGTCTCGTTTCCTGGGGTGATTAAGATTGGGCGGTAAGTTGTTTGAAGTTGAAAGAGAGGTGGGTCATTGCAACCCGTTAAGTCACTGGAGGCGGCGTTCAAGCGTTTGTCAGGTCATTGAAGATCGACATCACTTTGGCGCAGCGCAGGTCGCGCCTTTGTAAGTCATGGTGTAGGTGTAGTGCCTGTCCCAAGGCAGCGGTAGCGCACTGGGTGCTGCCCATTCCGCGTAGTTACCCGACATCGAACCTGCGGCATCGAACTTGCCCATGGCAATGGTCGCGAGATTGTTGGCGCTCCCTGCACCCGGCATTGGCACACTTCCATTCCATTGGAGATCGTCCCCGTTCTGGAACCATGCGCCCTTCCAACCGGCCTGGGAGCTCGAGTACCAGGTATTGTCTTCTTTGAAACAGATCGTCTGGTTGGCATAAAAACCGCCGCCCGGAACATGGTACGAAGCGAATTGCCAGGAACCGACAGGCGAGGTTTCGGCAGACGCATGGAGGGCCTGGGTCGCCAGGACGGCTGCGAGCAGCATGCTGAATAATTTTTTCATTAGCTTACTTCCCTTAGATAAATAGGTTTTTGAGGCGCGTTAATACAACTCTTTTAACTGGATACCTCCGGAGCCCTGTTACGCCTACCGAGTAATCAGCATGTCCACACTGGTCGCGTCGCAAGAGTTGTTAGCCTTCCTGTCGATAACCAGATAAAGCAAAGACGTCGGCGTGACTGCGACGTTGTTCAACATGAACGTAGTGCTGCCGCCGTTTGCCAGGCTCCCGGACTGGAGCACGGTGTCACCCAGGTTCAGCGACCAGCCAATACCATCCCCGCAGGCGTTATGCAGGTCGTTGACCCGACCCAGCACGTTGATGTTGCCGGTGACAGGACTGGCCCAACGGAAGATGCTCTGGCTGTTGGTACCGGGATGTGTGGCTACGTCGCCCTGCTTGAATACGAAACTGGTGCCTGAGCCGGTGAAGGTGAAATTTGCGTTGGGAATGGAAATCCACGCTCCCGTAGCATCGTCCCGCCAGCAGGTGGTTGGCTGACCATTGCATGTCCCCGCCTTGAACGTAGGAAAGAGCGTGTAGTTGGCCGAGGCATTCACCCCCGATTTGTTTTGCATGAATGACCATGGCGAACCGGGGGGCGCGGCTTCGGTCATCAGGTACATGTCCCGGGCCAGGTTCCACGACATGGCCGTATCAGCCCAAGTGTTCAGGGACACGAAGGACGACAGAAACGCAGTCGCCAGTAGGATTTTTTTGAGCAATTTCATTTTTCTTACCTCGATGGATGTCATTGAGCACGGAGTGCAGGGTCTATTCCGCACGCTGTTCGCTCGCCGGCGCTCACTCGAGGCTCAACGGCCTTCACATGATTCAACGTCCCACACCGGGAACATTTGATCTGGAGTTCGATGTTCTCGCCCATGCGGGCCAGAAGTCGTTTGCAGTGACCGCATCTGAAATCCTTCAACATTGAAAGCCCTCCATTGGCGGCGGTGATGTGGTTGAACGCACCTCACGGTGCAGGCATTCCAAAAAGCCCGGTTGCCCAGGCTTTTCAGTAATGCGCTTGATCTTTCGGCGCGACTGGCGCGGTACGGATCCATTCAAATTGTTCCTCCGGCCGCGGTCCCTGCCCGCCGGATAACTGCTTCTGGTGCTTTACGCTGCACACCCGGGTCAGTTGCCAACCCTCTGAACCGTTAAGGCCGGTTCATCGCTGCCTGTTGGTGGAACTAAAGAGCTTCGTTGCCAGCCACTTTGTCGAGCGGCTTGGACACAGAATATGCATGGATGCATATACAGTCAATGCGTAAATGCATTTATTTATGCGCTAAAAATGCGCAGACGCATAAGCCCCTCGTAGATACAGGGGTTGAGGGCTTTCGAGAGACGAAAAAAAACCCGCACGACGGCGGGTTTTATCTGACAGCGGGGGGGGGGTTAACGGGCGTACATGCCCCACCAGAAGACGTGGCCGAGGATGACGATTTGCTCGTCCTGCATTTCCTGGAACGTGTAGTCCTCATCCGGATGTTCGTCGCGATTGAAGCTGCGCAGGCGGATGCCGGTGGGCAGGCGATAAAGCTGCTTCACCCGCAGTTGGCCGTTGTGATTGATGGCGTAGAGGTCACCGTCGACGATGTCGCCGATCCCGCATTTGCCTGCGTTCACCCCGACCGTGGCACCGTCGCGCAGCACCGGCAACATGCTGTTGCCGCGCACCGTCACGCACTTGGCCTGGTCGAACTGCACGCCGTTATGGCGCAGGCTGCGCTTGCCGAAGCGCAGGCTTGAGCGCTCGCTTTCCTCGATGACGAATCTTCCTGATCCAGCAGCCAATTCAACCTCGCGCAGAAAAGGGACCGACACTTCGTCTTCTTCGACGGGTGTTTCGTCGTCCCACAGGCTTATGTCCTTGAGTTCGGAATGCGGCTCATCGCGGCGAGCATTGCCACCGGGCGCAACGTCCGCGCGCCCGCGCAACTGGTCAGTGCTCACGGCGAAGTATTCGGCGATCTTCGAGATGTGTTTATCCGAAGGGTCGACGATCTTGCCGCTGAGGATCCGCGAGAGGGTGGACTGAGGCACGCCGGTACGCCGGTGAAGCTCCGTGGGGGAGATCCCGTGCTGATCGAGCAATGCTCTTAATACGGTAGAAACGTTGCGTTTTTGCATAACGCGCATAGTGCTTGTTCTTTTCGCAGAAGACAAATGCTGTTTTGCATAAATATGAGATACGGCTCACTTGAAGCATATTCAGTCATTGTGGCGAGGGGATTTATCCCCGCTGGGGCGCGAAGCGGCCCCCAAATCCCGCGGCCGGCGTGTCAGGCAGATTGAATTGACTCTAGGGGCTGCTTCGCAGCCAACGGGGATAAATCCCCTCGCCACAAGAGCTTGCTGGTCACGGGGAATTTCCCCTACAACTTCTTGGGAAATCCCTCGATTCGCGTCCTTCAAATGTGCGACACCAGGCTACATCGCCTTGCGCCTCTGCCTACAACTGCGCCAGAATCCGCCGGCTTGTCCACCTTGGATCCCATCGGTAATTTGATCTCGTCACTGCCCATCAGTGATCGGGTTTAGTCGCCCGGTATTCCAAGGTGCTCATTGCTCCATTCAGTCAGGTACTTCTATTCCTGCACTTGATGGTAGCTGTGCGCAGGGCGCCCTCGGGCGCGCCGGTTTCTTGGATCCCCGGTCGACTAACCTGCGTACAGCTGCCCCCCCTCGTTTAGTCGCGAGTGAGTGGTGGCTCAACTTCAAGGATCCATAGAATGCCGAAGAACACTCCAAATCCCCCGGACGATCACGTCTCCCGCAACACCAAGAAACTCGATGACGCAGCCACCCGCGCCCTGGACTATTACCTCAAGCCGAAAGCCGACAAAAACACCTGCGACACACCCGACACCCTTTTCATCATCGCCCCCGACATCGACGCCGAATGCCTGCTCGCCAACCTCAGCGAAACCCTGGCCTCGGCCAACGCGATGGTCAGTGATCTGGCGTTCGACCTGGAGGGCTCACGACGACATATCGCGTTGGGGGTCCAGCAGATGATTGAGCTGGGCCAACTGCTGGCGAATCGGGCGTTGGATGTGGTTGAAGTGAGGTAGGCCTTCTAAGAGAAGCCCGAGTAATCACTGTGGGAGCGAGCTTGCTCGCGATAGCGGTAGTCCAGTTACAACCAAGTTGTATTGGCAGTCGTCATCGCGAGCAAGCTCGCTCCCACAGGGGAAACGCGGTCCCACCAAGAACCAGGTCGGCTATCAGGCCGCCTCGCGGTGGACGTTGATCTTGGCGCCCCATTAACCACGCTGGCTGAACGAAGGTATTGCGCAGTGGGCAACCCGGCATGGATGCCGGGTTAGCCGCGCTGGGCCATGGATGGCCCTTCGCGGCGGCCCACGGAGCAATGCCTTCGTTCAGGCATGCCGAGCCTAGGCGAGGCACCGAGTGGTGGGGCAAAAGCGCTTTGCTTACTTTCGCGCTCTTCGAAAGTGAGCCGCCGTAAGGGCGGAACCATAAGTAGCCGTTGCCGCAGCAACGGATATACACACAATCCCAAACGCTGGGTAGCACCAGACCACCCATGTTAACCTTGCGCCCATCGCGGAAAAGCCGGGCCAATGCCCCTCCTTTTGCCCCACACCTTTCAACGAGCTTGCCTGACACCCCATGAATACAGCCGTGAACGACCTCTCCAGCCACACGCCCATGATGCAGCAATACTGGCGCTTGAAGAACCAGCACCCCGACCAGCTGATGTTCTACCGCATGGGCGACTTCTACGAAATCTTCTACGAAGATGCGAAGAAGGCCGCCAAGCTGCTGGACATTACCCTGACGGCGCGTGGGCAATCGGCGGGCATGGCGATTCCGATGTGTGGGATTCCTTACCACGCGGCGGAAGGTTACCTGGCGAAGCTGGTCAAGCTCGGCGAATCCGTGGTGATTTGCGAGCAAGTCGGCGACCCGGCCACCAGCAAGGGCCCCGTGGAACGCCAGGTCGTGCGGATCATCACCCCGGGTACGGTCAGTGACGAGGCCTTGCTGGATGAACGTCGGGACAACCTGATCGCCGCGGTGTTGGGCGATGAGCGCCTGTTCGGCCTGGCAGTGCTCGACATCACCAGCGGCAATTTCTCGGTGCTGGAAATCAAGGGCTGGGAAAACCTGCTGGCGGAGCTGGAGCGGGTCAACCCGGTGGAACTGTTGATCCCCGATGACTGGCCCAAAGACCTGCCGGCAGAAAAACGCCGTGGCGTGCGACGTCGGGCGCCGTGGGATTTCGAGCGTGATTCGGCGCTGAAAAGTCTCTGCCAGCAGTTCTCCACCCAGGACCTCAAGGGCTTCGGCTGCGAAAACCTGACCCTGGCCATTGGCGCGGCCGGTTGCTTGCTGGCCTATGCCAAGGAAACCCAGCGCACCGCCCTGCCTCACTTGCGCAGCCTGCGTCACGAACGCCTGGATGACACCGTGGTGTTGGACGGCGCGAGCCGCCGCAACCTGGAACTGGACACCAACCTGGCCGGCGGGCGCGACAACACGTTGCAATCGGTGGTCGATCGCTGCCAGACCGCCATGGGCAGCCGCCTGTTGACCCGCTGGTTGAATCGGCCGCTGCGGGACCTGACCGTGCTGTTGGCGCGTCAATCCTCCATTACCTGCCTGCTGGATCGTTATCGCTTCGAGCAGTTGCAACCGCAGCTCAAGGAAATCGGTGACATCGAGCGAATCCTCGCCCGTATCGGCCTGCGCAACGCCCGTCCCCGTGACCTGGCCCGCCTGCGCGATGCCCTCGGCGCCTTGCCCGAACTGCAAGTGGCGATGACCGACCTTGAAGCGCCGCACCTGCAACAATTGGCGCGCACCACCAGCACCTACCCGGACCTGGCCGCGCTGCTGGAAAAGGCCATTATCGACAACCCGCCAGCGGTGATCCGCGACGGTGGTGTGCTGAAAACCGGCTACGACGCCGAACTCGACGAGTTGCAAGCGCTGAGCGAAAACGCCGGACAGTTCCTGATCGACCTCGAAGCCCGGGAAAAAGCCCGCACCGGCCTGGCCAACCTCAAGGTCGGCTACAACCGCATCCACGGCTACTTCATCGAGCTGCCGAGCAAGCAGGCCGAGCAAGCCCCGGCCGATTATGTTCGCCGCCAGACCCTCAAGGGCGCCGAGCGCTTCATCACTCCGGAACTCAAGGCGTTCGAAGACAAGGCGCTGTCAGCCAAGAGCCGCGCCCTGGCCCGGGAAAAGATGCTCTACGAAGCACTGCTCGAGGACCTGATCAGCCAATTGCCGCCGTTGCAGGACACCGCCGGTGCCCTGGCGGAACTGGACGTGCTGAGCAACCTGGCCGAACGCGCGCTGAACCTGGACCTGAATTGCCCGCGCTTTGTCAGCGAGCCGTGCATGCGCATCAGCCAGGGGCGTCACCCGGTGGTCGAGCAAGTACTGACCACACCGTTCGTGGCCAACGACCTGAGCCTGGACGACAACACCCGCATGCTGGTGATCACCGGGCCGAACATGGGCGGTAAATCCACCTACATGCGCCAGACCGCACTGATCGTGCTGCTGGCCCACATCGGCAGTTTCGTCCCGGCGGCCAGTTGCGAATTGTCCCTGGTGGACCGGATTTTCACCCGGATCGGCTCCAGCGACGACCTGGCCGGTGGACGTTCGACCTTCATGGTGGAAATGAGCGAAACCGCGAACATCCTGCACAACGCCACCGAACGCAGCCTGGTGCTAATGGACGAAGTCGGACGTGGCACCAGTACCTTCGACGGCTTGTCCCTGGCCTGGGCGGCAGCCGAACGCCTCGCGCACCTGCGAGCCTACACGTTGTTTGCCACTCACTACTTCGAACTCACCGTATTGCCGGAAAGCCAGCCGCTGGTGGCCAACGTGCACCTCAACGCCACCGAGCACAACGAGCGTATCGTGTTCCTGCACCACGTGCTGCCTGGTCCGGCCAGCCAGAGCTACGGCCTGGCAGTGGCACAATTGGCCGGAGTGCCGAGCGAAGTGATCAGTCGGGCCCGTGAGCACCTGAGCCGCCTGGAAACCACCAGCCTGCCCCACGAAGCGCCACGCTCGACCAAGGGCAAACCGGCCGCACCGCAGCAAAGCGACCTGTTCGCCAGCCTGCCACATCCGGTGCTCGACGAGCTGGCCAAACTCGATCTGGACGACCTGACCCCACGCCGGGCGCTGGATTTACTCTATACATTGAAGACACGGATCTAACGCACAGGCTTTCAAGCTGTTAGAATCTCGCGCGGTTTGGGATGCTGCAGGCAATTAGCCTGGTCTGCAGACTATCGCTCCCGAACCTGGCGAGCCCACCGTGAACGGGTTCCGCTGCCGCCGCCTGAGGAGAGAATTAGAAATGACCTTCGTCGTCACCGACAACTGCATCAAGTGCAAGTACACCGACTGCGTAGAAGTCTGTCCGGTGGACTGCTTCTACGAAGGGCCGAACTTCCTGGTCATTCACCCGGACGAGTGCATCGACTGCGCCCTGTGTGAACCGGAATGCCCGGCGAACGCCATCTTTTCGGAAGACGAAGTGCCGGCCGGCATGGAAAACTTCATCGAGCTGAACGCCGAACTGGCGGACATCTGGCCGAACATCACCGAGAGAAAAGACCCGCTGCCGGACGCCGCAGAGTGGGATGGCAAGACTGGCAAGATCGCAGACCTGGAACGCTGATTACCATCGTTCGCTGAAAAGGCCCCTTGCGGGCCTTTTTGCTTTTCCGGATTCAAGAAATCGCAGGCAAAAAAAAGGGGCGGTTTGACCCGCCCACATTTTTTCCCTAATCCCTTTAATCCTATTCATCGTCCTGATGAATCGCGTCCTGCGATGTCCTTCCTTCCCATCGTCCTTGACGGGTGTGTCTGTCCGTCGACACAGGACAGATATTAGTATTTTCCCAGGCGAGTGCAACACGGCTGATACAGGTGGCTGGCTCTGTCACGCCACATTCACAAAATAAAAGTCTTTATAAATCATATAAGTACAAAAAAATCACGACACTTATAGCTGTCTGTCCCGCCAATGAGAAACCGATCGCTTACGCAACACTAGGCAAAGGCTTACAAGTCGAACCTACAAATAGAGCGGCTATGGAAAAAACAATCTTTCGGAAACGGAAAAGCCCCGAACCAGTCGGGGCTTTTCTTGCTGCGCTGCATTCAGGTCATTGAAACAGCGACTCGCTCGACAAGCCGTTCTTCTCCAGGATCTCTCGCAGACGCTTGAGGCCTTCCACCTGGATCTGCCTGACCCGTTCACGGGTCAAACCAATCTCCAGGCCTACATCTTCAAGGGTGCTGCTTTCATGCCCCCGCAAGCCGAAGCGGCGGATCACCACTTCCCGTTGCTTGTCGGTCAGCTCCGAGAGCCACTGGTCGATGCTCTGGGACAGGTCATCGTCCTGCAACAGCTCGCATGGATCGGTAGGTCGATCATCGGTGAGGGTGTCCAGCAAGGTTTTATCCGAGTCCGGCCCCAGGGAAACGTCCACCGAGGAGACCCGCTCGTTGAGCCCAAGCATGCGCTTGACCTCACCCACCGGTTTTTCCAGCAGGTTGGCGATTTCTTCAGGTGAAGGCTCATGGTCGAGTTTCTGGGTCAACTCGCGGGCAGCCCGCAGGTAGACGTTCAGTTCCTTGACCACATGAATCGGCAACCGGATCGTCCGGGTCTGGTTCATGATCGCCCGTTCGATGGTCTGGCGGATCCACCAGGTGGCGTAGGTCGAGAAGCGGAAGCCGCGCTCGGGGTCGAACTTCTCGACGGCGCGAATCAGGCCCAGGTTGCCCTCTTCGATCAGGTCCAGCAGCGAAAGCCCACGATTGACGTAGCGTCGGGCGATTTTCACCACCAGGCGCAGGTTGCTTTCAATCATGCGTTTTCGACCGGCCGGGTCGCCACTTTGCGACAGCCGCGCAAAATGAACTTCTTCCTCGGGAGAGAGCAGTGGCGAAAAACCGATTTCGTTGAGGTACAGCTGAGTGGCGTCAAGCGCCCGGGTGTAATCGATGTACTTATGTTGTTTAAGTGAAGCGGAGTGTCTGGATTTGGCACGAACGGAAGGTGGAGTCGCCCCTTCATCATTCGACATCGAATCCATAGCGATGCCGGTCTCCATAAGGAGAACCTCATCGTCGATGTCAAACTCCGGCACTTCTTTACTGAGAGCCATTGTTATAGTCCTTTGGTGAGTTCGACCTCAAGCTCAAGCGACGCCTTTATCCTTGGCAACGCTGGAGCCTGTTCCCTCTACGTGACGGAACAGGCTGACAATCAAATCAACGACGTGGCAGGAATTGCAGCGGATCGACTGGTTTACCTTGTCGGCGAATCTCAAAGTGCAGTTTCACCCGGTCCGTTCCCGTTGATCCCATTTCGGCAATTGTCTGTCCGACCTTGACCTGCTGCCCCTCCCGAACCAACAGCCTGCGGTTGTGACCGTAGGCACTGACGTAGGTATCGCTGTGTTTGATGATCACGAGTTCGCCGTAGCCCCTCAAACCACTCCCGGCGTACACAACCGTGCCATCAGACGCGGCTAAAACAGGCTGTCCCAAATCCCCGGCGATATCAATTCCTTTATTCAAACTACCGTTTGAAGAGAATTTTCCAATGAGAACGCCATTAGAAGGCCATCCCCAGCCAGTCGGGGCGGGACCCGCAGGAGGCATCGGAGCAGGGGCCGGTTTGCTCGCGACGGACGGTATTACCGCTGTTCCAGACCCCGCCGGCCGGCGAATGACAGTGGTTTTGCTCGACGACGAAGCCGTCGAACCCGACTGTGTCACCACTGCGGTAGGCGTTGAACCGCTACGGCCATCGAAGCGAATTGTCTGACCGGGGTGAATCGTATAAGGCGCAGGAATGTTGTTGCGCGCCGCGAGGGCCTTGTAGTCCCAGCCGTAGCGAAAAGCGATGGAAAACAGCGTATCGCCGCGACGGACTACATATTGGCCCGTCGTTACCGTAGGACGTTGAGGTGTTGCACTGTTGCGATCGACAACCCGGACATTGCTCGACGGCGTACTGGAACAACCGACCAGCAAAGTGCTCAAGACAAGGCCAGTCACCAGGCGCTGAAAGCTCGTGATACCCATACGCTGCGCAATGACTGTGAGACTCACCCGCCGCTCCCTTTGTGGTGGCTGAAAAATTGGAGGCTGCCTGTCCAGGCAGCGTTCATACAAATATAGCTGGCAACGACTGCGCCTCTATTAATGAAGCGCAACGCGCCGCCGCACACGTTTGCTCGACGCCATTGGGCTCTGTTCAGCGAATCGGTGCCGCTGTAAGACACAGGCGTGGCCACGGAATTCAGCGCCTGTTTATAAATGCTCAGGCCAACGGTCCATTGAGCAACGGCACGAACCGCACCGCTCCCAGGACGTGTCGCGAAAAACCGTGTTCTTCGCGCACGATCAGCATCAATTGCTGGACTTCACCGGCGCCCACGGGAATGACCAGCCGCCCACCAGGGGCGAGCTGATCCAGCAGGGCCTGGGGCACGTCGGTGGCCACGGCGGTCACGATGATGCCGTTGTAGGGCGCCAAGGCCGGCCACCCTTCCCAGCCATCGCCCCAACGAAACACCACGTTGCGCAGGTTCAGCTCCACCAGGCGTTCCTTGGCGCGATCCTGCAGCACCTTGATCCGCTCGACGGAAAACACCCGCTCGACCAGTTGCGACAACACCGCCGTCTGGTAACCCGAACCGGTGCCGATCTCCAGCACCTTGTCCAGCGGCCCGGCCTCGAGCAGCAACTCGCTCATGCGGGCCACCATGTAAGGCTGGGAAATGGTCTGGTTGTGGCCGATGGGCAACGCCGTGTCTTCATAGGCGCGATGGGCCAGGGCTTCATCGACGAACAGGTGCCGCGGCGTGCGGCGAATCACTTCCAACACCTGGGCGTTGGACAGCCCCTCTTCGTAGAGGCGCTGGATCAATCGTTCACGGGTCCGCTGGGAGGTCATGCCAATCCCGCGGCGCATCATATCGTCTTGCTCACGAGCCATCAGCGCAGCCCCTCCAGCCAGCCATCGAGACTTCGAAAGGCGTCATTGAAGGTGCGGTCCAACTGCAACGGCGTGATCGAGACATAACCTTGCATCACTGCATGGAAGTCGGTGCCCGGCCCGCCGTCCTCGGCATCCCCGGCGGCGGCGATCCAGTAGCCGGCCTTGCCGCGTGGGTCGACCACGTGCATGGGCCTGGCAGCGCGGGCGCGGTGGCCCAGGCGCGTGAGCTGGATGCCACGGATATGATCGAGCGGTAGATTCGGGATATTCACGTTCAGCACCGTACGTGGCGGCAGGTCCAGCGCACCATGGGCTTCGACCAATTTACGGGCGAAGTAGGCGGCGGTCGGCAAGTTGTCGACCTGGCGTGAAACAAAGGAAAAGGCGAACGACGTGTTTCCCAGGAAGCGACCTTCCAGGGCAGCGGCGACTGTCCCGGAATAAAGCACGTCATCCCCCAGGTTGGCGCCCAGGTTGATGCCCGACACCACCATGTCCGGTGCTCGTTCCAGCAACCCGTTGATACCCAGGTGCACGCAATCGGTCGGGGTCCCGTTGAGGCTGATGAAACCGTTATCCAGATAGCAGGGGTGCAACGGACGGTCGAGCGTCAACGAGCTGCTGGCGCCGCTTTTGTCCTGGTCCGGAGCGATGACCACGCACTCGGCAAAATCCGCCAGCGCAGCATAAAGCGCGGCAAGACCGGGTGCTGTCACCCCGTCGTCGTTAGAAATCAGAATACGCATGGGCTGTCCGTCTGCCCCACCGGCACCAGATCAACGAGTTCGCGCACCAAGACAGTGGCGAAACATCCGGCCGGCAGGACGAATTCCAGTTGCAGAATGTCAGGCTGGGGATAATGCCACGACAGCCCGCCAATGGGCAGTCGCAGGATGCGACGTTCGTGACTCATTCCAGCGTTTATCAACCAGTCCCGCAGATCGGCCTCGCCCTCGGCGATGGCCTGTTCCAACTCAAAGGTCGCGCCGGCGGCAGGCGATGGTCCCTCGCCCCACTGCGGCCCGGTCGGATGCAGGTCGAGTATGGCCAGGCGCGGATCGCTGCATTCAGCCTCACCGGCGGGGAAAAAACTGCGGCTGTCGGTGAAGGCCAGCAAGTCGCCGACCTGTGCCTGTTGCCAGGTGCCATCGGCGACCCGCGCCGCCAACACCCGGTTGAACAGGAAACTGCGGGCGGTGGACAACAATCGCGAGCGCACGTTGCGCTGTTCCGGCAAGGCCTTGCGCACGGCCCAGGCACGGGCATCGGCGACATTGCCGCCGTCATGGCCAAACCGTTGGGCGCCGAAATAATTGGGGATGCCCTGGCGCATGATCTGTTGCAGCCGCGCCTCGATGGCGGCCACGTCCCCCTTGAACTGGGTCAGGCGCAGGGTGAAGCCATTGGCCGAGTGCGCACCGCGTTGCAGCTTGCGTCGATGCCGGCCGGTCTTGAGGATCTTCAGCGTGTCGTTCTGCGCCGCCGACAGGTCGGGATCGGCCTTGCCCGGCAGTTGGACGCTGAACCACTGGCGGGTCAGGGCCTGGCGGTCCTTGAGCCCGGCGTAGCTGACGGTGCGCAACGGCACGCCGGCGGCCTTGGCGATGCGCCGGGCGGCCTCTTCAGTGTTCAGGCCGCGCTTTTCCACCCAGATCCACAAATGCTCGCCATCGTCCGTCAATGGGATATCGAGCACTTCGTCGACCTGGAAATCCTCAGCGGTGGCCTTGAGGACCGCACTGCCCAGCGATGGGCCGTAGGCACGCGGTCCCAACAGTTCCAGTTCGGTCATGGGCGCAGCAACAAGGCAACGGAATGGACGGCGATGCCTTCTTCACGGCCGACGAAGCCAAGCTTTTCGGTGGTGGTGGCCTTGACGTTCACTTGGTCCAGCTCAACTTGAAGATCCTCGGCGATCAGGCGACGCATCGACTCGATGTGCGGCGCCATCTTGGGCGCCTGGGCGACAATGGTGTTGTCGACATTGCCGACTTTCCAGCCCTTGGCATGGATCAGCGCGACCACATGACGCAGCAGCACGCGGCTGTCGGCGCCCTTGAATTGCGGGTCGGTGTCGGGGAAGTGCTTGCCGATGTCACCCAGCGCCGCGGCGCCGAGCAAGGCATCGCTCAAGGCATGCAGCAGGACATCACCGTCAGAATGCGCGAGCAGCCCGAAGCCGTGTGCGATCCGCACGCCGCCCAGAGTAATGAAGTCGCCTTCAGCGAAACGGTGAACATCGTAGCCGTGGCCAATACGCATAAAAAAACGCCCCGATTTTTGTCAGGGCGTGATTCTACCTGCATTAGGCGTTTAGAGCGCGCGCATGATGCTGCAAGTGGTCGTCAATGAAGCTGGCGATGAAGAAGTAGCTGTGGTCGTAGCCCGGTTGCAGGCGCAACTCCAACGGATGGCCGGCGGACTTGGCCGCCTGTTGCAAGGCTTCGGGCTTGAGCTGGTTGGCCAGGAAATCATCGCGATCGCCCTGGTCCACCAGCAATGGCAGCTTCTCCTGCGCCTCGGCAATCAATGCACAGGCATCCCATTCCCGCCACTTCGAGCGGTCTTCTCCCAAGTAACGGGAGAACGCCTTCTGGCCCCATGGGCAATCCATTGGATTGTTGATCGGCGAAAAGGCCGACACCGAACGGTAACGCCCCGGGTTGCGCAAGGCGCAGACCAGCGCACCGTGGCCGCCCATGGAGTGGCCACTGATGCCGCGTTTGTCAGAAGCCGGGAAATGCGCTTCGACCAGCGCCGGCAATTCCTGCACCACGTAGTCATGCATCCGATAGTGCCGCGCCCACGGATCCTGCGTGGCGTTCAGGTAAAAGCCCGCCCCCAGGCCGAAGTCCCAGGCATTGTCCGGATCGCCCGGCACGTCGGCACCACGAGGGCTGGTGTCCGGCGCGACGATGATCAGGCCCAGCTCGGCGGCCATGCGCTGGGCGCCGGCCTTTTGCATGAAGTTCTCGTCGGTGCAGGTCAGCCCGGACAGCCAATACAGCACCGGCAACTTGCCGCCCTGCTCGGCTTGCGGTGGCAGGTACACGGCAAACACCATGTCACAACCCAGCACCTCGGAACGGTGCCGGTAGCGCTTGTGCCAGCCGCCGAAGCTTTTCTGGCAGGAAATGTTTTCCAGACTCATGACCGACCTCAGAAATGGATAACGGTGCGGATGCTCTTGCCTTCATGCATCAGGTCGAACGCCTTGTTGATATCTTCCAGGCCCATGGTGTGGGTAATGAAGGTATCCAGCGGGATCTCGCCCTTCTCGGCCATTTCCACGTAGCTTGGCAATTCGCTGCGCCCGCGTACGCCGCCAAAGGCCGAACCGCGCCACACGCGCCCGGTCACCAACTGGAATGGACGGGTAGCGATTTCCTGCCCGGCCCCGGCCACGCCGATGATCACCGACTCACCCCAGCCCTTGTGGCAGCATTCCAGCGCAGCGCGCATCAACTGCACATTACCGATGCATTCGAAGGAGAAGTCCACGCCGCCATCGGTCATGTCGACGATGACTTCCTGGATCGGACGGTCGAAATCTTTCGGGTTGACGCAATCGGTGGCGCCCAGTTGCTTGGCGATTTCGAACTTGGCCGGGTTGATGTCGATGGCGATGATCCGCGCGGCCTTGGCCTTCACGGCGCCGATCACGGCCGACAGGCCGATGCCGCCCAGGCCGAAGATCGCCACGGTGTCACCCGGCTTGACCTTGGCGGTGTTGAGCACCGCGCCGATGCCCGTGGTGACGCCACAACCCAGCAGGCAGACTTTTTCCAGCGGCGCTTCTTTTGGGATCTTCGCGACGGAGATTTCCGGCAGCACGGTGTACTCGGAGAACGTCGACGTGCCCATGTAGTGGAAAATCGTCTCGCCTTTGTAGGAAAAACGCGAAGTGCCATCCGGCATCAGGCCTTTGCCCTGGGTGGCGCGAATCGCCTGGCAGAGGTTGGTCTTGCCCGACTTACAGAATTTGCACTGGCCGCACTCCGGTGTGTACAGCGGGATCACATGGTCACCCACCGCCACCGAGGTCACGCCCTCGCCGATGGCTTCGACAATGGCACCGCCTTCATGGCCCAGGATCGACGGGAAGATCCCTTCCGGGTCGGCGCCCGACAAGGTGTAGGCGTCGGTGTGGCAGACACCGGAAGCCACCACGCGCAACAGCACCTCGCCCGCCTTGGGCATGGCGACGTCGACTTCAACGATTTCCAGGGGTTTCTTGGCCTCGAAGGCAACGGCAGCGCGCGACTTGATCATTCGGGTACTCCAGCAAATAAATACAAGACCGGGAGTGTAATCCTCCGCCGGACAATGAATAATCCAGCCAAAAGCAAAACATTATTGCTGCACAGGGATAATCCTTCATGTCCGATAACCGCTGGGAAGGCATCGACGAATTTGTGGCCGTGGCCGAATGCAGCCAATTCACCGCCGCCGCCGAGCGTCTCGGGGTTTCGTCCTCCCATATCAGTCGACAAATCGTACGGCTCGAAGAGCGTCTACAGACACGCTTGCTCTACCGCAGCACCCGCCGGGTGACCCTGACCGAAGCCGGACAAACTTTTTTGCAGCATTGCCAGCGTCTGCAGGATGGACGCGAAGAAGCACTGCGAGCCGTCGGCGACCTGACCAGCGAACCCAAGGGCATGCTCCGCATGACCTGCGCCGTGGCCTATGGCGAACGGTTTATCGTGCCACTGGTGACGCGGTTCATGGGGCTCTACCCGCAGTTGCGGGTCGACATCGAGCTGAGCAATCGCCCGCTGGACCTGGTGCACGAGAGCCTGGACCTGGCGATTCGCCTGGGTCGCTTGCAGGACTCCCGTCTCGTCGCCACGCGCCTGGCCCCCCGGCGCATGTACGTGTGCGCCTCACCCTCTTACCTGGAACGCTACGGCCGGCCCCACAGCGTGTCGGAACTGAGCCGCCACAATTGCCTGATCGGCAGCTCCGACATCTGGCAACTGGAGCAGAACGGGCGGGAATTTTCCCAACGGGTGCAGGGAAACTGGCGTTGCAACAGTGGGCAAGCGGTGCTCGATGCGGCGCTGCAAGGGGTGGGGTTGTGTCAGTTGCCGGATTATTACGTGCTGGAGCATCTGCACAGTGGTGCGTTGATCTCGCTGCTGGAAGCCCATCAGCCGCCGAATACGGCGGTGTGGGCGTTGTATCCACAGCAGCGGCATCTGTCACCGAAGGTGCGCAAGTTGGTGGAGTATTTGAAGGAGGGGTTGGCGCAGCGGCCGGAGTATCGGGGGTGACAGTGAATTTTATGTTGCCTGAACGATTGCTATCGCGAGCAAGCTCGCTCCCACAGGGTCTTATCGTCGAATGATGGGCACCGGTCCCCATTGTGGGAGCGAGCTTGCTCGCGATGGCGCCAGCCCAGATGCTGAAGATCTAACGAGGGAACAGATCCCGCTCAATGCCGATTCGCCCAACGCTGGCGCAACCACTCCAGGTCTTCCGGCCGGGTAATCTTGATGTTATCCGCTCGCCCCTCGATCAACCTAGGCGCCTGCCCCGCCCACTCCAGGGCGGACGCTTCGTCGGTGATCACCGCATCCGCCACCAGGCTGTCAGCCAACGCCCGATGCAAGGCACCGAGGCGGAACATCTGCGGCGTGTAGGCTTGCCAGATCACGCTGCGATCAACGGTTTCCAGCACGCGGCCATGCTTGTCGACGCGCTTGAGGGTGTCGCGCGCCGGAACGGCCAGCAGGCCGCCGACCGGGTCGTTCGCCAACTCGCTGAGCAGCGTGTCCAGGTCGTCCCGGCTCAGGTTGGGCCGTGCGGCATCGTGGACCAACACCCAATCGTGATCGTCGGCGCCCTGCCCGTGCAGATGCAGCAAGGCATTGAGCACTGAATCGGAACGTTGCTCGCCACCGTCGACACGCTGGATGCGTGTGTCGCTGGCGCAGGCCAGGGTCGGCCAGTAAGGATCATCGTGTGCAAGGCTGACCACCACACCCTTGACGGTGGGATGGTCGAGGAAACAGCCGAGGCTGTGTTCGAGAATGGTGCGTCCGCCCAGTTGCAGGTATTGCTTGGGACGGTCGGCGGCCATCCGGGCGCCAACGCCCGCGGCAGGAATCACGGCCCAGAAGGCCGGCAAACGCATACTCATTGGGCCAACTGGTAGAGGGTTTCGCCCTCCTTGACCATGCCCAGTTCATGTCGAGCCCGCTCTTCAACGGTCTCCATGCCTTTTTTCAACTCAGTCACTTCGGCGTCCATCACCCGATTACGCTCCAGCAACGCCTCGTTTTCGGCGTGTTGGTCGGCAATTTGCTGAGTCAGGTCGGCCACTTGCGCCAAGCTGCCATTGCCCACCCACAGGCGGTACTGCAGGCCGGCCAGCAACAGGAGCAAGACAAGAAACAACCAATTGGGACTGCGCATCGAATATCAGGTATCCAGTGAAAAAAGACCGCCATGCCAAACTTTGAAGCGTCTGATAGCACGAAGCCTGGAAAAACCAGGCTTGTGCTTGATAAGGCATCAGATTAGAGGGAAAAGCGCCGCCATGGCGACTTTTCCGACCTAAGCCGCTGTCTTTTTACCATTTACCGCTTAACCGCGAAACTCGGCACGACCGTTGTACTTGGCCTTGCCATTCAATTGCTCTTCGATACGCAGCAATTGGTTGTACTTGGAAACGCGGTCGGAACGGCACAGCGAACCGGTCTTGATCTGGCCCGCCGCAGTGCCCACGGCCAGGTCGGCAATGGTCGAGTCTTCGGTTTCACCGGAGCGGTGGGAGATCACGGCGGTATAGCCCGCGGCCTTGGCCATCTGGATGGCTTCCAGGGTTTCGGTCAGGGTGCCGATCTGGTTGAACTTGATCAGGATCGAGTTGGCGATCTTCTTGTCGATGCCTTCTTTCAGGATCTTGGTGTTGGTCACGAACAGGTCGTCACCCACCAGCTGGGTCTTCTCGCCGATCTTGTCGGTGAGGATTTTCCAGCCAGCCCAGTCGGACTCGTCCAGGCCGTCTTCGATGGAGATGATCGGATAACGTTCGGTCAGGCCCTTGAGGTAGTCGGCGAAACCTTCGGCGGTGAACACCTGGCCTTCGCCGGACAGGTTGTACTTGCCGTCTTCGAAGAACTCACTGGCGGCGCAGTCCAGGGCCAGGGTCACGTCGGTACCCAGCTTGTAGCCTGCGTTGGCCACGGCTTCGGAGATCACTTTCAGCGCGTCTTCGTTGGACGCCAGGTTCGGTGCGAAACCGCCTTCGTCGCCAACGGCAGTGCTCAGGCCACGGGCCTTCAGCACGGCCTTGAGGTGATGGAAAATCTCGGTGCCCATGCGCAGGCCTTCGGAGAAGGTCTTGGCGCCAACCGGCTGCACCATGAACTCCTGGATGTCGACGTTGTTATCGGCATGCTCGCCGCCGTTGATGATGTTCATCATCGGCACCGGCATCGAGTAGACACCCGGGGTACCGTTGAGGTTGGCGATGTGCGCGTACAGCGGCAGGTCCTGGTCCTGGGCAGCGGCCTTGGCAGCGGCCAGGGACACGGCGAGGATAGCGTTGGCGCCCAGGGAGGCTTTGTTCTCGGTACCGTCGAGCTTGATCATCGCGTGATCGAGGGCTTTCTGGTCGGCAGGGTCCTTGCCCAGCAACAGGTCGCGGATCGGACCGTTGATGTTGGCGACGGCTTTGAGCACGCCCTTGCCCAGGTAACGGCTCTTGTCGCCATCACGCAGCTCCAGCGCTTCGCGCGAGCCAGTGGAAGCACCGGACGGCGCGCAGGCGCTGCCGATGATACCGTTGTCGAGAAGCACGTCCGCTTCAACAGTGGGGTTGCCACGGGAGTCGAGAACTTCACGACCTTTGATGTCGACGATTTTTGCCATTGTTGTAAACACTCCAAAGTTGACTAGAACGTTGCAGAAAACTTGCTCACGCTCAGCTGCGATGCAGCCTAGAGCCTGGATGGGGAGCGCTTCGCGCTCCAGCGGGAGCAAGCTCCCTCGCCACAAGGAGCAAGGCTTGCCGACGATGAGCCCTGAAGGACACCATCGCAAGCCATGCTCCCACAAGAGCAGTGCGGCCAGCGGGCCAGAGCGATAATCGAGCGGTACTTTACCGGAGAAAACCGCGTTACGCGGTTTCTATCGTCGGAAAACCCTTGACCAGCTCGTCCAATGCCTTGAGCTGAGACAGGAAAGGTTCCAGCTTGTTCAAGCGCAAGGCACAAGGGCCGTCGCACTTGGCGTTGTCCGGATCGGGGTGGGCCTCGAGGAACAGGCCGGCCAGGGACTGGCTCATGCCCGCCTTGGCCAGGTCGGTGACCTGGGCGCGACGACCGCCGGCGGAATCGGAGCGACCACCGGGCATCTGCAAGGCGTGGGTCACGTCGAAGAACACCGGGTACTCGAACTGCTTCATGATGCCGAAGCCGAGCATGTCCACCACCAGGTTGTTGTAGCCGAAGCTCGAGCCACGCTCGCAGAGGATCAACTGGTCATTGCCGGCCTCTTCGCACTTGCTCAGGATGTGCTTCATTTCCTGGGGCGCGAGGAACTGGGCTTTCTTGATGTTGATCACCGCACCGGTCTTGGCCATCGCCACCACCAGGTCGGTCTGGCGCGACAGGAAAGCCGGCAACTGGATGATGTCGCAGACCTCGGCGACGACCGCGGCCTGGGCAGGCTCGTGGACGTCGGTGATGATCGGCACGCCAAAGGCTTGCTTGATGTCCTGGAAAATCCGCATGCCCTCTTCCAGGCCCGGGCCACGGTAGGACGTCACGGACGAACGGTTGGCCTTGTCGAAGCTGGCCTTGAACACGTAAGGGATACCCAGTTTCTGGGTCACCTTCACGTACTCCTCGCAGACCTGCATCGCCATGTCGCGGCTTTCCAGCACGTTCATGCCGCCGAACAGCACCATGGGCTTGTCGTTGGCAATCTCGATGTCGCCGACGCGGATGATCTTCTGGGCCATCGTCTTATGCCTTTTTCTGGTGTTGAGCCAACGCGGCCTTCACGAAACCGCTGAACAACGGATGACCGTCCCGAGGCGTGGAGGTGAACTCGGGGTGGAACTGGCAGGCGACGAACCATGGATGGTCCGGGGACTCGACCACTTCCACCAGCGCGCCGTCACCGGAACGACCGGAGATTTTCAGGCCGGCCTCGATCAGTTGCGGCAGCAGGTTGTTGTTCACTTCGTAGCGATGACGGTGACGCTCGACGATCACATCCTTGGCGTAGCAATCGTGCACCTTGGAGCCGGCTTCGAGCAGGCATTCCTGGGCGCCCAGACGCATGGTGCCGCCCAGGTCCGAACTTTCGGTGCGCACTTCCACGGCGCCGGTGGCATCTTCCCACTCGGTGATCAGGCCCACGACCGGATGGCCGCTGGCGCGATCGAACTCGGTGGAGTTGGCGTCCTTCCAGCCCAGCACGTTACGGGCGAACTCGATGACCGCCACTTGCATGCCCAGGCAGATGCCCAGGTAAGGCACCTTGTTTTCGCGAGCGTATTGCACCGCGGTGATCTTGCCTTCCACGCCCCGCAGGCCGAAGCCGCCCGGCACGAGGATCGCATCGGCGCCTTCGAGCAGGCCGGTGCCCTGGTTCTCGATGTCTTCGGAATCGATGTAGCGCAGGTTGACCTTGGTGCGGTTGCTGATACCGGCGTGACTCATCGCCTCGATCAACGACTTGTAGGCGTCCAGCAGTTCCATGTACTTGCCGACCATGGCGATGGTGACTTCGTGCTCCGGGTTGAGCTTGGCATCGACCACGGCGTCCCATTCGGAGAGGTCGGCGCTGGCGCATTGCAGGCCGAAACGCTCGACGACGAAATCGTCCAGGCCCTGGGAGTGCAGGATGCCCGGGATCTTGTAGATGGTATCGGCGTCTTCCAGACCGATGACCGCGCGCTCTTCAACGTTGGTGAACTGGGCGATCTTGCGACGCGACGAGATGTCGATCGGGTGGTCGGAGCGGCAGATCAGCACGTCCGGCTGCAGGCCGATGGAGCGCAGTTCCTTGACCGAGTGCTGGGTCGGCTTGGTCTTGGTTTCGCCGGCGGTGGCGATGTACGGGACCAGGGTCAGGTGCATCAGCATCGCGCGCTTGGCGCCGATTTCGAAACGCAACTGGCGGATGGCTTCGAGGAACGGCTGGGACTCGATATCGCCCACGGTCCCGCCGATTTCGACCATCGCCACGTCGGCGTCGCCGGCACCCTTGATGATGCGGCGCTTGATTTCGTCGGTGATGTGCGGGATGACCTGGATGGTCGCGCCCAGGTAGTCACCACGACGCTCCTTGCGCAGCACGTGTTCGTAGACACGGCCGGTGGTGAAGTTGTTGTTCTGGGTCATGGTCGTGCGGATGAACCGCTCGTAGTGGCCCAGGTCCAGGTCGGTCTCGGCGCCGTCGTGGGTGACGAACACTTCACCGTGCTGGAACGGGCTCATGGTGCCCGGGTCGACGTTGATGTACGGGTCCAGCTTGAGCATGGTGACCTTAAGTCCCCGCGCCTCCAGGATGGCCGCCAATGAAGCCGAGGCAATGCCTTTCCCCAATGAAGAAACAACACCGCCCGTGACGAATATGTAGCGCGTCATGAAAAACCCTAGAAGTCTGCGTTAAAGCGGTCCGAGCCGCCGGGGAAAGCGAAGGAAGGCCGAAGCCCCCGATCACCTGCATTAATCACAGTGCACCTTTCAAAAAAACCGCCGCGTTGGGACAGACCGGAAGTGAAATCACCGGTACGTTGCTCGCTACACATTTTTTGGAATCGCCCAGCAAAGACTGCTTGGTAATCGGCAACTCCTGCAATTCAGGCGAATCCACAGAAGTTGTATCAAGAAGGGAGCGTAGTCTACCGGAAAGCCCCTTTCAGCTCAAACCCAGATCTTGGTTTCCTGGCGTCCAGATCAATCGCCAACTGCCATCAGCTTGTGCATCGAGCCCGGCCAGGTTGGCCACCGCCAGCAATCGCTCGCCTTGATAAAGCAGCGGCAATCGGCCGCGAACAAACGCCGGCACACCCTTTTCATTGAGCAAACGCTTGAGATCACGATGACCACGACCCGCTAGCGCCAGCACCTCGCCGCCTTGACGATAGCGCACGCTAAGCGGCCCCGCAGGCGGCTGGCCGATAAGCGCCACCCGACCGTTGCCCGGCAAGGGCAGCGGCAGCGCCGGATCCGCCCAGTCGACGGGGCCTGGCAGCGAACATAGCCAGTGGTCGGATAACCACCAGACCCGCCCGGCGGCCCGGTGCAGCTCGCCGCCGGCCAGACGCCAGATTGGCCGGGCATCGTCCGCGGCATCGCGCAACGAGTCCCAGCCGGCCCAGTGATCGCTGTCGGGCAGCAGGGTCAGTGGCGCCAGCCAGTGGCTCAATGCGTTGCGCTGACGGGCCGGCGACAACGCCCGCAATGGCGCCAGCACCAGCGATTGCAGCCCAAGCCAGTCGAACGCATCTGACGTCGCGGCCTGGGCCAAGTCGATCCGCGCCAAGTCGTCCAGCAAGCCTTGGGCTTCGCCCATGTGCGCAGCACTTCGGGCCAAGGTCGCCGAGGCTTGCGGCCAGTGCTCGGCCAGCACTGGAAAAACCCGCTGGCGCAGGTAGTTGCGCGCGTACCGGTGATCATCGTTGGACGGGTCGTCGATCCAGCTCAAGCCCTGTTGCGTCGCATAGGCTTGCAGCTCGGCACGGGGCACCTCGAGCAAGGGCCGCAGCAGATGCCCCAGCCCCAAAGGCCGCTGCCGTGGCATCGCCGCCAGGCCCCTCACCCCTGCCCCCCGCAGCAGGCGAAACAACAAGGTTTCGGCCTGGTCATCACGATGCTGGGCGGTGAGCAGCACTTCATTGCCCTGGAGGGCCGCCACGAACGCGCCATAACGTGCCTCCCGGGCGGCACGCTCGATACTGGCGCCAGGGCGCACTTGCACATTCACCACCTCCAGAGTCACACCAAGGGCTCCACAGACCGAACGGCAATGATCCGGCCACGCCTCGGCCACTGCCTGAAGGCCGTGATGCACATGGATAGCACTCAGCGCGGGCAGGGCGTGGTGTCGTGAGAGGGTGGCGAGCAGGTGCAGCAGGACGGTGGAGTCGAGGCCGCCGGAGAAGGCGATGCGCCAGGTGGCGGCGTTGCGCCAGGGGGATAGCTGTGTGAGGAGCCGGGTTGGCAGGTCGATCCTGGGCTGATTCATAGAAACTGGCCTTCACACCAATCAAATGTGGGAGCGAGCTTGCTCGCGATGGCGGTGTATCAGTCAACTTATCTGTTGAATGTTAAACCGTTGTCGCGAGCAAGCTCGCTCCCACACAGGGGTACAGCGCTTGGATCAGAGACCGTAGCTCATCAACCGCTCGTAGCGACGGGCCAGCAGCGCGTCGTTGTCGAATTTCTTGAGCATCGACAGTTGGGAACTCAGCTCGGCGCGGATCAGTGCCGCCGCCGCAGCCGGGTCGCGGTGGGCGCCGCCCACGGGTTCGTTAATCACTTTGTCGACGATGCCCAGGCCTTTGAGACGCTCGGCGGTAATGCCCATGGCCTCGGCGGCATCCGGCGCCTTCTCGGCCGTTTTCCACAGGATCGAGGCGCAGCCTTCCGGCGAGATCACTGCGTAAGTGGAATATTGCAGCATGTTCAACTGGTCGCAGACACCGATGGCCAACGCACCGCCGGAACCACCCTCGCCAATCACGGTGGCGATGATCGGGGTTTTCAGGCGTGCCATGACGCGCAGGTTCCAGGCAATCGCTTCGCTCTGGTTGCGCTCTTCGGCGTCGATGCCCGGGTAGGCGCCCGGGGTGTCGATGAAGGTCAGGATCGGCATCTTGAAGCGCTCGGCCATTTCCATCAGGCGGCACGCCTTGCGGTAGCCTTCCGGACGCGGCATGCCGAAATTGCGGCGCACCTTCTCGCGGACTTCGCGGCCTTTCTGGTGACCGATCACCATCACCGGCTGGTCTTCCAGGCGGGCGACACCGCCGACGATCGCGGCGTCGTCGGAGAAGTGACGGTCGCCATGCAGCTCATCGAACTCGGTAAAGATGTGCTCGATGTAGTCCAGGGTGTAGGGACGACGCGGGTGACGTGCCAGGCGGGCGATCTGCCAGCTGGTCAGCTTGCCGAAGATGTCTTCGGTCAGCGTGCGGCTTTTGTCCTGCAGACGAGAGATTTCATCGCCGATATTCAGCGAATTGTCATTACCGACCAAGCGCAACTCTTCGATCTTGGCTTGCAGGTCGGCGATCGGCTGTTCGAAATCAAGAAAATTCGGGTTCATAGGCGTCCGTCTTGGGTCGACGTCCAAGAGAGCTTGGGCCGGCCGGTTGTCTATTCGCGCCTACCTTAAGGGAGAGGCGCGTTCAGGTCGAGATTAAAAATTCGGGTCGAGATCAGGGGCATTCCGGTTTCAACAGTGGCCCCTGGCCGTCAACGGTATTGGAGGAAGACGTTGTCTTTGCCGAACTGGTCACGCAAGGCTTGAATCAACGCATCCGCCGGATCGATCCGCCAGCCTTCGCCGAACTGCAGCACGGCCTTGGCATCGGGGCGTACGTACTCCATGGTGATCGGACAGGCACCGCGATGGCGCTTGAACAATTCGCCCAACCAGCGTAGCTGATCGCCCTTGAGGTCCTGGGTCTGCAACTTCAGGCGCAGGCTCTCGGCCAGGTTGGTACGGGCATCTTCCATGCTCATCACCCGCTTGACCCGCAACCGCAGGCCACCAGAGAAATCATCGTTGCTGACTTCGCCTTCCACCACCACCATCGCGTCGGTCTGCAACAGCGACTGCGCAGAATGGAACGCATCGGCGAAAAGTGACGCCTCGATGCGCCCGGAGCGGTCGTCGAGGGTGATGAAACCCATCTTGTCGCCCTTTTTGTTCTTCATCACCCGCAGGGCGATGATCATGCCGGCGACCGTCTGGGTGTCGCGCGCCGGCTTGAGGTCAATGATGCGCTGGCGGGCGAAGCGGCGGATCTCGCCTTCGTATTCGTCGATCGGGTGACCGGTGAGGTACAGGCCCAGGGTGTCTTTTTCACCCTTGAGACGTTCCTTGAGGGTCAGTTCCTTGGCCTTGCGATGGTTGCCGTAGACATCGGCGTCCTCCTCGACGAACAGCCCGCCAAACAGGTCGGCGTGGCCACTGTCGTGGGTACGGGCGGTCTGTTCGGCGGCCTTGATCGCCTCCTCCATCGCCGCCAGCAACACCGCGCGGTTGCGGTCGATGTTGGCCTGGTAGGCCTTGGGCTCATCCTGGAAGTAAGGCCCGAGCCGGTCCAACGCGCCACTGCGGATCAAACCGTCGAGGGTGCGCTTGTTGATGCGCTTGAGATCGACCCGCGCGCAGAAATCGAACAGGTCCTTGAACGGCCCGTCCTGGCGCGCTTCGGTGATGGCTTCCACCGGCCCCTCGCCCACGCCCTTGATCGCGCCGAGGCCATAGATGATGCGGCCTTCGTCGTTCACCGTGAACTTGAACTCCGAAGCGTTCACGTCCGGTGCGTCGAGGCGCAGCTTCATGGTCCGCACTTCTTCGATCAAGGTCACGACCTTGTCGGTGTTGTGCATATCCGCCGACAGTACCGCGGCCATGAATGGCGCCGGGTAATGCGCCTTCAACCATGCCGTCTGGTACGACACCAGGCCATAGGCGGCGGAGTGGGATTTGTTGAAGCCGTAGCCGGCGAATTTTTCCACCAGGTCGAAGATGTTGCCCGCCAGGTCCGCATCGATGCCGTTGTTCGCGCAACCTTCGATGAAACCGCCGCGCTGCTTGGCCATTTCCTCGGGTTTTTTCTTACCCATGGCTCGACGCAGCATGTCCGCGCCGCCGAGGGTGTAGCCGGCCATCACCTGGGCAATCTGCATCACCTGTTCCTGGTACAGGATGATGCCGTAGGTCGGGGCCAGCACCGGCTTGAGGCCGTCGTACTGATAATCCGGGTGCGGGTACGCCAGCTCGGCGCGACCGTGCTTACGGTTGATGAAGTCATCCACCATGCCCGATTGCAGGGGCCCCGGACGGAACAGGGCCACCAGTGCGATCAGGTCTTCCAGGCAGTCGGGCTTGAGCTTCTTGATCAGCTCCTTCATGCCCCGGGATTCAAGCTGGAACACCGCCGTGGTTTCGGCTTTTTGCAACAGGCTGTAGGTCGGCTTGTCATCCAGCGGGATGAAGGCAATGTCCAGCGGCTCTTCGCCGACCTTGGCCCGGTCGCGGTTGATGGTTTTCAGCGCCCAGTCGATGATCGTCAGGGTCCGCAGGCCGAGGAAGTCGAACTTGACCAGGCCCGCCGCCTCGACGTCGTCCTTGTCGAACTGGGTCACCAGGCCGTCGCCTTCTTCATCGCAATAGATCGGCGAGAAGTCCGTCAGCTTGGTCGGCGCGATGACCACGCCCCCGGCGTGCTTGCCGACGTTACGCACCACGCCTTCGAGCTTGCGGGCCATCTCCCAGATTTCCGCGGCCTCTTCGTCGACCTTGATGAAGTCCCGCAGGATTTCTTCCTGCTCATAGGCCTTCTCCAGGGTCATGCCGACTTCGAACGGAATCATCTTCGACAGGCGATCCGCCAGACCGTAGGACTTGCCCTGCACCCGCGCCACGTCACGCACCACCGCCTTGGCGGCCATGGAACCGAAGGTGATGATCTGGCTTACCGCGTTGCGGCCGTATTTCTCGGCCACGTAGTCGATGACCCGGTCGCGACCGTCCATGCAGAAGTCGACGTCGAAGTCGGGCATGGATACCCGTTCCGGGTTGAGGAAACGTTCGAACAGCAGGTCATATTCCAGCGGGTCGAGGTCGGTGATCTTCTGCACATAGGCCACCAGCGACCCGGCGCCCGATCCACGGCCAGGGCCCACCGGCACGCCGTTGTTCTTGGCCCACTGGATGAAGTCCATCACGATCAGGAAGTAACCGGGAAAACCCATCTGGATGATGATATCCAGCTCGAAATTCAACCGATCGACATAGACCTGGCGCTTGGCTTCGTAATCTTCGGTGGTGTCCTTGGGCAACAGGACGCGGAGGCGTTCGTCGAGGCCGTCGAAGGAGACTTTGCGGAAATATTCGTCGATGGTCATGCCATCGGGAATCGGGAAGTTGGGCAGGAAGTGCTTGCCCAGCTTCACTTCGATGTTGCAGCGCTTGGCGATCTCGACGGTGTTTTCCAGCGCCTCGGGCAAGTCGCTGAACAACTCGGCCATTTCCTCGGCGCTCTTGAGGTATTGCTGGTCGCTGTAGTTCTTCGACCGACGCGGGTCGTCGAGGGCACGGCCCTCACCGATGCAGACCCGCGTTTCGTGGGCTTCGAAATCTTCCTGCTTGATGAACCGCACGTCGTTGGTCGCCACCAGCGGCGCGCCGATCCTGTCGGCCAGGGCCACGGCGGCATGCAGGTGCTCTTCGTCATTGGGACGGTTGGTGCGTTGCACCTCGATGTAGAAGCGGTCCGGGAACACCGCCATCCAGTCACGGGCCAGGGTCTCGGCTTCGTCGGGATTGCCACTGAGCAGGGCCAGGCCGATTTCACCTTCCTTGGCCGCCGACAGCATGATCAGCCCTTCGCTGGCCTCGGCCACCCACTCGCGCTCGATGATGATCGAGCCATTGCGCTGGCCATCGATAAAGCCGCGGGAGATCAGCTCGGTGAGGTTGCGATAACCCACGCCGTTCATCACCAACAGGCTGATACGGCTCAGCGGCGCGTCCGGGTCCTTGTTCGACAACCACAGGTCGGCGCCACAGATCGGCTTGATCCCGGCGCCCATGGCGGCCTTGTAGAACTTGACCAGCGAGCACATGTTGTTCTGGTCGGTAACCGCCACGGCAGGCATGTTCATGCCCACCAGGGTCTTGACCAGGGGCTTGATCCGCACCAGACCGTCGACCAGGGAGTATTCAGTGTGCAGGCGTAGATGAACGAATGAAGCCGGCATAGTGATCCTGCGTTAAGTCATGAAAACAACAAGGCCCGGATTGTACCGGGCCTTGGGTAAAACATGTAGGAGCTGCCGAGCGAAGCGAGGCTGCGATCTTTCCGCTGCCGATTGAGTCGAGAGTGCAAAGATCGCAGGCTTCGCCAGCTCCTACAAGGCACGGCATGGCATGGCGACGTTTCCGCTAAATCCTTTCTATCAACCCTTCACGGGCTTCATAAGCCAGCCGCACCGGGGCGAACGAGCGCCGGTGGATCGGCGTTGGCCCCAGGCGCGCCAGGGCCTCCAGATGAACGGGGGTCGGGTAGCCCTTGTGGCTGCCGATGCCGTAGCCCGGGTAGATCAACTCGAAGGCGCTCATCTCCCGGTCACGGCTGACCTTCGCCAGGATCGAGGCCGCCGCGATGGCCGGTACCTTGCCGTCGCCCTGGATGACCGCTTCGGCGCGCATCGACAGTTTCGGGCAGCGATTGCCATCGATCATCGCCAACTTCGGCGTGATGTGCAGGCCCTGCACCGCACGCTGCATGGCAAGCATGGTGGCGTGCAGGATATTGAGTTCATCGATTTCTTTGACTTCGGCCCGGGCGATGCACCAGCTCAGGGCTTTCTCGCAGATTTCGTCGTAGAGTTTTTCGCGACGGGCTTGCGTGAGCTTCTTCGAATCATCGAGCCCCAGGATCGGCCGGTTCGGGTCGAGAATCACCGCCGCCGTCACCACCGCGCCGCACAATGGGCCGCGCCCCACTTCATCGACACCGGCCACCAGTTCTTCCACTTCGGCGACCAGGTTGAAGTCCAGGCCCATCTGTAGCTTTACGTTGCTCATGGTTTTGCGCCAATCAGGGTCAGTACCGCGTCAGCCGCCTGGTTGGAGGCATCGCGACGCAGGGTACGGTGAATTTCGTCAAAGCCCCGCGTCTGTTCCTCGCCACCGTCGATCAAGGGCGAGAGCGTGGTGGCCAGCGCCTCGGCGGTCGCATCGTCCTGCAGCAGCTCCGGCACCAACAGGCGTTGGGCCAGCAGGTTCGGCAAGGACACGTAGGGGCTCTTGACCATGCGCTTGAGAATCCAGAACGTCAGCGGCGCCAGGCGATAGGCGACCACCATCGGGCGTTTATACAACAATGCCTCAAGGGTAGCAGTGCCGGAAGCAATCAACACCGCATCACAGGCCGCCAACGCGTCATGGGAACGGCCGTCGAGCAACGTCACCGGCAAATCGCGACCGACCAGCAGGGCTTCCAGCTGGACGCGACGCTGCGGGCTGGCACACGGCAGGACAAAACGCACACCTGGGCGCATCGCCCGAAGGCGTTCGGCGGCGTCGAAGAACAAGCCCCCCAGGCGACTCACCTCGCCGCCCCGGCTACCGGGCATCAAGGCCACCAGCGGCCCGTCGGGCAAGCCCAACGTCCGGCGAGCCGCCTCGCGGTCGGCCTCCAGGGGAATGGTATCGGCCAGGGTGTGCCCGACAAACCGCACCGGCACGCCCTTCTCTTCGTAGAACCTGGCCTCGAACGGCAGCAGCGTCAGCATCAGGTCGCAGCCTTCGCGGATCTTCAGCACCCGCTTCTGCCGCCAGGCCCAGACCGACGGGCTGACGTAGTGCACGGTCTTGATCCCGGCCTGACGCAATTTGAGTTCGATAGTGAGGGTGAAATCCGGCGCATCGATGCCGATGAACACATCCGGTTTTTCTTCGATCAGGGTCTGGATCAGCTTCTTGCGCCGGGCCAGCAGCTCGCGCAGGCGACCGAGCACCTCCACCAGGCCCATCACCGACAGGCGTTCCATCGGAAAATAGGAGATCAGGCCTTCGGCCTGCATCAATGGCCCACCGACCCCGATGAATTCCACCGCGGGGTGCTGCGCCTTGAGCGCTCGCATCAGACCCGCGCCCAGAATGTCACCGGAAGCCTCTCCCGCCACCAGTGCAACGCGCACGTTAGCCATGGTCAGCGAGTGATGCCGCGGGTCGAAGACTGGATGGAATCGCGGAAGATCGCGACTTCCGGGTGTTGCACCGACGCCTCGGCCAGTTCGGCGAGCGCCTGCTCGACGGTCAGGCCCTGGCGGTACACCACCTTGTAGGCGCGACGCAGGGCCGTAATCGCCTCTTCGCTGAAACCACGACGGCGCATGCCTTCGAAGTTCATGCTGCGGGCTTCGGCCGGGTTGCCGAACACCGTGACATAGGCCGGGACGTCCTTGCCGATGGCGGTACCCATGCCAGAGAAACTGTGGGCGCCGATATGGCAGTACTGGTGCACCAGGGTGAACCCCGACAGGATCGCCCAATCGTCCACGTGCACATGGCCGGCCAACGCGGTGTTGTTGACCAGGATGCAATGGTTGCCAATCACGCTGTCATGGCCGATGTGTGCGTAAGCCATGATCAGGTTATGGTCGCCCAGGGTCGTTTCGGAACGATCCTGAACGGTGCCACGGTGAATCGTCACGCCTTCGCGGATCACGTTGTGATCGCCAATGACCAGACGGGTTTCTTCACCTTTGTACTTGAGATCGGGCGTGTCCTCGCCTACCGAAGAAAACTGGTAGATGCGATTGTGCCGACCGATCCGGGTCGGCCCTTTGAGAATTACGTGGGGACCGATCACCGTACCCTCGCCGACTTCCACACCTGCGCCGACAATCGACCACGGGCCGACCTCGACATCGGCGGCCAGGACGGCCGTCGGATCGATGATTGCGCGAGGGTCAATCAAACTCATAGTTTGCGTTCCGCACAGATGATTTCAGCGGAGCAGACTGGCTTGCCGTCGACCGAAGCCTGGCATTCGAATTTCCAGATCTGGCGCTTGCAACTGATGAACTTGGCTTCGAGGATCAACTGATCACCCGGGGTGACCGGCTGGCGGAAGCGCAGCTTGTCGGAGCCGACGAAGTAATAGAGCGTGCCGTCGGCAGGCTTGACGTCAAGCATTTTGAAACCAAGGATCCCGGCAGCCTGGGCCATCGCCTCGATGATCAATACGCCCGGCATGATGGGATGCGCGGGGAAGTGACCATTGAAGAACGGCTCGTTGATGCTGACATTCTTATAGGCGCGAATGCGCTTGCCTTCAACGTCCAGGTCCACCACCCGATCCACCAGCAGGAACGGGTAACGGTGAGGCAGGTATTCGCGAATCTCGTTGATGTCCATCATTTCGGGGGGAAGCCTATGTAAAGATTGGGAGCGCACGAGTGACGCGCACTCCGCTAGCAAATCAAGATGCCCTAACGGCTGTGCACACTTGATATGGAAATGGTATCAGCCATCTGATGAAGCATTACCGCCAGGGGTCACGTCCCCTACACGCTTTTCCACCTGCTTGAGGCGCCGTGCGATGTCGTCGAGCTGGCGGATACGGGCCGCGCTCTTGCGCCATTCGGCTGCCGGTTGCATGGCTGTGCCGGAAGAATAGGCACCCGGCTCGGTAATCGAGTGGGTCACCATGGTCATCCCGGTCAGGAATACGTTGTCACAGATGTCGATATGGCCCACCAGGCCGACGCCACCGGCGAGCATGCAATGCTTGCCGATCTTGGTGCTGCCGGAGATACCCACGCAGGCGGCCATGGCGGTGTGGTCACCGACCTGGACGTTGTGGGCGATCTGGATCTGGTTGTCGAGCTTGACGCCATTGCCGATGACCGTGTCGGCCAGGGCCCCGCGGTCGATCGCGGTGTTGACGCCGATTTCCACGTCATCGCCAATGGTGACACCGCCGATCTGGGCGATCTTCTGCCAGATGCCTTTCTCGTTGGCAAAACCGAACCCTTCACCACCCAGCACGGCGCCGGACTGGATCACCACCCGCTTGCCGATGCGCACATCGTGATACAGGGTGACCCGTGGCGCCAGCCAGCCGCCTTCGCCGACCTCGCTGCGTGCGCCGATGAAGCAATGGGCGCCCAGCGTGACGCCGGCACCGATTCGGGCCGCGCTTTCGATGACCACGAACGGGCCGACGCTGGCGGTAGGGTCCACCACGGCATCCGCAGCGATCACGGCACTGGGATGAATACCGGCGGCCGATGTCGGCTTGGGATCGAACAGATGGGAAATGCGGGCATACGCCAGGTACGGATCGGGCACGATCAGGGCATCGCCGGCAAACCCATCGGCATCAGCGGCCTTGAGCAACAGCGCGGCCGCCCGGCTGTCGACCAGGTACTTGCGGTATTGAGGGTTTGCCAGAAAGCTCAACTGAGCTGGGCCAGCCTCTTGCAAAGTGGCTAGCCCAGTAATTGTCTTCTCCGGGTCGCCACGCAGGGTGGCGCCGAGGAACTCGGCCAACTGGCCGAGCTTGATAGTCGCTGTCATGGATTACTTCAGCTGATTCATGCGCTCGATCACTTGGCGCGTGATGTCGTATTGAGGCTTGACATCGATCACTGCGCCACGCTCGAACACCAGGTCAAAACCACCTTTCTTGATGACTTCTTCCACCGCGCTATCGAGTTTCGGCTTGAGTTGCTTGAGCATTTCGCGGTCGGCAACGGCTTTCGCTTCGTTCAGCTCCTTGGACTGGAACTGGAAGTCACGGGCCTTTTGCTTGAATTCAAGCTCCAGACGCTCGCGCTCGCCCTGGGCCATCTTGTCGCCACCGGCGACCAGACGATCCTGGATGCCCTTGGCGCTGCTTTCCAGGCCCTTGAGCTTGGTCAGTTGCGGACCGAATTTCTTCTCGGCATCCACGGCGTATTTCTTCGCCGCGTCGGATTCCAGCAGGGCCATCTGATAATTCAGCACGGCAATCTTCATGTCGGCAAAAGCCGGACCTGCGACCAGTACGGTCGCCAGGAGAACCAATTGAGTCAACTTACGCACGATGCACTCCTACAAAATCCATTGTCGTTGTCATGGGTCAGACGCTTAGAACGTCTGGCCGAGGGAGAATTGGAACACTTGGGTTTCAGCGTCATCCGGTTTCTTGATCGGCATCGCCAATGCGAAGCTCAACGGACCCAGCGCGGTGACCCAGGTCACGCCCACACCGACGGAACTGGCCATGTTGCTCAGGCTGATGTCGTTGCACTGAGTGTCGGACCTGGTGCCGTTGGCGTTGGTAGTGTCGCTGCACTTGGAGTCGAATACGTTACCCACGTCCCAGAATACCGAGGTACGCAGGGAACGCTGATCCTTGACGAACGGCATCGGGAAGAGGACTTCCAGACCACCCTGGATAAGGACGTTGCCACCGAACGGAAGCGGATCCTGGTCCGGGTCGGCAATGGTACCTGGATTGTTGCCTCGGCTCGGCGTACTGCGCGGGCCCAGGGTACTGTCCTTGAAGCCACGCACCGAGTTGAAACCACCAGCGTAGTAGTTCTCGTAGAACGGCAGGCCATCGGTCGAGCCGTAGCCGTCACCATAGCCCAGCTCGGTGTGCAGGCGCATGGTGTAGGTGTCGGTCAGCGGCTGGAACAACTGGCCACGGTAGTCGAGCTTGAAGAACGACAGGTCACTGCCTGGCGTAGTCGTTTCCAGTACCAGGCTCTGGGAATGACCACGGGTTGCCAGCACGCCCTTGTTCAGGGTCGATTCGGACCAGCCGGCGGACGCCTTGAAGTTCAGGTAGCTGTCGCCTTCCTTGTTAACGAAGTCGAAGATCTCGTCGACGGTGTAGCGACCGGTGTTGATCTTGTCCTGCTGGGCGGTGAGGCCGAAGGTCAGGCGCGAGGTCTCGCTGATCGGATAGCCGATGTTGGCGCCGACACCGTAGCTGTCCACCGCATAGCTGGAGATATCGGAGTCGAGCTCGTCGTAGTCGGTGGTGCGATAGAAGGCGTTGTAGCCCAGGCTCACGCCGTCAGCGGTCCAGTAGGGGTCCACGTAACCGAAGTTGTAGCGGGTCTGGTATTCACTGCGGGTCAAGCCGATGCTGACCTTGTTACCGGTACCCAGGAAGTTGTTCTGGGTAATGGAACCACCGAGGATCAGGCCGGCGCTCTGGGCGAAACCGACGCTGGCGGTGATCGAGCCGGAAGCCTGCTCTTCGACGCTGTAGTTCACATCGACCTGGTCATCGACGCCTGGCACGGCCGGCGTCTCGACGTTCACTTCCTTGAAGAAGCCCAGGCGCTCCAGGCGGGTCTTGGACTGGTCGATCAGGTAGGTCGACGCCCAGCCACCTTCCATCTGGCGCATTTCACGACGCAGCACTTCGTCCTCGGACTTGGTGTTGCCACGGAAGTTGATGCGGTTGACGTAGGCACGCTTGCCCGGGTCCACGGCGAAGGTGATGTCGACGGTGTGGTCTTCATCGTGTGGCTGCGGCACGCCATTGACGTTGGCGAAGGTGTAGCCCTCGTTACCCAGGCGGCGGGTGATCAGCTCGGAGGTGGTGGTCATCAGCTTGCGCGAGAACACCTGGCCCTTCTGTACCAGCAGCAGCGACTTGACCTGGTCCTCTGGAACCTTCAGGTCACCGCTGAGCTTGACGTCACGAACGGTGTACTTCTCGCCTTCGTTGACGTTGACGGTGATGTAGACGTGCTTCTTGTCCGGGGTGATGGACACCTGGGTCGAAGCGATGTCCATGTTGATGTAGCCACGGTCCAGGTAGTAGGAACGCAGGCGCTCCAGGTCACCGGAGAGTTTTTCACGGGCGTACTTGTCGTCGTTCTTGAAGAACGACAGCCAGTTGGTGGTCTTGAGTTCGAACAGGTCGATCAGGTCTTCATCCGGGAAAACCGTGTTGCCCACCACGTTGATGTGCTGGATGGCCGCCACGGTGCCTTCGTTGATGTTGACCTTCAGGCCGACGCGGTTGCGTGGCTGCGGCACCACTTCGGTGTCGACGGTGGCCGAGTAGCGGCCCTGGGCAACGTACTGGCGCTGCAGCTCGTTACGCACGCCTTCGAGGGTGGCGCGCTGGAAGATCTCGCCTTCGGCCAGGCCGGACTGCTTGAGGCCCTTCATCAGGTCTTCGGTGGAGATCGCCTTGTTGCCTTCGATCTCGATACTGGCGACCGATGGGCGCTCGACTACCGTGATGACCAGGACATTGCCGTCACGGCCCAGCTGGATATCTTGAAAGAAGCCGGTCTTGAACAGCGCACGCGTGGATTCCACCAGGCGCCGATCATCCGCCTGCTCGCCGACGTTCAACGGCAAGGCACCAAAGACGCTACCCGCGGAGACCCGCTGGAGGCCATTGACGCGAATATCAGAGATAGTGAAGGACTCGGCGTGAACTTCGGCGATCATCAATACGGTGAGAACCGCAGTTAGCAGCAGACGTTTCATGAAGTCCTTTCTTATTCCAACTGGCAATAAACAAACTGCCGCAAAATGCGGCAGATTCGCAATTCAGCGAAGCGTTACAGACGACCCAGATCGTTGACGAGGGCAAGCAACATGACCCCGACCACCAAGCTGATGCCGATCTGTATCCCCCAACCTTGCACCCGATCCGACAAGGGACGACCACGCGCCCACTCGATCAGATAAAACAGCAGATGCCCCCCATCCAGTACCGGAATGGGCAGCAAATTCAGAACCCCCAGGCTAATGCTCAGATAAGCAAGGAAATTCAGGAAATCAGCGACGCCCGACTGGGCAGAAGCGCCCGCCACTTTAGCAATGGTTATCGGTCCACTCAAGTTTTTTACCGAGAGCTCGCCGAACAACATTTTCTTGAGCGAGTCCAGCGTCAGGATGCTCATGGTCCAGGTACGACGCGCACCCTCGCCAATCGCCGCCACCGGGCCGAAACTGACCTCGCGGATCATTTCCGGTGGCCAGTCTACCGCCTTGACGCCCGCTCCCAGGTAACCGGTCGGCGCCTTGCTTTCGCCACGGGCGGCCAGGGTTACCGGGACGTCGATTGGAGCACCGTCGCGCTCGAGGCGCAGCACAATTTTGGTATCAGGACGTACACGAACCGAATCGACCACCTGCTGCCAATCGCTGACCGGCTGGCCGTCGAGGGCCAGCAACCGATCGCCGGTCTTCAGGCCAGCCGCCTGGGCCGGGCCTTTCGGATCGAGTTCCGCGAGGATCGGCGGCAAGGCCGGACGCCATGGCCGGATCCCCAGGGAACGGATCGGATCCGGCTCGTCCGCACCCTTGAGCCAGTTGTCCAGGATGAGCTCGCGAGGCGAATCCACTGTGGAGCCCTGCTCGCGCACCATCAATTGCAACGAACCGCTCTCACCCAGGCGACGTACCAACTGCAGATTGACCGCCGCCCAGCCCGATGTCGGCTCGCCATCGATGGCGACGATTTCCTGCCCGGCACCCAGCCCGGCACGGGCGGCAACGCTACCGGCCTCTACCCCACCGATGACCGGGCGCACCTGTTCGCTGCCCAGCATGGCCAGGCCCCAGAAAAACACCATGGCCAGCAGGAAGTTGGCAATCGGCCCCGCCGCGACGATGGCAATACGCTGACGGACGGTCTTGCGATTGAAGGATTGGTCGAGCTGATCGGCCGGGACTTCGCCTTCGCGCTCGTCGAGCATCTTGACGTAGCCACCCAACGGGATGGCCGCCACGACGAACTCGGTGCCTTTCTTGTCGTGCCAGCGCAGCAATGGCATGCCGAAGCCCACGGAAAAACGCAGGACCTTGACGCCACAGCGACGCGCAACCCAGAAATGACCGAATTCGTGAAAAGTGACCAACACCCCCAAGGCAACCAGGGTGCCGACAATCATATAGAGCGCGCTCATCTGTTTTCTCCGCAATCCTGTCCAGGGCAACCCTGGCTAACGTATCGCAGCTTCAACGCCCGTGGCGCTGCAGCCATTGGCCCGCCAACTCACGAGCCCTGGCATCCGCCGTAAATACTGTATCGAGGTCATCGACCGAAACCACGGCCTCGAGATTCAAGACTTCCTCGATGATACTCGCGATCTCGAGGTAACGGACACGTCCATCGAGAAACGCGGCAACGGCCACTTCATTGGCAGCGTTCAACATGGCCGGCGCACTGTTGCCCGCCTCGGCCGCCTGGCGCGCCAGGCGCAGGCAGGGGAAGCGCTGCTCATCGGGCGCCTGGAAATCCAGGCGAGCGATAGCGAACAGGTCCAGCGGCGCAACACCCGAGTCGATACGCTCCGGCCAGGCCAGGGCATTGGCGATCGGGGTGCGCATGTCCGGGTTACCCAACTGGGCCAGCACGGACCCGTCGACGTAGTCCACCAGGGAGTGAATCACGCTCTGGGGATGAATCACCACCTCGACCTGCGACGGCTTGGCATCAAACAGCCAACAAGCCTCGATCAGCTCCAGGCCCTTGTTCATCATGCTCGCCGAATCCACGGAAATCTTGCGCCCCATGGACCAGTTCGGATGGGCACAGGCCTGTTCGGGTGAAACATGCACCAATTCTTCCAGCGGCGTCTGCCGGAACGGACCACCGGAGGCCGTCAGCAAAATCCGCCGGACACCTACCGCGCCGAGACCACGGGAAAAATCCCGCGGCATGCATTGAAAAATCGCATTGTGCTCACTGTCGATCGGCAGCAGCACCGAGCCGCTCTTGCGTACAGCTTGCATGAACAGCGCGCCGGACATCACCAGCGCCTCTTTATTGGCCAGCAGGATCTTCTTGCCAGCCTCCACCGCCGCCAGGGTCGGACGCAGGCCCGCCGCACCGACGATCGCCGCCATTACGGCGTCGACTTCAGGGTCGGCAGCCACTTGGCAGAGCCCCTCTTCCCCCACCAGCACGCGGGTTTGCAGGCCGGCTGCGCGCAGATCGTCCTGCAACGCCCGCGCCACGCCGACCTCAGGCACCACGGCAAACCGCGGCGTGTGACGAATGCACAACGCCAGCAATTCGCTCAAACGCGTGAAGCCACTGAGGGCGAACACCTGGTAGCGCGCCGGATGCCGGCCAATGACGTCCAGCGTACTGAGGCCAATCGAACCGGTCGCGCCAAGAACAGTGATCTGCTGGGGGCGACTCACGATGCCGCCATCCACAACAGCACGGCAAAGATCGGGATCGCGGCAGTCAGGCTGTCGATGCGATCCAGCACACCACCGTGACCGGGCAACAGGTTACTGCTGTCCTTGATCCCGGACTGACGCTTGAACATGCTTTCGGTCAGGTCGCCGACCACCGACACGAATACGATCAGGGCGGCGCCAATAAGGCCCATGAACAGTTGCGCGACCGTCCAGTCCCGCACGAAACCGACCACAGTGGTGCTCACCAGGCTCAAGGCCAGGCCACCATAGACCCCTTCCCAGCTCTTGCCAGGGCTGACTTTCGGCGCGAGCTTGCGCTTGCCGAAGGCCCGACCGGAGAAATAGGCGCCAACGTCGGCACCCCAGACCAGCACCATCACGGCCATGATCTGCCAGTTGCCCAACGGGCCTTGCTTGATCCAGATCAGCCCCTGCCAGGCCGGCAGCAGGATCAACAGGCCGATCACCAGCTTGGTCGCCGTATTGGCCCAATGATGCGTCGTCCGTGGATAGGTCAGGACCAGGAAGGTCGCCGTCGCCCACCACAGCACCGCGGCACCCAGCACCCAAGGCGCGAGGCCGGGCACCACGTACATGATGAACAGCATGGCCGCCACGGCCGTCGCATAGGTCACGCGCGCCGCCTGCGCAGGAAAGCCCGCCAGCCGCGCCCACTCCCACGCACCCAGGGTCACGACCAGCCCGATGAACAGCGCAAAGCTGCCACCTTCGAGCAGGAAGAAGCCACCCAGGGCGACAGGCAACAGGATCAAGGCAGTGATGATTCGTTGTTTAAGCATTAAACCCGGGCTCCAGCTTCGATCTGCTCGCTCGTTTTACCGAAGCGACGCTGACGGGAAGCGAAATCGGCCAGTGCGGTGCGCATGGCTTCGTGTTTGAAGTCCGGCCAGAACAGGTCGGAGAAGTACAGCTCGGCATAAGCCAACTGCCAGAGCAGGAAGTTGCTGATGCGATGCTCGCCACCGGTACGGATGCACAGGTCCGGCAATGGCAGGTCGCCGGTCGCCAGGCAGGTCTGCAACAGTTCAGGGGTAATGTCTTCCGGGCGCAAGTGCCCGGCCTGGACTTCCCGCGCCAACCGCTGGGCAGCCTGGGCAATGTCCCACTGGCCACCGTAGTTGGCGGCGATCTGCAGGACGAACCGATTGGTGCCCGCCGTCGCGGCCTCGGCTTCGCGCATCGCAGCCTGCAATTCAGGATGGAAGCGCGAGCGATCACCGATGATGCGCAAGCTGATCTTGTTGTCGTTGAGGCGCTTGGCCTCACGACGCAGAGCCTTGAGGAACAAATCCATCAAGGCGCTGACTTCATCGGCCGGCCGCTGCCAGTTTTCGCTGGAGAAGGCGAACAGGGTCAGCACCTCGACCCCCGCCTCGGCGCACACCTCGATGACCGCACGAACCGCATCGACCCCCGCCTTGTGCCCGGCGACGCCAGGCATAAAGCGTTTCTTGGCCCAGCGGTTGTTGCCGTCCATGATGATCGCCACGTGGCGCGGAACCGCGAACGGCACGGCCTGCTTGGTCTTTTCCATGAAAACGAGACCCTTATACGGCCATCAGGTCTTTTTCTTTCTCGTCCGTGGCCTTGGTGATCTGGGCCTCGGATTCTTTGGTCAGCTTATCGATATCAGCGATGGCACGACGCTCTTCGTCTTCACTGATTTCCTTATCCTTGACCAACTTCTTCAGCTCACCCAACGCGTCACGACGGATATTGCGCACAGCAACACGCGCATCTTCCGCTGCGCTACGGGCTTGTTTGGTGAAGCCTTTGCGCGTTTCCTCGGTGAGGGCCGGCATCGGGATCAGCAGCAGCTCCCCCAAGTTAGTTGGGTTGAGGTTCAGACCGGCGCTCTGGATCGCCTTGTCTACAGCAGCGAGCATGTTGCGCTCGAAAGCCACGACCTGCAGGGTGCGCGAGTCTTTCACGGTGACGTTGGCAACGCTGCTCAGCGGTGTGTCAGTGCCGTAGTAAGGCACCATGACGCTGCCGAGGATGCTGGGGTGAGCCTTGCCGGTACGAATCTGGCCGAATGCGTGGTTCAGAGAGTCCAGGGATTTCTGCATGCGCTCTTGAGCGTCTTTTTTGATTTCATTGATCATTGTTGAACTTCCTCGATCAGTGTTCCTTCGGCGCCGCCATGGACGATATTCAACAGGGCACCGGGCTTGTTCATGTTAAAGACGCGCAGTGGCATCTTGTGGTCGCGGCACAGGCAGATAGCCGTCAGGTCCATGACACCCAGCTTGCGATCCAGCACTTCATCGTAGGTCAGATGATCGAACTTCTCGGCATGCGGGTCTTTGAACGGGTCAGCGGTATAGACGCCATCGACCTTGGTTGCCTTGAGCACGACATCGGCATCGATCTCGATCGCTCGCAGGCAAGCGGCCGAATCCGTGGTGAAGAACGGATTACCGGTACCGGCGGCAAAAATCACCACTTCCTTGGCGTTGAGGTGGCGCATGGCTTTGCGGCGGTCGTAGTGATCGGTCACGCCAACCATGGAAATGGCCGACATCACGATGGCCGAGATATTGGCACGCTCCAGCGCATCACGCATAGCCAGGGCGTTCATCACAGTGGCCAGCATGCCCATGTGGTCGCCCGTGACCCGATCCATGCCGGCCGCGCTCAGCGCCGCGCCGCGGAACAGGTTGCCGCCGCCGATGACCAGGCCGACCTGAACGCCGATCCCGACCAACTGGCCAACTTCCAGGGCCATGCGATCCAGCACTTTCGGATCGATCCCGAACTCTTCCGAGCCCATCAGGGCCTCGCCGCTAAGCTTGAGTAGAATGCGTTTATAGCGAGCCTGATAACCACTGCCCTGCTGAGCCATTGCGAATCTCTCCTGCGGCGTATGTGTTCAAAAAATTCTTTGCAGGCTGTTTGCAGCCTGCGTTCACTCTAGCTTGACGCTGACACAGCGCCATCGGAACACGGCTTTGTAAGCCAGTTCCGACAGGAAACCAATAAAAATCGGCATCCCCATCCGAAAAGAGGCTGCGCGCGTTAAGCGGGCAGCCTCTTCAGGGCGACAGTTATGAAAACCGTCTTATTGCTTGCTGGCAGCAGCTACCTGGGCAGCAACTTCAGCAGCGAAGTCATCAACCGGCTTCTCGATGCCTTCGCCTACTTTGAAGTAGGTGAACGAAACGATTTCAGCACCGGCTTTCTTCGCCAGGTCGCCGACCTTGACTTCCGGGTTCTTGACGAAGGCCTGCTCAACCAGGCTGGCTTCGGCCAGGAACTTGGAGATACGGCCGCTGACCATTTTTTCTGCGATTTCAGCAGGCTTGCCTTTGAGCTTCTCTTCGTTCAGCTGCAGGAAAACGCCCTTCTCGCGCTCGATCGCTTCAGCCGAAACGTCCGAAGGCAGCAGGAACTCAGGGTTGGTAGCTGCCACGTGCATGGCGATGTCTTTCGCCAGCTCGGTGTCGCCGCCCTTCAGGACAACCGCAACACCGATCTTGTTGCCGTGCAGGTAGGTACCGACCACATCACCTTCAACGCGAACCAGGCGACGGATGTTGACGTTCTCGCCAGTCTTGCCGACCAGTACCAGGCGTGCTTCTTCCTGGGCTTCGATCAGCGGAGCTGCGTCGGTCAGTTTGTCAGCGAAGGCTTTCTCGACGCTGGCAGCGACGAATGCCTTGAAGTCATCCTGCAGAGCCAGGAAGTCGGTCTGGGAGTTGACTTCCAGCAGAACGGCGGCCTTGCCGTCGTCCTTGATGGCGATGGCGCCTTCAGCGGCAACGTTGCCGGCTTTCTTGGCAGCCTTGATGGCGCCCGAAGCACGCATGTCATCAATGGCTTTCTCGATGTCGCCGCCAGCCTTGGTCAAGGCTTTCTTGCAATCCATCATGCCTTCGCCGGTACGCTCGCGCAGTTCTTTGACCAACGCTGCAGTAATCTCTGCCATTTCAAAATCCTCTTGGATAGGTTTTCAACCATTCCACCCGATCGAACGGGCGATCAATTCTTCCTGGAAAACCACTGCTTATAGGCCGCGGCAGGTTACAAACAGGTCACTGCGCTGGCGGCAAATGGTTTTCGAGGTGGCAAAAAGGGGGCCAAGCCCCCTTTTTGCTTACTGAGTCAACGCCAGGGGCGTCAATTACTCAGCGGCTGCTGCCGGAGCTTCTTCAGCGAAGACTTCGGTGCCGCCATTCACGTTGTTGCGACCACGGATCACAGCGTCAGCCATCGAACCCATGTACAGCTGGATGGCGCGGATGGCGTCATCGTTGCCTGGGATGATGTAGTCAACGCCTTCCGGGCTGCTGTTGGTATCGACAACGCCGATGACCGGGATACCCAGCTTGTTGGCTTCGGTGATCGCGATGCGCTCGTGGTCAACGTCGATCACGAACAGTGCGTCAGGCAGACCGCCCATGTCCTTGATACCGCCCAGGGAGCGGTCCAGCTTCTCAAGATCGCGAGTGCGCATCAGCGCTTCTTTCTTGGTCAGCTTGGCGAAAGTACCGTCTTCGGACTGGACTTCAAGGTCACGCAGACGCTTGATGGAAGCGCGAATGGTCTTGAAGTTGGTCAGCATGCCGCCCAACCAGCGGTGATCGACGTACGGCGAACCGCAACGTGCCGCTTCTTCAGCAACGATCTTGCCAGCGGAACGCTTGGTGCCGACGAACAGAATCTTGTTTTTGCCCTGGGCCAGGCGCTCTACGAAGGTCAGTGCTTCGTTGAACATCGGCAGGGTTTTTTCAAGGTTGATGATGTGGATCTTGTTACGCGCGCCGAAAATGTACTTGCCCATTTTCGGGTTCCAGTAACGGGTCTGGTGACCGAAGTGCACACCGGCCTTCAGCATATCGCGCATGTTGACTTGGGACATGATAGTTCCTTGAATAAGTCGGGTTTGGCCTCCACGTATCCCAATGACCAACCAGCGGCTATATAACCGAAGGCACCCAGGTCATCGTGTCGACACGTGTGTGGATTTAAGCTTACGGGGTCATCCCCGGAAAGCGGCGCATTTTATACCACAGCAAGGGCGAAAACGGAACACGGATTCTGAAATCCTCTGTGGCGGGGGGATTTAGCGAAACGTCGCAGCATCCCGCTGGACGTTGTAGGAGCTGGCGAAGCCTGCGATCTTTTGACCTTTCGCTTGAGACTCAAGCGTCTGGAGAAAGATCGCAGCCTCGCTTCGCTCGACAGCTCCTACGGGCGCGCACCAGCGGGGCTCCCCTCGCCGCTGAGTTCGGGCTGGGGAGTTCTTTGTACTGATCGTCTGTTAGAATCGCGTTTTCAGGGCCGCGCTGGTCATCATCCGCCGCCCATTTCGTTTTGAACAGCGCCGTCGGGCGCAGAGAGAGCCTGTATGACCGTTACCCTCAAGACACCCGAGGACATCGCCAAAATGCGTGTCGCCGGCAAACTCGCCGCCGAAGTGCTGGAGATGATCGCCGACTACGTCAAGCCGGGCGTGACCACCGAAGAGCTGGACCGCATCTGCCACGACTACATCGTCAACGAGCAGAAGGCCATTCCGGCCCCGCTCAACTATAAAGGCTTCCCGAAGTCGATCTGTACCTCGATCAACCACGTGGTCTGCCACGGCATCCCCAACGAAAAACCGTTGAAGGATGGCGACACCCTGAACATCGACGTCACCGTCATCAAGGACGGCTATCACGGCGACACCAGCCGCATGTTCCATGTCGGCAACGTGCCGGAGTGGGCCCAGCGCCTGTCCAAGGTCACCCAGGAATGCATGTACATGGCCATCGAACTGGTGAAGCCGGGCTGCCGCCTGGGGGACATCGGCGAAGTGATCCAGAAGCACGCGCAGAAGAACGGTTTCTCGGTGGTGCGCGAGTTCTGCGGCCACGGCATCGGCAAGGTGTTCCACGAAGAACCGCAGATCCTGCACTACGGCCGTGCCGGCACCGGCATGGAACTGCAGGCGGGCATGACCTTCACCATCGAGCCGATGATCAACCAGGGCCGCGCCGACACCAAGGTGCTGGGCGACGGCTGGACCGCCATCACCAAGGACCGCAAGCTGTCGGCCCAGTGGGAACACACCCTGCTGGTCACTGAGACCGGCTATGAAATCTTCACCCTGCGTAGCGATGACACCATCGCGCGCGTTTCCGCCTGATCCGAACCCAGCCTATAGATCCGTTAGATATAGATAGAAAGGAAAGCCATTCAATGCCGCAGGTGGATCCCGAACTCTTCGACCGCGGCCAGTTCCAGGCTGAACTGGCCCTGAAGGCAAGCCCCATCTCGGCGTTCAAGAAGGCGATCCGCCAGGCCCATGAAGTGCTCGACCAGCGCTTTCGCAATGGCCGGGACATTCGCCGGCTGATCGAGGACCGCGCCTGGTTCGTCGATAACATCCTGCAAAAGGCCTGGGAGCAGTTCGATTGGAGCGAAGACGCCGACATCGCCCTGGTGGCCGTGGGCGGCTATGGGCGCGGGGAGCTGCACCCCTACTCCGACATCGACCTGCTGATCCTGCTGGACAGCGCCGACCATGAGGTTTTCCGCGATTCCATCGAGCGTTTCCTGACGCTACTGTGGGACATCGGCCTGGAAGTCGGCCAGAGCGTGCGCTCGGTACAGGAATGCGCCGACGAGGCCCGCGCCGACCTGACGGTGATCACCAACCTGATGGAAAGCCGCACCATTGCCGGCCCCGAGCGCTTGCGCCAGCGCATGCTCGATGTCACCAGCACCGAGCACATGTGGCCCAGCAAGGATTTTTTCCTGGCCAAGCGCGCCGAGCAGAAGGCCCGCCACCACAAGTACAACGACACCGAATACAACCTGGAACCCAACGTCAAGGGCTCGCCCGGCGGGCTGCGGGACATCCAGACGATCCTGTGGGTCGCCCGTCGCCAGTACGGCACGCTGAACCTGCGCGCCCTGGCCGGCGAAGGTTTCCTGGTGGAAAGCGAAAACGCCTTGCTGGCCTCGTCCCAGGAATTCCTGTGGAAGGTCCGCTACGCCCTGCACATGCTCGCCGGGCGCTCCGAGGACCGCCTGCTGTTCGATCACCAACGCTCCATCGCCGGCCTGTTGGGTTTCGAAGGGCAGGATGCCAAGCAGTCCATCGAAAACTTCATGCAGCAGTACTACCGTGTGGTAATGAGCATCGCCCAGCTCAGCGAACTGATCATCCAGCACTTCGAGGAAGTCATCCTCGCCCCCGAGGACGAAGAGCCGCCACAGCCGATCAACTCACGCTTCCAATTGCACGACGGCTACATCGAAGCGCGCAACCCCAACGTGTTCCGCCGCACGCCCTTCGCCATGCTCGAGATCTTCGTGCTCATGGCCCAGCAGCCGGAAATCAAGGGCGTACGCGCCGACACCATCCGCCTGCTGCGGGAAAACCGTCATCTGATCGATGAAGATTTCCGCCACGATATCCGCAACACCAGCCTGTTCATCGAGTTGTTCAAGTGCAAGATCGGCGTGCACCGCAACCTGCGCCGGATGAACCGCTACGGGATTCTCGGGCGTTATTTGCCGGAGTTCGGCTTCATCGTCGGACAGATGCAGCACGACCTGTTCCACATCTATACGGTCGATGCCCACACCCTGAACCTGATCAAGCACCTGCGTAAGCTGCAGTACACCCAGGTGTCGGAGAAATTCCCGCTGGCCAGCAAGCTCATGGGCAAGCTGCCCAAGCCCGAGCTGATCTACATGGCCGGGCTGTACCACGACATTGGCAAGGGCCGCCACGGTGACCACTCCGAAATCGGCGCGGTGGATGCCGAAGCGTTCTGCCAGCGCCATCAACTGCCCCTGTGGGACAGCCGGCTGATCGTCTGGCTGGTGCAGAACCACCTGGTGATGTCCACCACCGCCCAGCGCAAGGACTTGTCCGACCCGCAGGTGATCCACGACTTCGCCCAGATCGTCGGTGATGAAACGCGCCTGGATTACCTCTACGTGCTGACCGTGGCCGACATCAACGCCACCAACCCGAGCCTGTGGAATTCCTGGCGCGCCAGCCTGTTGCGCCAGCTCTACACCGAGACCAAGCGGGCCTTGCGCCGTGGCCTGGAAAACCCGGTGGACCGCGAAGAACAGATCCGTCGCACCCAAAGCGCGGCCCTGGACATCCTGGTACGCGGCGGCACCGATCCGGACGATGTCGAGCAGCTCTGGTCGCAATTGGGCGATGACTATTTCCTGCGCCACACCGCCGGCGACGTGGCCTGGCACAGCGACGCGATCCTGCAGCAACCGGCCGATGGCGGGCCGCTGGTGCTGATCAAGGAAACCACCCAGCGCGAGTTCGAGGGCGGCACGCAGATCTTCATCTATGCGCCGGACCAGCACGACTTCTTCGCCGTGACCGTGGCGGCGATGGACCAGCTCAACCTCAACATCCATGACGCCCGGGTCATTACCTCCAGCAGCCAGTTCACCCTCGACACCTACATCGTGCTCGACACCGACGGCGACTCGATTGGCGACAACCCCGCGCGGGTCAAGCAGATTCGCGACGGCCTCACCGAAGCCCTGCGCAACCCGGCGGACTACCCGACCATCATCCAGCGCCGGGTACCGCGCCAACTCAAGCATTTTGCGTTTGCGCCACAGGTGACGATCCACAACGACGCCCAGCGCCAGGTCACCGTGCTGGAACTCAGCGCCCCGGACCGCCCGGGCCTGCTGGCGCGGGTCGGCCATATTTTCCTGGAGTTCGATCTGTCGCTGCAAAACGCCAAGATCGCCACCCTCGGCGAACGGGTAGAAGACGTGTTTTTCATCACCGACGCTCACAACCAGCCGCTGTCCGATCCGCAACTGTGCAGCCGCCTGCAGGAGGCCATCGTCCAGCACCTGAGCGTCAACCAGGAACCCGATGCTCACCTGACACGCATCAGCATCTGAACGAACAATCCCCCTCTGTGGGAGCGAGCTTGCTCGCGATAGCGGCGGAACATCCAGCATTGAGGCTGCTGACACACCGCCATCGCGAGCAAGCTCGCTCCCACAAGGACCGTGCCCACATTGACGAGGCCCCGATGAACAACGCTTTGAACCAGTTGCAACCCTACCCGTTCGAAAAGCTCCGCGCCCTGCTCGGCAGCGTCACGCCCAACCCCGACAAACGCCCCATCGCGTTGTCCATCGGCGAACCCAAGCATCGCTCGCCCAGCTTCGTGGCTGAAGCCCTGGCCAGCAATCTGGAGAAAATGGCCGTGTACCCGACCACCCTCGGCATCCCGGAACTGCGTGAAGCCATCACCGGCTGGTGCGAGCGTCGCTTCAACGTGCCGAACGGCTGGCTGGACCCGGCGCGCCATGTGCTGCCGGTCAATGGCACGCGTGAAGCCTTGTTCGCCTTCACCCAGACCGTGGTCAACCGGGGCGACGACGCCCTGGTGGTCAGCCCGAACCCGTTCTACCAGATCTACGAAGGCGCGGCGTTCCTGGCCGGGGCCAAGCCGCACTACCTGCCGTGCCTGGACGCGAACGGTTTCAACCCGGATTTCGATGCGGTCTCGCCGGACATCTGGAAACGCTGCCAGATCCTGTTCCTGTGTTCCCCGGGCAACCCGACCGGCGCGTTGATCCCGGTGGACGTGCTGAAAAAACTCATCGCCTTGGCCGACGAGCATGACTTCGTCATCGCGGCGGACGAGTGCTACAGCGAACTGTACTTCGACGAACAGACCCCGCCGCCAGGGCTGCTCAGCGCCTGCGTCGAACTGGGTCGCAAGGATTTCAAGCGCTGCGTGGTGTTCCACAGCCTGTCCAAACGCTCCAACCTGCCCGGCCTGCGCTCCGGTTTCGTCGCTGGCGACGCGGACATCCTCAAGGGTTTCCTGCTGTACCGCACCTATCACGGCTGCGCGATGCCGGTTCAGACCCAACTGGCGAGCATCGCGGCGTGGAACGACGAAGTGCACGTACGGGCCAACCGCGCGCTGTACCGGGAGAAGTTCGACGCCGTACTGGAAATCCTCAGCCCGGTGCTGGACGTGCAACGCCCCGACGGCAGCTTCTACCTGTGGCCGAACGTGGCCGGCGATGATGCAGCGTTCTGCCGCGACCTGTTCGAACAGGAACACGTGACCGTGGTGCCGGGCTCCTACCTGTCCCGCGATGTGGATGGCGTCAACCCGGGCGCCGGGCGTGTGCGCATGGCCCTGGTTGCGCCATTGGCCGAATGCGTGGAGGCGGCGGAGCGGATCCGCGCGTTTATCCAGCGTCGGGGTTGATGGCTGTATCGCGCTGAAGTGGACCGCTGCTGTGGCGAGGGAGCTTGCTCCCGCTGGGCTGCGCAGCGGCCCCCAAAACAGACAACTCGGTGTACCAGAAAGATTGAGTTCACTGCTTTAGGGCTGCTGCGCAGCCCAACGGGGCGGTGCGACGTTTCGCTAAATTCCCTCGCCACAGGTCCAGTGCTCGGGATTTTTGTGTTTGCCTTTCGATTTATCGCGAGCAAGCTCGCTCCCACAGTGGACGGGTGTTGTTCACAAAACTTGTGATCGACACCTGCCTCCTGTGGGAGCGAGCTTGCTCGCGATGGGGCCGGCACTTATTGCATCAAGTCCGAAGCTCTACCCGATCCAACGCCTTGTTCGCCAACAACGCCCCCAACTCAATCATCTGCGCCACTCCCAACGCCACATGCCGCCGCGAGCCTTCCAGGCCAAACGCCAGGTCGCTGAGCATCGCATTGGCCGAAGCCAGGGTTTCGCTGAGGTTGGCTAGCAAGGCTTCGGTATCAACGCTGTCCGACACGGTGAACAACTGTACCGAGGGCCTGGGGTCTGACTCGCTGTCGTCAGGCTTGAGGTAATGATCCAGCGCACGATCAGCGGCTTCTTGCAGCTTTCAGGGGCGAAATAGCGCAGAAGTATGTGCTCCTAGGGAAAGTTCGGATTCTCACGTCCGGTCGCTGAATTAGCAGCGACACCCAGAGGCTAGAGCCCTCGTTTCCGACCTTAAAAACTTGTCGGAAACTTCGGTGCGTCTGACAGACCACCATCTCTGTGGCGAGAGAGCTTGCTCCCGCCGGGCTGCGTAGCGGCCCCAAGCGGTCAACTCAATTTACCTGGCATACCGGGTTGTCAGGTTTTGGGTGCGCTTCGCGCCTCAGCGGGAGCAAGCTCCCTCGCCACAATTAGCTTTGCGCAATGGCTTCTATTTACCCAACCCCAAATTCGCCTCCGCCAAATCCAACTCCCCCAGCACCTCACGCAGCACATCATCGCCAATCTGGTGATGACGACTAAGGCGATACAACTCCAGCCGCTGCGCCCGGAACGCCTTCAAGCGCAGCCGGCGTTCCAGCAGGTCCATCTCGAATGCCAGCGCCTGGGCTTCGGCGGAGTCGTTGAACACGTCGAGCTGGTGACGATACTCGGACATCAGCCGTGCCTTGACCTCGGTCGCCAGCGCCGCCTGGGCCGCATCCGGCGTACTGCCCGCCTCGGTCGGTTCTTCCACTTCCAGCGCATGAATCGCCGCTTCAGCGGTTTTGCGCCAGGCCTCGCGGACTTCGTTGCGCCGTTTGTCATCAGGGCTCTTTTCGATGCCCCGCAGCAACAACGGCAAGGCGATGCACGCCGCGATCAGCGACAACAGAATCACCCCGGCGGCAATGAAGATCAGCAGGTCCCGCTCGGGAAACGCCTCGCCCGCGTCCAACAGCATCGGCACCGACAGCACGCCCGCCAGCGTCACCGCGCCGCGCACGCCACCGAAAGTCAGCAACCAGCAAGAACGTGCGGTCGGCACCGGCGTCAGTTCGCCCTGGCCACGCCAGCGTCGCAACAGCCCGGACAGGCGCCAGATGCTTTGCACCCAGACAAACCGCAGTACCAGCAGCACCAGGAAAATCGCCAGCACATCCAGGCAACGGTAGAACAGCGTCGGCCAGAGCGTGGGCTCGAGGCGGGTCACCGCCTTGATGATGTCCGGCAGTTGCAAGCCCAGCAGCAGGAAGATCAACCCGTTGAAGGCAAACTCCAACAGCGACCAGACACTGCGATTGAGCAGCCGCGTGCCGGTCTGGCGCGGCAGCAGGTCGAGCCAGCTCTGCATCATCCCCGCCGCCACCGCCGAGAGAATGCCCGAGGCACCCAAGCGCTCAGCCAGCACATAGGCGGCAAACGGCAGCAGCAACATGAACACCACATGGGTGGCCGGGTCGTCCCAACCCCGGGCAATCATCCACGCCCGCAGTCGGCCCAGCAGCCAACTCAGGGCCACGCCGACCAGCAGGCCACCCACCGCCACCAATACGAACGTCAGGCTCGCACTGGTCAGGGAAAACACCCCGGTGATGGCCGCCGCCAGGGCGAACTTGAAGGTCACCAGGCCCGATGCATCGTTCATCAGCGCCTCGCCCTGAAGCATGTGCATCAACGGCGCGGGCAGACGGTCGCGGGCAATCGCCGACACCGCCACCGCGTCGGTCGGTGACAGCACCGCTGCCAGGGCGAAGGCCACCGGCAGCGGGATACTCGGCAAGAGCCAATGAATGAAGTAGCCGGCGCCCACCACCGTGAACAACACCAGCCCCACCGCCAGCGTCAGGATCGACCCGCGCAGGCGCCACAACTCGCGCTTGGGCATGCGCCAACCGTCGGAGAACAGCAGCGGTGGCAGGAAGAGAAACAGGAACAACTCAGGATCGAGGGCCACATGCAGGCCCAGGGACGGCCAGGCCAGCACAGCACCGGCGCCGATCTGTACCAGGGGCAACGGCAGCGGGATCAACCGTCCGATCAGGCGCGACACGCCTACCAGCATCAACAGGATCAGGACGGTATAAGCGCTTTGCATAACGGTTTTCCACTGGCAGCGACACACATCCGGCAACAGCTTGCCGTTGAAGTGCCATATTAACCGCCTAGGATTAACTTGGCCGTTACACCTATGTCGCAGCCCCACCTCTTGTGGGAGCGAGCTTGCTCGCGATAGCGGTGTCGACATCAATGTTGGATGTAAGACCGCCATCGCGAGCAAGCTCGCTCCCACAGGTTTTGGCGTACAACAACCTGGGCCGTCGCGAAACCGTCCGGTCATGGCATAATCCTTCACCTTTTATTCCCAGCACCTGCAAAGGGGGCAGTTCCTTGACCGATTCAAGCAAAACGTTGCACCTTTTCGGCATCAAAGCCTGTGACACGATGAAAAAGGCGCGCACCTGGCTCGATGAACACGCTGTACGCTACGACTTTCACGACTACAAGACCGCCGGCATCGACCGTGAGCACCTGACCCAATGGTGCAACGAGCATGGCTGGCAGGTGGTGTTGAACCGTGCCGGTACGACCTTTCGCAAACTCGACGACGAACGCAAAGCCGATCTCGACCAGACGAAAGCCATCGAACTGATGCTCGCCCAACCCTCGATGATCAAGCGCCCGGTGCTCGATCTCGGTGACCGAACCCTGATTGGCTTCAAGCCAGATATTTATGCGGCAGAGATCAAGTAAGCCTGCCCAGTCCATTTTGTAGAGGTAATTTCATGTCCACTACCCTGTTCAGCCTGGCCTTCGGTGTCGGCACCCAAAACCGTCAAGGCGCCTGGCTGGAAGTGTTCTACGCGCAGCCGCTGCTCAAGCCGTCGGCTGACATCGTCAAAGCCATCGCGCCGATCCTTGGCTACAGCGAAGGCAACCAGGCCATCACCTTCACCACCGCCCAGGCCTCGCAACTGGCTGAAGCCCTCAAGGGCGTCGATGCCGCACAAGCGGCCCTGTTGACCCGCCTGGCTGAAAGCCACAAGCCCTTGGTCGCCACCTTGCTGGCCGAAGATGCCCAACTGAGCTCCACCCCTGAGGCCTACCTCAAGCTGCATCTGCTGTCCCATCGTTTGGTCAAGCCTCACGGCCTGAACCTGGCCGGCATTTTCCCTCTGCTGCCGAACGTGGCCTGGACCAGCCAGGGCGCGATCGACCTGGCCGAACTGGCCGAGCACCAGCTCGAAGCCCGCCTGCGTGGCGAACTGCTGGAAGTGTTCTCTGTGGACAAGTTCCCGAAAATGACCGACTACGTGGTCCCGGCCGGCGTGCGCATCGCCGACGCCGCGCGTATCCGCCTGGGTGCCTATGTGGGCGAAGGCACCACGGTCATGCACGAAGGTTTCGTCAACTTCAACGCCGGCACCGAAGGCCCGGGCATGATCGAAGGCCGTGTCTCGGCGGGCGTGTTCGTCGGCAAGGGTTCGGACCTGGGCGGCGGTTGCTCGACCATGGGCACCCTGTCGGGCGGCGGCAACATCGTGATCAAGGTCGGCGAAGGCTGCCTGATCGGCGCCAACGCCGGCATCGGCATTCCGTTGGGCGACCGCAACACCGTGGAGTCGGGCCTGTACGTGACCGCCGGCACCAAAGTCGCCCTGCTGGACGAAAACAACCAACTGGTGAAAGTGGTCAAGGCCCGCGACCTGGCCGGCCAGCCCGACCTGTTGTTCCGCCGCAATTCCGAGACCGGCGCGGTGGAATGCAAGACGCACAAGTCGGCCATCGAGCTGAACGAAGCACTGCACGCCCACAACTAAGCTTCACACCAGCACCTGTGGGGGCGAGCTTTTGTGGGAGCCGAGCTTGCTCGCGATGAACGATGACACGGTCTTGCAGTTAAACCGTGTCGCTGCCATCGCGAGCAAGCTTGGCTCCCACAAAAAAGCCTGCTCCCCCAAGGTCCGGCGTAACTCCAGCAGGGCCCGAAAGCATGTTGATCCAATCCCCCTGGCGTGCCGATTTCCCGGCCATCGCCGCCCTGCAACGGCAAGGCCAGACCTACCTGGACAGCGCCGCCACCACACAAAAACCCCAGGCCCTGTTGGACGCCCTGACGCATTACTACGCCAATGGCGCGGCCAACGTGCACCGTGCGCAACATTTGCCGGGCGCCCATGCCACCCAGGCATTCGAGGACAGCCGCCTCAAGGCTTCGCAATGGCTCAATGCCGGAAACTGCGGGCAAGTGGTCTTCACCCACGGCGCCACTTCGGCGCTGAATCTGCTGGCCTACGGGCTGGAACATCTATTCAACCCGGGCGATGAGATCGTCATCAGCGCTCTGGAACATCACGCCAACCTGCTGCCGTGGCAGCAACTGGCCGAGCGCCGTTCGTTGACCCTGGTGGTGTTGCCACTGGATGCCGACGGCGTGATCGATCCTGGCGCCGCCGCCGAACTGATCGGCCCCCGTACGCGCTTGCTGGCGGTGAGCCAGTTATCCAACGTGCTGGGGGCCTGGCAGCCCGTGCCGGCGCTGCTGGCACTGGCCAAGGCCCAAGGCGCGCTGACAGTGATCGACGGCGCCCAGGGCGTGGTCCATGGCCGCCACGACGTGGAAGCGCTGGGCTGCGACTTTTACGTGTTTTCCAGCCACAAACTCTATGGCCCCGACGGGCTGGGCGTGCTGTTCGGCCGTACCGAAGCCCTCGGCAAGCTGCGCCATTGGCAGTTCGGCGGTGAAATGGTGCAACAGGCCGATTACCACAGCGCCACCTTCCGTCCGGCGCCGCTGGGCTTCGAAGCCGGTACGCCGCCGATTGCCAGCGTGATCGGCTTGGGCGCGACCCTGGACTACCTGTCCGCCCTCGATCCGCAAGCGCTCATCGACCATGAGGCGGCGCTGCATGACTACCTGCTCCATGGCCTGCAGGCCCGCAACGGCATTCGCCTGCTGGGCAACCCACGCCTGGCCCTGGTCAGTTTCGTGGTCGAAGGCATCCACAACGCCGATCTGGCGCACCTGCTGACCGAGCAAGGCATTGCCGTGCGCGCCGGGCATCACTGCGCGATGCCGCTGTTCAAGCATTTGAAGCTGTCCGGGGCGATCCGCGTGTCGTTGGCGTTGTACAACGATTCCGCCGACATCGAACGGTTCTTCGAAGCCCTCGACCAAGCCTTGGAGATGTTGCGATGAACCTGCCAGCCGATGCCGCCACGGCGCTGCAGATCTTTAGGGACGCGTCAGGCTGGGAGCAACGGGCCCGATTGCTGATGCAATGGGGCGAACGTCTGCCGCCCCTGAGCGACGAGGACAAATGCGAGGCCAACCTTGTCCACGGCTGTGAGAGCCAGGTGTGGTTGGTGGGTCGCTTGCACGACGGGCACTGGCAGTTTTGTGCCAGCAGCGATGCGCGGTTGATCCGTGGGTTGGTGGCGTTGCTGCTGGCGCGGGTCAACGGGTTGTCCGCTGACGAGTTGCAGCAGGTGGATCTGCCGGATTGGTTCAACCAACTGGGATTGTCGCGGCAGCTGTCGCCGTCGCGCAGCAATGGCTTGAATGCGGTGTTGAAGCGGATGTTTGAGTTGACTCAGTAACCGCCATCGCGAGCAAGCTCGCTCCCACAGGGGATTTGGTGTACGCAAATACTGCATTCAGCCCGACCCCATGTGGGAGCGAGCTTGCTCGCGATGAGGCCATCAGCCCCCCTCAAACCTGAGGCTTGACCCTGTCCGCCGGTCGCCGCACACCCGCCACAATCTTATCCACAGCCTTGGTCGCCGCGACCATGCCAAACGTCGCCGTGACCATCATCACCGCACCAAACCCACCGGCGCAGTCGAGCTTGACGCCGTCGCCGACAAAACTCTTCTGCAAGCAAATACTGCCGTCCGGTTTCGGGTAGCGCAGTTGTTCGGTGGAGAACACGCAGGGCACGCTGTAGTGGCGGGTCACGGTGCGGGAGAAACCGTAGTCGCGGCGCAAGGTGGAGCGCACCTTGGAGGCCAGGGGATCGTTGAACGTACGGTTGAGGTCGCAGACCTGGATCAGCGTCGGGTCGATCTGCCCGCCCGCGCCGCCGGTGGTGATGATCTGGATCTTGCGGCGCTTGCACCAGGCGATCAGCGCAGCCTTGGCGTTGACGCTGTCGATGCAGTCGATCACGCAGTCGATGTTCGGCGTGATGTATTCGGCCATGGTGTCGCGGGTGACGAAGTCCGCCACCGCGTGCACCGTGCAGTCGGGGTTGATCCCCCGCAGCCGCTCGGCCATCACGTCGACCTTGGGCTTGCCGACGGTGCTGTCCAGGGCGTGCAACTGGCGGTTGGCGTTGCTGACACAGACATCGTCCAGGTCGAACAGCGAAATCTCGCCCACGCCGCAACGGGCGATGGCTTCCGCCGCCCAGGAACCGACACCACCGACGCCGACGATCGCCACATGGGCCGCCCGCAGGCGTTCCAGGCCCTCAATGCCATACAAACGGGCGATGCCGGCAAACCGTGGATCTTCTGTACTCATGACCATTACCCCAAAAACCGGCGCGCATTATAGGGCTTTGCCGTGGCAATTCGAGCGGGTCGCAAAATGAATCTCACCATTTCCCTTGTGGGGGCGAGCTTGCTCGCGATGGCGTCAGTCCAGTCAATAGAGTATCGACTGATCCACCGCTATCGCGAGCAAGCTCGCTCCCACAGGTTCTGTGTCACACACCGTTGGCATACTTGGGCCAATGGTGGTCGTTTTGCTATAAGATAACCGCCATTTTGCGCGAGCCAGCCCGCGCCTGCACAAGCCTTGTGTTCACACTATATTCCCGGAGTTTTCATGACGGCCCACGCCGACCTCTCGCCGACCCTGCAACTCGCCTGCGACCTGATCCGCCGTCCGTCCGTGACGCCGGTGGATGCCGATTGCCAGAAACTGATGATGCAGCGCCTGGGCAACGCGGGCTTCACGCTCGAGCCGATGCGCATCGAGGATGTGGATAACTTCTGGGCCAGCCATGGCAAGCATGACGGTCCGGTGCTGTGTTTCGCCGGGCACACCGATGTGGTGCCGACCGGTCCGGTAAAGGCCTGGCAGCTCGACCCGTTCGATGCGGTCATCGACGAACAGGGCATGCTCTGCGGCCGTGGCGCGGCGGACATGAAAGGCAGCCTGGCGGCGATGGTCGTGGCGGCCGAACGGTTCGTCGCCGACTACCCGGACCACAAGGGTTCGCTGACCTTCCTGATCACCAGCGATGAAGAAGGCCCGGCCCACCACGGCACCAAAGCTGTGGTCGAACGGCTCAAGGCCCGCCAGGAACGACTGGACTGGTGCATCGTCGGCGAGCCGTCGAGCACCACCTTGGTGGGCGATGTGGTCAAGAACGGCCGCCGCGGCTCCCTCGGCGCAAAACTGACCGTGCGCGGCAAGCAAGGCCACGTGGCTTATCCACACCTGGCGAAGAATCCGATCCACCTGGCCGCGCCCGCCTTGGCCGAATTGGCCGCCGAGCACTGGGACCACGGCAACGACTTCTTCCCGCCGACCAGTTTCCAGATCTCCAACCTCAATTCCGGCACCGGCGCGACCAACGTGATCCCCGGAGACCTGGAAGCGGTCTTCAATTTCCGCTTTTCCACCGAGTCCACCGTCGAAGGCCTGCAACAGCGCGTCGCCGACATTCTCGACAAGCATCAACTGGACTGGCACATCGACTGGGCCTTGTCCGGCCTGCCGTTCCTCACCGAACCGGGCGCGCTGCTCGATGCGGTGTCGTCGAGCATCCGGGATGTCACAGGGCGCGAGACCCAGGCGTCCACCAGCGGCGGCACGTCCGACGGTCGCTTCATCGCCACCATGGGCACGCAAGTGGTGGAACTCGGGCCGGTCAACGCGACCATCCACCAGGTCAACGAGCGCGTGCTGGCTGCCGATCTCGACGTGCTGACCGAGATCTACTACAAGACGCTGATCAAGTTGCTCGCCTGATGCTCGCCTGCCCGATCTGCAGTGAACCGCTGAACGCGGTGGACAATGGCGTGGCGTGCCCGGCCGGCCACCGCTTCGACCGCGCGCGGCAGGGTTACCTGAACCTGCTGCCGGTGCAGCACAAGAACAGCCGCGACCCCGGTGACAACCAGGCGATGGTCGAAGCCCGCCGCGACTTTCTCAACGCCGGGCACTACGCCCCGGTCGCCCGGCGCCTGGCGGAACTGGCCGCCGAGCGCGCGCCCGGGCGCTGGCTGGACATCGGCTGCGGCGAGGGTTACTACACCGCGCAGATCGCCGAGGCGTTGCCCCATGCCGACGGCTATGCCCTGGACATTTCCCGCGAGGCGGTCAAGCGCGCCTGCAAACGCAACCCGCAACTGACCTGGTTGATCGCCAGCATGGCCCGGGTGCCGTTGGCGGACGGTTGCTGCCAGTTCCTGGCCAGCGTGTTCAGCCCGCTGGACTGGCAAGAGGCCAAGCGCCTGCTCAGTCCTGGCGGCGGCCTGATGAAGGTCGGCCCTACCGCCGGCCACCTGATGGAGTTGCGCGAGCGCCTGTACGACGAAGTGCGCGCCTACACCGACGACAAGCACCTGGCCCTGGTGCCCTCGGGCATGGCGCTGGATCACAGCGAAACCCTCGAATTCAAGCTGACCCTCGACAATGGCCAGGATCGCGCCAACCTGCTGGCCATGACGCCCCATGGTTGGCGCGCCAGCGCCGAACGCCGCGCCAGCGTGATCGAGCAGGCCGAGCCATTCGAGGTCACGGTGTCGATGCGCTACGATTATTTCGTTCTTCAATAACCTTTTGATTCCGGTCCCGGGCAACCGCCCGGGGCCCGTTAAATCCGCGAATGGATTTTTCAAGACCGCAGCGAGGACATCCATGCGCCAACCCGATATCGAGATTTACCTCAAGGACGCCGACGTCGACCACAAGGCCATCGCCGCCTGGCTCGGCCAGGCCCTGGGCCCGTGCAGCGACTGGGTCCAGAAAGGCCAGACCTACAAGTGCAAGGCCGGCAGCATTCCAGTGACCTGGCTGCCCAAGGCCGTGGGCAAATGGAACAGCCTGTACCTGGAAAGCGACCAGACCCCGTGGGAAGACGACATCGCCTGCGCCCGCGCCGCCTTCGCCGCACTGAACGTCGAAGTGCGTTGCGCGCCTGGGTCATGGGTGGAGGAAGAAGGGGAAGAATCGGCGGACCGCTGGATTCGCATCAGCGCCGACGGGGAAGAAGAGATTACCTGGAAAACGGCCTGAGGCGAAAAGCCAATGTGGGAGCGAGCTAACCCGCAATGACGGTCTGCCTGAAACGATGATGTTGAATGTACCGCCGTCATCGCGAGCAAGCTCGCTCCCACAGGGGATGTATGGCGGGCACGAAATATGTGAACACCCCATTCAAAACTGTGGGAGCGAGCTTGCTCGCGATAGCGGTAGATCAGCCAGATTAGAAGTGACTGACACACCGCTATCGCGAGCAAGCTCGCTCCACAAGGGGTTTTGTGTAGCCAGCTTACAACCCCACCACATCCTCAGCCTGCAGGCCCTTCTGCCCTTCCACGACCGCGTACTCGACCTGCTGGCCTTCGGTCAGGGAACGGTGGCCTTCACCGCGGATGGCGCGGTAATGCACGAACACATCCGCCCCGCCTTCACGTTGGATGAAGCCGTAACCCTTGGCGTCGTTGAACCACTTCACACTGCCGGTTTCCCGTGCTGCCATGATGCTCACTCCCATTTTTATCTTATAAGTCGACTTTTCGATGGAAAGCCGTACGAACTTTCACCACTGTCTGGCCGTCCATGGGAGGCCGGGGCGGTAACTGCCGAGTATATGACACCCGAAAAAACTCTCAACTGACTTTACTTCGGCGCTTTTTTGCCGATTTTCGATGAATCCGGCACACTAGCGGGCCCGAGCAGCCGCTCGGTTTTATCCACTCATGCAGAAGCCGTATGACCCGCTCCCCGTTCCGCCGTCTTGTGTTTGGCACCCTGCGCCGACTGTTGTATCTCTGGGTTCGCTCCGAGACCATCAACCAGTCGTCCTTTACCCTCAACCTCGACCGCAGTCGTCCGGTGTTCTACGTCCTGCAAGACCCTTCGCTCACCGACCTGGCAGTGCTCGACACCGAATGCACCAAGGCCGGCCTGCCCCGTCCGGTGCTGCCGGTCTCGGTGGGTAACCTGCTGGAGCCGGCGGCGTTTTTCTACCTGACCCCCGCGCCGGACTGGCTCGGCCGCCAGGACAAACGTGGTGCGCCGCCCACCCTGACCCGATTGGTCGACGCCCTGACCCACAATGCCGCCGAAGACGCCCAGATCATCCCGGTCAGCGTGTTCTGGGGCCAGTCGCCCGACAGCGAGTCCAGCCCCTGGAAACTGTTGTTCGCCGACAGCTGGGCCGTCACCGGGCGCTTGCGTCGCCTGTTGAGCATCATGATCCTGGGGCGCAAGACCCGCGTGCAATTCTCCGCACCGATCCACCTGCGCGAACTGATCGAACACGGCAAAGGCCACGAGCGCACCGTGCGCATGGCCCAGCGGATCCTGCGGGTGCACTTCCGCAACTTGAAAGCGGCGGTCATCGGCCCCGACATCTCCCACCGTCGCAACCTGGTCAAGGGTCTTTTGAACCAGCCGCTGGTCAAGCAGGCGATCACCGAGGAAGCCGAACGGGAAAAGATCTCCCCGGAAAAAGCCAAGGCCCAGGCCCTGCGTTACGGCAACGAGATCGCTTCGGATTACACCTACACCGCGATCCGCTTCCTGGAAGTGGTGCTGAGCTGGTTCTGGAACAAGATCTACGACGGCATCAAGGTCAACCACATCGAAGGCGTGCAGAACGTCGCCCAGGGCCACGAAGTCATCTATGTACCGTGCCACCGCAGCCACATCGACTACCTGCTGCTGTCGTACCTGCTGTTTCGCAACGGCCTGACACCACCGCACATCGCCGCCGGCATCAACCTCAACATGCCGGTGATCGGCGGCCTGCTGCGCCGAGGCGGGGCGTTCTTCATGCGCCGCACGTTCAAGGGCAACCCGCTCTACACCGCGGTGTTCAACGAATACCTGCACACCCTGTTCACCAAAGGCTTTCCGGTGGAGTATTTCGTCGAGGGCGGGCGCTCGCGCACCGGGCGCATGCTGCAACCCAAGACCGGCATGCTCGCCATCACCCTGCGCAGCTTCCTGCGCTCCTCGCGCATGCCCATCGTGTTCGTGCCGGTCTACATCGGTTATGAGCGGGTGTTGGAAGGCCGCACCTACCTGGGCGAACTGCGCGGGGCCAGCAAGAAGAAAGAATCGATCTTCGACATCTTCAAAGTCATCGGCGCCCTCAAGCAGCGCTTCGGCCAGGTGGCGGTGAACTTCGGCGAACCGATCAAGCTGGCGGAATTCCTCGACGGCGAACAACCCGGTTGGCGCCAACAGGAACTGGGCCCGCAATTCAAACCGGCCTGGCTCAATGCAACCACCCATCGCCTCGGCGAGCGCGTGGCCCGGCACCTGAACGAGGCCGCGGCCATCAACCCGGTCAACCTTGTCGCCCTGGCACTGTTGTCCACCAGCCGCCTGGCCCTGGACGACCGCGCCATGGCGCGGGTACTCGACCTGTACCTGGCGTTGCTGCGCAAAGTCCCGTACTCCCCCCACACCACCCTGCCCGAAGGCGATGGCCAAGCGCTGATCGAACACGTGAAGGGCATGGACCTGCTGTCGGAACAGAGCGACGCCCTGGGCAAGATTCTGTACCTGGACGAGCAGAACGCGGTACTGATGACCTACTACCGCAACAACGTACTGCACATCTTCGCCCTGCCGGCGTTGCTGGCGAGCTTCTTCCAGAGCAGCTCGCGCATGAGCCGCGAACAGATCCTGCGCTACACCCATGCGCTGTACCCGTACCTGCAATCGGAGTTGTTCATTCGCTGGTCGCTGGAAGAGCTGGACGGTGTGGTCGACCAATGGCTCGACGCGTTTGTCGAACAGGGCCTGCTGCGTTTCGAAAACGACCTGTACCTGCGTCCGGCGCCGAGTTCACGGCACTTCGTGCTGCTGACCCTGCTGTCCAAAAGCATTGCCCAGACCTTGCAGCGCTTCTACATGACCGTCTCGCTGCTGCTCAACAGCGGTCAGAACAGCGTCAGCGCCGAAGAACTGGAAGACCTCTGCACCGTCATGGCCCAGCGCCTGTCGATCCTCCATGGCCTGAACGCACCGGAATTCTTCGACAAGAGCCTGTTCCGCCACTTCATCCAGACGATGCTGGACCTGGATGTACTGCGCCGCGACGAGGCCGGCAAGCTCAGCTACCACCAATTGCTGGGCGAACTGGCCGAAGGCGCGGCCAAGCGGGTGCTGCCGGCGGAGATTCGCCTGTCGATTCGCCAGGTGGCGTTGCATCGCAGTGAAGATGCGGCGGAGATCGCCGTCAGTCCAGACCTTTGACATTGACCGATCACTCACCCCGGACATGGAACGGTTCTGGTGAGTGGATCGGTCAGTCGACAGGCGTACTCCGACGCTGCGCAGCGGCCAAGGCGACGTCAAACGAAGAAAAGACCTACAGAGAACTTTGGAGCAGGCCTCTAGGATGAGCCCACGTCAATGTCGACGTATTGAAAAGGAATTCAACATGAACATCATCACCCTCACCCTGCGTTTGCCCGAAGGCTATCAACTCCCGGAAGCCGGCCGTGCCGAAATCAGCGTTCGAAATGCCGCCGGTGTGCAGATCAGCACCAGCGGCGGCCAGGGCTCCAACATGGCGCCAAGGGAGCCGCTCCAGCAGCCTTGGCAATATCGCTTCCAGATCAATTCCGAGAGGGCGTCCGTCGGCGAGAAGCTCTCGGTAAAGGTGCAGATGTACCAAGGTGGTACCGCTCTTCTCCTTGATACCGAACAGGCCTTCACCTGGGATGGCGGCGATCAACACGTTGACATCCCCCTGAGCCTGGCGCCAGCATCGCTGGCTGAAACTGTTCAAGCGCCTGCGCTCGGTTCCTGAGCCGCGACATTACGCAGGGATGCTTGGACGCAAATCCGTTAAATGCTCGTTGACGCCCATGTGTGGCTGGCGTCAACGAGCCAGGTGCTTGCCCCATGAAAAAACTCGCTCTGCTTGCCTCCATGGCCTTGCTGGCCGCTTGCCAATCGACAACGCCCCCCCCTGCGTCCCTCGACGGCGAAGTCTTCTATCTGCAACGCATCGCCCTGCCGCCCAACGCCACCTTGAGCGTGAGCCTGCAGGACGTTTCCCTGGCCGACGCTCCTGCGGTGGTGCTCGATGAACAGAGCGGCCCGATCAAAGGCCAGGTCCCGCTGCCGTTCCACCTCAGTTATGATCCCGCCCAGGTCAAGCCCGGCCATCGTTATGCCGTGAGCGCCCGCATCGAAGTGGACGGCCAGTTGATGTTCATCACCACCGAACAACACGCCGTACAACTCGATGGCAAGGATCCGCAGCCGTTGAAGATCCGCGTCAACGCCGCACGCTGATTGCTTTTTCCAACTTTTTTCAAGGACGCCATCATGCTCCGCTCTACCCTCCGTTTCACCGGCCTGTGCGCGGGCCTGTTGATCTGCGCCAATGCCATGGCCCTGTCCCTGGGCGACCTGTCGCAACAAGATGCCACGGGCGGCCTCAAGGACGCCTTGACCCAAGGTGCACAGGTGGCGGTCAAGCAGCTGGGTAAACCCGGCGGCTTCAGCAACAACCCGGATGTGAAAATCGAACTGCCAGGCAAGCTGGGCAAAGTCGCCAGCAAGATGAAGGCCTTCGGCATGGGTGAACAGGTCGATCAATTGGAAACCAGCATGAACCAGGCTGCCGAGGCCGCCGTGGTCCAGGCCCAGCCGATCCTGGTCAATGCCGTGAAGAACATGAGCGTGAGCGATGCCAAGGGCATCTTGAGCGGCGGCAACGACTCGGCCACGCAATACCTGAACAAGAGCAGCCGCGAGCAGATCCGCGCCAAGTTCCTGCCCATCGTCAAGCAAGCCACCGACAAGGTCGGCCTGGCCCAGAAATACAATGCCTTCGCCGGCCAGGCCGCGACGCTCGGCGTGCTGGATGCCAAGAGCGCCAACATCGAGAACTACGTGACCGAACAGGCGCTGGATGGGTTGTTCGAGATGATCGGCGAGCAGGAAGCCACCATTCGCCAGAACCCGGCGGCTGCGGCGACCAGTTTGGCGAAGAAAGTCTTCGGCACCCTCTGAGCCCCAACCCGAACCAACTGTGGGAGCGAGCTTGCTCGCGATGACGGTATCAGCTTCAACATCTTTGTTGGCTGTTGCACCGCTATCGCGAGCAAGCTCGCTCCCACATTGGATCTGCGCTGGTCGCTGGATCGGTTCAGGTTTTCTTGACCCTGAACCACGCCGCATACAACGCCGGCAGGAACAACAGCGTCAACGCCGTGGCCACGATCAAGCCGCCCATGATCGCCACCGCCATGGGCCCGAAGAACAGGCTGCGTGACAGTGGGATCATCGCCAGCACCGCAGCCAGTGCGGTGAGCACAATCGGGCGGAAGCGGCGCACCGTGGCTTCGATGATAGCCTGCCAGGGCGTCAGGCCAGCCTTGATGTCCTGTTCGATCTGGTCCACCAGGATCACCGAGTTGCGCATGATCATCCCCGACAGCGCGATAGTGCCGAGCATGGCGACGAAGCCGAACGGCTGGCGGAACACCAACAGGAACAGCGTGACGCCGATCAACCCCAGGGGAGCGGTGAGAAACACCATGGCCGTGCGGGAAAAACTGCGCAGTTGCAGCATCAGCAACGTCAGCACCACCACGATGAACAACGGTACACCGGCATTCACCGATTTCTGGCCACGGGCCGAATCCTCCACCGTACCGCCTACCTCCAACAGGTAACCATCCGGCAGTTCGGCACGAATCGGCTCCAGGGTCGGGAAGATCTGCTGGACCAGGGTCGCCGGTTGCTCCTTGCCATAGATATCGGCCCGCACGGTCACGCTCGGCAAGCGATTGCGGTGCCAGATCACACCCTCTTCGAAGCCGTATTCCAGGGTCGCGATCTGCGACAGGGCCACGCTCTTGCCGTTGTCGGTTGGCACCGCCAGGCTCGACAGCAACGACAGCTCGGTGCGTTCATGCACCGTACCGCGCAGCAGGATTTCGATCAGTTCGTTGTCTTCCCGGTACTGGCTGACGCTGGAGCCGGTGAGGGAGCTGCGCAGGAAACTCGCCAGATCGGTGGTGCTGACGCCCAGGGCCCGGGCGCGGTCCTGGTCGACGTTCAGGTACACCACCTTGCTCGGCTCTTCCCAATCCAGGTGCACATTGACCACGTAGGGGTTTTCGCGAACTTTCGTCGCCACTTTCCGCGCCAGGGCCCGGACTTCTTCGATGTGCTCGCCCGTGACGCGGAACTGCACCGGATAGCCGACCGGCGGGCCGTTTTCCAGGCGCGTGACCCGCGAGCGCAGGGTCGGGAATTGCTCGTTCAGGGTCGCGATCAACCAACTGCGCAAAGGCTCGCGGTCTTCGATAGTCTTGGCCAGCACCACGAACTGGGCAAAGCTGGAAGCCGGCAGTTGTTGATCCAGCGGTAGATAGAAACGCGGTGAACCGGTGCCGACGTAGGCCACGTAGTTGTCGATGCCGGCATGGTCCTTGAGCAGCGCTTCCAGGCGCTTGACCTGTTCGGCGGTATTGCTCAGGGAGGCGCCTTCCTGCAGCTTCAAGTCGACCATCAGCTCCAGCCGCCCCGATGCCGGGAAAAACTGCTGCGGCACGAACCGGAACAACACCACCGAGCCGACGAACAACAGCACGGTCAGCAGGATGACGGTTTTGCGCCGACGCACGCACCATTCCACCATCCGCCGGACACGCTGATAGAACGGCGTGCCATAAGGGTCGGTCTGGCCGTCAGTCGTGCCATGTTTGGCCGCATGAATTTTCGCCAGGTCTGGCAGGAGCCTTTCCCCCAGGTACGGCACGAACACCACGGCGGCCACCCAGGACGCCAGCAACGCCAGGGTTACCACCTGGAAAATCGAACGGGTGTATTCGCCAGTGCCCGATTGCGCGGTGGCGATCGGCAGGAAGCCCGCCGCCGTGATCAACGTACCGGTGAGCATCGGGAATGCGGTGCTGGTCCAGGCGAAGCTGGCGGCCTTGATCCGGTCGAAGCCCTGCTCCATCTTGATCGCCATCATCTCCACCGCAATGATCGCGTCGTCCACCAGCAGCCCCAGGGCCAATACCAGCGCGCCGAGGGAAATCTTGTGCAGGCCGATCCCCAGGTAGTACATGGCGGCGAACGTCATCGCCAGCACCAGCGGGATCGCCAGGGCCACCACCATCCCGGTGCGCAACCCCAAGGAGAAGAAGCTCACCAACAGTACAATCGTCAGCGCTTCCACCAGCACTTGGACGAACTCTCCGACGCCGGTCTTCACCGCCGCCGGCTGGTCTGAAACCTTGCGCAACTGCATGCCCGCCGGCAGGGTGTTCTGGATACGGGCAAAGTCGGCTTCAAGGGCCTTGCCCAGAATCAGGATATCCCCGCCTTCCTTCATCGCCACGGCCAGGCCGATGGCGTCCTCGCCCATGAAGCGCATGCGTGGCGCTGGCGGGTCGTTGAAACCACGGCGCACGTCCGCCAGGTCGCTGATGCGGAACGTACGATCGCCGACCCGGATCGGGAAGTTGCGGATCTCTTCCACCGTCTGGAAATTCCCCGAAACCCGTAGCTGCAAGCGCTCGCTGTCAGTTTCGAAGAAGCCCGCAGTGGAAACCGTATTCTGCGCCTCAAGCGCCTGCTGGACCGCAGCCAAGGGCAGGCCGAGGGTCGCCAGCTTCACGTTCGACAATTCGATCCAGATCTTTTCGTCCTGCAAGCCGATCAGCTCGACCTTGCCCACGTCCTTGACCCGCTGTAGCTGGAGCTGGATGCGATCGGCGTAATCCTTGAGCACGGCATAGTCGAAGCCGTCGCCCGTCAGTGCGTAGATATTGCCGAAGGTGGTCCCGAACTCATCGTTGAAGAACGGCCCCTGGATACCCGGCGGCAAGGTGTGGCGGATATCGCCGACCTTCTTGCGCAACTGGTACCACAGCTCGGGGATCTGCGCCGAATGCAGGGAGTCGCGGGCCATGAAGGTCACCTGGGATTCCCCCGGCCGGGAGAACGAGACGATCCTTTCGTAGTCACCGGTTTCCATCAGTTTCTTTTCGATGCGCTCGGTGACTTGTCGCGAAACTTCCTCGGCCGTGGCGCCTGGCCAGTTGGTGCGAATCACCATGGCCTTGAAGGTGAACGGCGGGTCTTCGCTCTGGCCAAGCTTGGTGTAGGAAAGCGCGCCGACGATGGCCAGCAACAGCATCAGGAACAGTACGATCTGGCGGTTACGCAGCGCCCATTCGGAAAGATTGAAACCCATCGCGGATTACTCCTTGGCCGTCAGGTTGACCACGCGGTTGGAGCGATCCACCGGTCGCACCTGCTGGCCGTCGAGGAGCACATGCACGCCGGCAGCCACCACCCAGTCATCGGGGCTGAGGCCCTCCAGCACCGGCACCGTCTTTTCGCCGAAGGCGCCAACCCGCACCGGGACTTTTTTCAAGGTGTTGTTGGCGTTGACTACCCAGACATACGTCGCGCCGTTCTCAGCCGTCAGGGCCGACAAGGGCACCGACAGCGGCACCTTGTCGGCGGTCTGGATAAACACCCGCGCGCTTTGGCCAAGCTCGGCCGGAACGCTGCCGGAGGTGAAGGCCACGCGGGCGGCGAAGGTACGGGACCTGGGGTCGGCAGCGGGTGACAGTTCGCGAATATGCCCGCTGAAACGCTGGTCGGGCTGGCTCCACAGTTCGACCGAGACCGGCTGGCCGATCTTGAACCGGCCAAACCCCTGTTCCGGCAGACTGATCAGCACCTCACGTTCACCGTCGGTGGCCAGGGTGAAGACGGTTTGCCCGGCCGAGACCACCTGCCCGACTTCCACCGAACGCCTGGCCACCACGCCATCCTGGGGCGCACGCAGCACCGAATAGCTGGCCTGGTTGTTGGCGACATCGAACTCGGCCTTGATCTGCTTGAGCCGCGCGGTGCCGGAGCGATAAAGGTTTTCGGCGTTGTCGTACTGGGAGCGACTGACCATCTGCCGCTCCATCAAGGTTTTGTAGCGGTCACGCTCGGCGCGGACCAGGTTCAGGTTGGCCTCGGCGGCGGCGACCTGGGCACGGGTCGCTTCCAGTTGCAGGCGCACGTCTTCGGGATCGAGTTCGGCCAACGGTTGATTGGCCTTGACCCGCTGCCCCTCTTCCACCAGGCGTCGGCTCACCTTGCCGCCAATGCGAAAAGCCAGGTCGGGCTCGAAACGCGCCCGCACTTCGCCAGGGTAACTGTCCATCGCCTGGGCCGACGGCTCGGGCTTGACCACCATGGCCGGGCGCACGGCGACGGGCACCGGCTCGTCATGACCACACGCAGACAATAAAAAAACCAGGGTGACTGGCACGGCGAGGGGCAGGGCATAGCGGAACATGGCGAGTGACCTTTCGCTAATGGTGCTTGGAATAATTATACTGGCGAGTATGTTATTAATAGCAAACTCACCAGTCCAGTATTAAAGCGAAGAAATGTCGAACAATCCTTCACCCTCCAGCGGCCCTGGTCGCCCCAAGGACCTGGCCAAGCGCCAGGCCATTCTCGACGCGGCGAAACGCCTGTTCCTGAGCCTGGGTTATGCCAATACCAGCATGGACGCCGTCGCCACCGAGGCCGGGGTTTCTAAACTGACGGTCTACAGCCATTTCAACGACAAGGAGACGCTGTTTTCCGCTGCCGTGATAGCCAAGTGCGAAGAGCAGGTGCCGCCGCTGTTTTATGAATGGCCCGACGGCGTTCCGATCGAACAGGTGTTGTTGAACATCGCCCGCGGGTTCAACCAACTGATCAACAGCGCCGAATCCCTGAACCTGCATCGGCTGATCATGGCCCTGGGCAGCCAGGACCCGAAGCTGTCGACGATTTTCTACGAAGCAGGCCCACAGCGGATGCTCTCAGGCATGGAGCGGCTGCTGACCAAGGTCAACCAGAGCGGTGCCTTGAGCATCGATAAACCACGCAATGCCGCCGAGCATTTCTTCTGCCTGATCAAGGGCGCGGCGAATTTCCGGTTATTGTCTGGCTGCGGCGAACCCCAGGAACCGGAAGCGGCCGAGGCTCATGTGCAGGAAGTGGTGGGGTTGTTCATGCGGGCTTATCGGCCTTAGCTCGACCGGTAGCCTTTCGCAGGCTGGAAGGGCCTCATCGCGAGCAAGCTCGCTCCCACATTGGATCTGTGGTGCACATCAAACCCTGTGGGAGCGAGCTTGCTCGCGATGCAGGCGACCCGGTCTCAGGGCTTGAGCGCTTTCTTCGGGTAGATGTCGTAGCGACTGGACTTGCCATCGAGCCCATGGCTCGGCTTCGGCCCTTCGATGCACGGGGCTTTGCGCGGGCGCTTGACCACCACCCGGTGCGTCGCCAGGGCCAGGGCCGCGGCGAGCAGTGCCGGAGCGTCCGGGTCATCGCCCACCAGGGGGCGGAACAGGCGCATTTCCTTCTTCACCAGGGCGGTTTTCTCACGATGAGGGAACATCGGGTCGAGGTAGATCACCTGGGGCGGTTCGCCTTCCCAGTTGCGCATCACCTCAATGGAATTGCCCTTGAGCAAACGCATACGCGCCACGATCGGCGCCACCTCGAAGTCCTCGGCCCCACGGGCCAGGCCATCCTCCAGCAAGGCGCCAATCAGCGGCTGGCGCTCGATCAGGCTCATGTCGCAGCCCAGGCTGGCCAGCACAAACGCATCCTTGCCCAACCCGGCCGTGGCATCCAGCACCCGCGGACGCACACCCTGGGCGATGCCGACCGCCTTGGCGATCATCTGGCCGCTGCCGCCGCCGTACAAGCGCCGGTGGGCCGCACCGCCTTCGACGAAGTCCACGCGCACCGGCCCTGGTGCATCCGGACCCAACTGCTGCAATTGCAAACCCTGCTCACCGACCTGCAAGGCAAACTCGCCATCGTCCACTTGCATAGGCAGGCCAAGGCGCTCGGCCCAGTGTTCGGCCTGCGGTTGGAAGGCCGGGGCCAGGGCCTCGACATGGATGCGGCAGGCCGCGGGTTGCTCACTCATGGAAACATGCTCAAAAAATTAAGGATCGGCAAAAACGGCCGATAACAACGGTGAACGGCATTTTGCCAGAGCTGAGCGTCGACCGAGAAAAATGTCAGACATTCAATCCACATCGATAGGCGTTATCTCCCCTTACGGCGATTACAGCCTGCGTAACACCCAAGCGCTGAGCGGCGTCAGTCACCTGTGGCAGGATTTTTTTGCCCGGGCCCTGGCCGATCAACTGGGTGATAACGCACCGGTGCCTGGCAGCTACCAGCCAGAGCCCCTCGATGAGGCCGTTGAACCGACCCTCGGCGCCGAGCTGCTGGCGCACATCGTCAGCCAGCGCACCTGTGAAGTGACCGACACGCCGGTCAAGCCGCCTGAACCACTGTTCCTGCCCATCGCCGAATTCGAACTCGACCTGCTGGACAAGCCCTTCCCACCCTTCCCGCCGGAAGAAATCGCCGCCCAGCAAAAACAGCAGACCTTCGAAAGCAACTGGGTTCGCCCACTCGTCCTCGCCGCCGGCCAACCGCTGCCAGAGCCAGGCCCGGCGCCACAACCGCGCCCCTTGCACCTGCCGATCGCCGAGTTCGAACTGGACCTGCTGGACAAACCGTTCCCGCCCTTCCCGGAAGAAGAGCTCGTGGCACAGCAGAAACAACTGGACTTCGACACCCGCTGGGCACGTCCGATCGTGCTGCAGAACCTGCGCATCGCCGCCTGAATCAGCGACAGATCCACCATGGCCCCACGTCCAGATGAAAATGGTTGCGGTGCGCCGCGTTGTAATCCGGGCTCAAGACCACACTGAACATATCGCAGGCGCCGTCCCGTGCCTGACGCAGAAAACGCGCATCGGCATTATCCTTGGGCCAGTCCCTGAGCACGCTGATCGTGCGCCCATCGGCCAGGCGAAACCCGGCGATATCCAACGCACTGGCGGTAGCGTGCTGGCTACGCGCACCGCTCTCGCGACCGTACATGTTGCGGCAGGCGAAACTGCCGAGATGATCGACCCGCGTCACTCTCTGCCCGTAGGCCGCCACTGCCGCCGGCTGCAACCCATGGCGCTCGAACAGCGCGAACGCCACCGCCAGCGGGCAACTGGCGAGGAAACTGCTGCTCAGCGCCACCTCACCGCCCTGCACCCGCAGCACGTTGGTCAACGGGCACGTCGTATTGGCACCGCTGTCGGCCTGGCGCGCGGTGCGCAGCCCCGAGGTGGCGAGGGCCTGGTCACACAGCTGCGGGTCGTTGCGCAGGGCCATGAGCTTGTAGCGGGTCAGCAGGTTGGGCGCCAGGTTGACGTCCAGGGGCGCCCACGGATTCCACTGTGGCGGCAGCGACAGCCAGCCGCGCCATACGCCGAAAACGGCCAGACCAACGATCAGGGTCAGTACCGCCATACCTTTCAGGAACCGCACGGCGGGGCCTCCGGCATCAACCCTTGAACAACTGGTTGGCCTGCTTGAACGGCATCGAGCGGCGCGTGAAAGTGAACGAGCCCTGCTCCTGGATTTCCTCGGCGGCGCGGAAGAACTCGCCATACGCGGCCAGGGCCAGCGCCGACCCGACGCTGATGCGCTTGACGCCCAACTCGCTCAACTGCGCGACGGTCAGGTCCAGTGCCCCGGACATCAGTACATTCACCGGTTTCGGCGCCACGGCCTGCACCACCGCGAGCACTTGCCCGGCGCTGCTCAGCCCCGGGGCGTACAGCACGTCGGCCCCCGCGTCCGCGAAAGCTGTCAGGCGGCGAAGGGTGTCGTCCAGATCCAGATTACCGTGCAGGAAGTTTTCCGCCCGGGCCGTCAGCAGGAAGGGATACGGTAAGCTGCGCACGGCCTCGGCGGCGGCCTTGACCCGCGCCACGGCGTGGTCAAAGCAATAGATCGGGCTGTCTTCGCGCCCCGTGGCATCCTCGATCGAACCACCCACCGCACCGGCCTGCGCCGCACGGAGCAGGTTACGGGCGCAGTCCTCGGGGGCATCGGCAAAACCGTTCTCCAGGTCGACGGCCACCGGCAGGTCAGTGGCCGCCACAATCGCCCGTACGTTAGCCAACGTGTCCTCCAGGCCCAACGCGCCATCGGGTCGGCCCAAGGAAAAGGCATGACCGGCACTGGTAGTGGCCAAGGCTTCAAAGCCGAGGCTGGCCAGCATCTTGGCCGAACCGGCATCCCACGGGTTGGGAATGACAAAGGCCCCTTCGCGTTCGTGCAAGGCCTTGAACGCCTGGGCTCGACGAGTTTGCGCATCCATGTAGTTCGCTCCTGAGCAGAGAAGGAGTGGGCCTCAGAGCAAACCCAGTTGCTCGGCGGCGGGCTCTCTATATAGCGCAGGCAGGGCCGGCAAGCCAGGCAATCGACTCATCAAACGCTCGTGAAAGCGTTGCGCGAGCCGGGCCGCCAGCCGGTTGTCGGCAGTGTGCAGGAAGATATAGGGCGTGCGCCCCTCTTCGATCCAACCGGCGATTTTCTCCACCCAGGGCGTCAGGAACGACTCGTTGGCTTCCAGCACCGGATGGCCAATGAAGCGCACTTGCGGACATTGCGTGAACGCCGCGGGCCGGGGCGGCACGCGGGGCTTTTTCGATTGCGCGTGAAGCACGGCGGGATCAAGGGAGGTGCAGCTGAACAAGGCCCGGGGATCGAGGCAGATGCGTTCGACGCCGCGATCGAGCAACAGACGATTGAGGCGTCGCTCGGCGTCGCCCTTGGCAAAGAACTCATCGTGACGGACTTCCACGGCCAGGGGGCGCTGCAAGGCGTCGATGAACCCCGCCAGTTCCGCTAACCGATTCGGGGTGAAGGCCTTGGACAGTTGCAGCCAGTACGGCGCGACGCGCTCGCCCAGGGGGCTGAGCAGTTGCAGGAAGGTTTCGGTGGCCGTCAGGCGCTCGCGCAAGTCGCCATTGTGGCTGATGTCACCGGGAAACTTGGCGGTGAAACGAAAGTGCTCGGGCATGATGTCGGCCCAGCGCTGGACCGTCGCCGCAGACGGGCTGGCATAGAAGGTTGTATTGCCTTCCACGGCATTGAACACTTGGGAATAGAGATCGAGGAAGTCGGTGCTTTTGGCGTCCTGGGGATAAAGGTAATCGCGCCAGGCGTTTTCGCTCCAGGACGGGCAGCCCAGGTAGTAAGGCAAGACCATCAGATGTAGAGATCGAGTCCCAGCACTTCCATATCCCAATCGACGAAACCGGCGGTGCTCAGGTAGCTCGCCAGGGCCGTGGCGACACTGCGGCTCATCGCACGGTGATAAATCATGTCTTGCTGACGGGCGGGAAGATTGCTCAGGCGTTGCGCGGAAGCTTTGGCGGCACGGGCGGCCAATTGTTCCTCGGACGGAAATTCCAGGTCACCGTCGATGTCATCGAAGTTTTCCGGCTCAGTGGCTTTACCCGCACGAGGCCGACGCTTGATGGGATAGGACTGGGATGAAAAGCCGTCTATACGCATAACAGAATGCTCGGTATCAATGATGGCAATTTAGCGGCACTTTCGCAGCCGCGCAAATGCGCAAGTGATAACTAGAACACATAAAGTCAAAAAGGTTTAAAAACAGGCCGAAAAAGTGACGACTGGCAATATCGGGTGTGACTTTTGGAGGAGCAAATGACTTTGGGTGGGAGGGTGCCGGGTGTGCATGAAGCACTCCACAGTGTCAGGGAATGCTTTTGTGGCGAGGGGATTTATCCCCGCTGGGGTGCGAAGCGCCCCCCGACGGTGCTGGGCCATGCCATATTTAGCGAGTGCTGCGCACTCGAACGGGGATAAATCCCCTCGCCACAACGGTGCTCGCTTGAATACCCGTCGCTGTCGAGTTACCGCTCGGACTTGGGCGTTGCCACCTTGTCCCGCAGGTACACCGGCTGCGCATCATCGGCCGGAATGGCTTCGCCGCGTTCCCAGGCGAAACGGGCCAGGGCCAGCAGGTCTTCGGCGTGAGGCAGCAGGGTGGCGTCCTGGCCGGTCAGGCTGACGGCAATGCGCTCGCCGTAACCCCAACCTGTGCCGGCGCCAAACCAGTCACCGTCGGCCCCGCTTGGTAACGCCGCGGCCTCGGGAGGCAATACCGCCTCGGAACCGACCAGGCGCATCTCACCGGCGGTTTCGCGGTAGCAACCCCAGTACACCTCGTCCATACGCGCATCGATAGCCGCCGCCACCTGGCGGGCGCCGTGCTCACGCATCGCCCGCTGGGCCAGTACCGCCAGGTTCGAGACCGGCAACACCGGCCGCTCCAGGGCAAAGGCCAGTCCCTGCACCACGCCGATGGCGATGCGCACGCCAGTAAAAGCCCCTGGCCCGCGACCGAAGGCAATCGCGTCCACCGCCTGCAAGGTCGTCCCGGCATCGCTCAACAGTCGCTGGATCATCGGCAACAGTTTCTGCGCATGCAGGCGCGGGATCACCTCGTAATGGCTAGTGACCTTGCCGTTGTGCAGCAGGGCAACGGAGCAAGCTTCAGTCGCGGTGTCCAGGGCCAGCAAGGTGCTCATCGATGTGTCCGTAAATCAGGTGGAAAAAAAGTGCGCCAGTATAAACAACTACGGCCCGCAAGCGGGCCGTAGTTGTTGCAACGGATCAGACTTTTCAGCTCAAGGCTGCAAGCACCTTGGCCGTGATCGCTTCAACCGAACCGACACCTTCGATGTGGCTGTATTTCGGCTTGCCATTGGCAGCCGACAGTTTCTGGTAGAAATTCACCAGCGGCTTGGTCTGGGAATGGTAGACCGACAGGCGATGACGCACGGTTTCTTCGGTGTCGTCCTTGCGTTGCACCAGGTCTTCACCCGTCACATCGTCCTTGCCTTCGGTTTTCGGCGGATTGTAGACGGTGTGGTAAACGCGACCGGAAGGCTCATGAACGCGTCGACCGGCAATGCGCTGGACGATTTCCTCGTCTTCGACGGCAATTTCAACCACCGCATCCAGCTCGACACCAGCCGTCACCAGGGCTTCAGCCTGGGGAATGGTGCGCGGGAAGCCATCGAACAGGAAGCCATTGGCGCAGTCGGGTTGAGCGATGCGATCCTTGACCAGGGCGATGATCAGGTCATCCGACACCAGGCCGCCGGCATCCATGATGCTCTTGGCTTGAACGCCCAGTGGAGTGCCCGCCTTGACCGCGGCACGCAGCATGTCGCCAGTGGAGATTTGCGGGATACCGAATTTTTCGGTGATGAACTTTGCCTGAGTACCTTTACCGGCCCCGGGAGCTCCCAGCAGAATGACGCGCATCGATGTGCTCCTCAATTTTTTTATGTAAAACGCTCGGATTCGCCTCGTGGGGCCAATCTTCGAAAAACAGGATCGTGACCGCCCAAACGGCCAAAGGCTGATCAAGATACACAGCAGGCCCGACCCACACAAGCCGCCGAAAGTCGGAGTAACCCGCGCCCGATACGACCTTCGGAGGGGGTGGCGAGCGTCGCAACCGAACAACAAACTGTCGCCTGCCCGACCTGCTCCCTCCCCCTGCAGGCAACGCCCGGCAACGCCGGACGAGCCGTTTCGGTGCGTTGTCTGATGTTAGCCGGTATTGCGCAAACCGGCGGCGATCCCCGCCACAGACACCAGCAACGCCTGTTCCACGGGGCTGCCCTGGGCCACATCCTGCTGCCGCGAGCGCGCCAACAACTCGGCCTGCAACAGGTGCAACGGGTCGAGGTAGGTGTTGCGCAGGCGAATGAATTCCAGCGTGGCAGGGCTATGTGCCAGTAGCTGCGACTGCCCGGTCAAGCCAAGGACCACCGAGCAAGCCTGCGACAATAGGTCGCGTAAATGCGCACCCAAAGGCAGCAGCCCAGGTTCCACCAAACGCTCGTCGTAAGAGCGTGCGATATCGGCGTCGGCCTTGGCCAGCACCATCTCCAACATATCGATGCGGGTCCGGAAGAACGGCCATTGCTCGCGCATCTGCCCCAGCAACTCACCCTCGCCGCGCTCCAGGGCCTTGCTCAGCGCGGTTTCCCAGCCGAGCCAGGCCGGCAGCATCAGGCGGGTCTGGGTCCAGCCGAAGATCCACGGGATCGCCCGCAGGCTTTCGATGCCGCCGGCCCGACGCTTGGCCGGACGGCTGCCCAGGGGCAGGCGCCCGAGTTCCTGCTCGGGGGTGGACTGGCGGAAGTACTCGACGAATTGCGGGTTCTCCCGCACCACGGCGCGGTAGGCACTGACGCCATCGGCCGCCAGTTCGTCCATCAAGTCCCGCCACTGCGGCGTGGGTGGCGGCGGTGGCAGCAACGTCGCTTCAAGCACCGCGGCGAGGTAAAGATTGAGGTTCTGTTCGGCGATGTCCGGTAGGCCGAATTTGAAACGAATCATTTCGCCTTGTTCGGTGGTGCGGAAACGCCCGGCCACCGAACCGGGTGGCTGGGACAGGATCGCCGCGTGCGCCGGACCGCCGCCACGGCCCACGGTGCCGCCACGGCCGTGGAACAACAGCAGTTCGACTTGCTGCTCGCGGCAGATGTCCACCAGCCGCTCCTGGGCCCGATACTGTGCCCAGGCCGCCGCCGTGGTCCCGGCATCCTTGGCCGAGTCGGAATAGCCGATCATCACTTCCTGGGGGCCTTGCAGCCGTGAGCGATAGCCGGGCAGCAGCAACAGCCGCTCGATCACCGGCCCGGCGTTGTCCAGGTCGGCCAGGGTTTCGAACAGCGGCACCACCCGCATCGGCCGCAACACGCCAGCGTCCTTCAACAACAGCTGCACGGCGAGGACATCGGAAGCCGCGCCGGCCATGGAGATCACGTAAGAACCCAGGGACGCCGCTGGCGCCGCCGCCACTTCCCGGCACGTCGCCAACACTTCCGCCGTGTCGGCCGAGGGCTTGAAATGGGCCGGCAACAGCGGGCGCCGGTTGTTCAGTTCCTCGAGCAGGAAGCCGATGCGCTGCTCCTCGTTCCAATCCTCATAGCGGCCCAGGCCCAGGTAGTCGGTTATTTCCGTCATGGCGGCGCTATGGCGCGTCGAGTCCTGGCGCACATCGAGGCGCACCAGGAACAAGCCGAAGGTCACCGCCCGACGCAGGCAATCGAGCAACGGCCCGTCGGCAATCACGCCCATGCCGCACTCGTGCAGGGAGTGGTAGCACAGCTCCAGGGGGTCCAACAGTTCGCGGTTGTGCCGCAACACCTCGGCGCCGGGTGGCGTGGCGGCACTCAACGAGGCGTGGGCCCAGTTGCGGGTGGCGCGCAGGCGTTCGCGCAGTTGCTTGAGCACGGCGCGATAAGGTTCGGCGCTGTCGCCGGCCTGGGCACGCAAGGCCTCACTGGCGTTTTGCATGGACAGCTCGGCCGCCAGTTGGTCGACGTCACGCAGGTACAGGTCCGCCGCCATCCACCGCGCCAGCAACAGCACCTCGCGGGTCACGGTAGCAGTGACATTCGGGTTGCCGTCACGGTCGCCGCCCATCCACGAGGCAAAGCGGATGGGTGCGGCCTCCAGCGGCAGACGCAAGCCGGTGGCGGCATGCAGGGCCTGATCGGCCTTGCGCAGGTAATTGGGGATGGCGTGCCACAGTGAATGCTCGATCACCGCGAACCCCCACTTGGCTTCATCCACCGGGGTCGGCCGGGTGCGGCGGATCTCTTCGGTGTGCCAGGCTTCGGCGATCAAGCGTTGCAATCGTTCGTGAATCTGCGCGCGCTCGGCGCTGGTCAGGTCGCGGTGATCCTGGGCGGCCAGTTGCGCGGCGATGGCGTCGTATTTCTGGATCAGCGTACGGCGAGCCACTTCCGTGGGGTGGGCCGTGAGGACCAGTTCGATCTCCAGGCGCCCCAACTGCCGGGCCAGCGCCTCGGCGCCATGGCCCTCGGCCCGCAACCGGGCGAGCAGCTCGGGCAGGACCCGTGCCTCGAAGGGCGCCGGTTGCGACTCGTCGCGACGGTGGATCAGTTGGTACTGTTCGGCAATGTTGGCGAGGTTGAGAAACTGGTTGAACGCGCGCGCCACCGGCAGCAATTCATCCTCGCTCAGTTGGTTGAGGCTGGCGCTGAGTTCGGCGTCCACGGAGCCGCGTCGGTCAGCCTTGGCCCCCTTGCGGATCTGCTCGATCTTGTCGAGAAACGTGTCCCCGTACTGTTCGCGGATGGTATTGCCCAGCAGTTCGCCGAGCAGGTGGACATCCTCGCGCAAGCGGGCATCGATATCGGTCATCAGCATTTCTCCAGCAAAAAAGTCCGGACAGCTCTTGCTTAGAGAGTGCCGATGCCCGCCACTTATGACAAGCGACGAAGGGACTTTAAACCTTGTCCAACACAGCTAGTCTCATGAGTAAGCCACACAACGGCTCGTCACTCACCGCGCCTGCCACGAGCAGGCTGATTGAGGTCATCATGAAAATTCGTGAGCTTGCCCAGCATTGGGAAGAGAACGCCAAGGGTCGCCTGACCCAGACTGGCTACACGATCCATCTGGACGTGGAAGCCGCCGCGCGCCTGGCGGCGATTTGCGACATGTACCCCAAGCGCCAGCCCGAGGAACTGCTGGGCGAACTGATCGGGGCGGCGCTGGAAGAGCTGGAAGCGAGCTTCCCCTATATCAAGGGTTCGCAAGTCGTGGCCACCGATGAAGAAGGTGACCCGCTGTACGAAGATGTGGGCCCGACCCCGCGATTCCTCGCCTTGTCCCGTCGGCATCTGCACGAACTTTCCTCGCAGAACGACAAGTCCAAGCACTGATTTCTCTACGGCGAAAATCTTTGCAGGAGCTGCCGAAGGCTGCGATCTTGATCTTTCGCTTGAGACTCAAGCGGCAGGGGAAAGATCGCAGCCTCGCTTCGCTCGGCAGCTCCTACGCGCGCCCCCTCCCAAAAAACGCACGCCTCCCTACGCCGGGAATACCGCTGCGCGGCCTGAAAGTTCAGCTTTTTTGCCACTGACCGATCAGTCAGTAATTCCTTTTGGCGAATGGCCATCCCCGCTGAACTTTTGAAAAACGCCTCGGGTCACACCGAGTAACCATACTGGAACGGTTGTTTAAATAAACGCGCCTTGGCGCCAACGCCAAACCAGACGTCACGGTTTCGGTCCCAGCATGGATTTGTCGTTTTTTCAGGAGTTTTCCAATGGAGTTGAAGCCTATGAATACCTGCACTGCCAAACCCTCATCCACTGGCCTGCGCGGCTTGAAGCTGGCTGCCCTGGCGATCGGTAGCAGCTTCATTCTCGCCGGTTGCGCCGGTAATCCACCGTCTGAGCAGTACGCGGTGACCCAATCGGCGGTCAACAGCGCGGTCAGCGCCGGCGGCACCGAATTCGCCGCCGTGGAAATGAAATCGGCCCAGGACAAACTGAAGCAAGCCGAAATCGCCATGCATGACAAGAAGTACGACGAAGCCAAGCGACTGGCCGAACAGGCCGAATGGGATGCCCGCGTCGCCGAGCGCAAGGCCCAGGCCGCCAAGGCCGAACAAGCACTCAAGGATTCTCAGAAAGGGGTTCAGGAACTGCGTCAGGAAGGCATGAACAAGCTTCAGTAATCCGTTCACGCCACGACGTACTTCTCATTGATAAAAGGACGACAGACTATGATGCACAAACACTTGATGATGCCCGCCCTGCTCGCAGCCTGCGTAGCCCTGGCCGCTTGCTCCCATGACCCGAACGCGAACCTGGAACAGGCGCGGACCAACTTCAACGGCCTGCAGGCCGACCCGGCGGCGACCAAAGTGGCGGCCCTGGAAACCAAAGACGCGGCGGACTTCCTGGCCAAGGCCGACAAGGCTTACCTGGACAAGGAAGACGAAGCCAAGGTCGACCAGTTGGCCTACCTGACCAATCAGCGCGTCGAAGTGGCCAAGCAGACCATCGCCCTGCGCAACGCCGAAGCCGAGCTGAAAAACGCCGGCGACGAACGCGCCCGTGCGCTGCTCGACGCTCGCAACGCGCAGATCAAGCAACTGCAGGACAGCCTGAACGCCAAACAGACCGAACGCGGCACCCTGGTGACCTTCGGCGACGTGCTGTTCGCCACCAACAAGTCCGACCTGCGTGCCAGCGGCATAACGAACGTGAACAAACTGGCGCAGTTCCTCCAGGAAAACCCGGACCGCAAGGTGATCATCGAAGGCTACACCGACAGCACCGGTTCGGATTCCTACAACCAGTCGCTGTCGGAACGCCGCGCGAGCTCCGTGCGCACCGAGCTGGTGAAGATGGGCGTCGACCCAGCCCGTATCGTGACCCAGGGCTACGGCAAGGAATTCCCGGTCGCTGACAACACCAGCGTCTCGGGCCGCGCCATGAACCGTCGCGTGGAAGTGACCATCTCCAACGACAACCAGCCAGTGGCCCCGCGCTCGACCATGAGCGCCAACTGATCGGCTGAGCGCAACAAAAAAGCCCCGCCTGACTTCAATCAGGCGGGGCTTTTTAATGGCTGCACATTTTGTTGAGCTGGTCGTATCCCCTGTGGGAGCGAGCTTGCTCGCGATGGCGACAGGTCAGTCGACATAGGCGTTGGCTGATCCACCTTTATCGCGAGCAAGCTCGCTCCCACAGGGAATTGTTACGGCTGAAGCTTCTGCGGCGTCTCCTGGCCCATGCAGCGCACCGCGCGTTTCTTCTCGTTGATCAGCACACCGGTCAGGCCTTTCTGCTCGGTGTCGAACAACACCAGTACACCGTCGATGCATTGGGCGACCTGGGGGGCCGGCTCCAGGGACACTTTGTAGTCCTCCCCCGGCACGGTCTTGAGCATCGTGAATTGGTTGAGCAGCAACGCATCCTCGGGCTTGGCGAAGTGCAGGTAGCCGTAGTACCACAGCACCGCAACGGTGCCGAGGATGCTGCAGATACCGGTGATGATCAGGGGGATGGCGTTACGTTCTTCGCTCATTGCGGCTTCTCTGGTGATTCAACGGATGATTTCGGGTAGTTCGGGACTTCGCCCAGGCGGCGCAGGCCGTCAAAGTGCTGGGGGTCGTCGAGGTAGCGCAGCATCACGGTGCGCCAGGTCGGGTCGGCGAATGTCTGCACATGGCCGCCGCGGGTCAGTTGCAGGACCCGCGGTGGCGGCGCAGCTTGATACAGGCGGATGCCGTTGGAAAGAGGCACGATAGGGTCATCCAGGCTGTGGTAGATCAATTTCGGTACGCCATTCAACTGCGCCACGGAACTGATCGCGCTGTCACCGTCCGGCACCAGCCAGGACAACGGCACCTGAAACGGCCAGGTCAGCCACGATGTGCTCAGGGCAAACTGCCCGACGTCGCGGTAACTGGCGGGCACGCCATCGAGCACCAAGGCCTTGAGCTGCCGTTGCCGCAGGGGATGTTCCACCAGGTAATGCACCGCCAGCGCGCCGCCCAGGCTCTGGCCGAGCAGCACCAGCGGCTTGCCCTGGACCTCGGGCGACTGGTCGAGCCATTGGAACGCGGCGTCGATGTCCTGGTAAATCGCCGGCAGGCTCGGCTCGCCTTCGGACACGCCGTAACCCCGGTAATCGACCATCAACACCTGGTACCCCTGCTCCGGCAACCACCAGCTCCCGCCCAGGTGCCAGGCCAGGTTGCCGCCGTTGCCGTGCAAATGCAGTACCGTGCCCTTGACCTCCACGCCTGGTTTGACGGGCAGCCACCAGCCTCGGAGCTTGAGGCCGTCAGCGGTGGTCAGGGTGACGTCGCGGTACTCGAGCTTGGCCCGCTCGGGGGTAAACGGCAGGCCGCGCTCGGGGTAGAACAGCAGTGAGCTGCAACCGCTCAGGGCCAGCAACAGGCAAAAGATGCCGAGGGTTCGCATCCGGTGAAACCTCGCAAGATCAGGTTGAAACATCCCCCCTTGTGGGAGCGAGCTTGCTCGCGATAGCGGCGGTTCAGTCACGGCTGTGTTGACTGTCCTGCTGCTATCGCGAGCAAGCTCGCTCCCACAGGGGGTGAGTGTTGTATTCAAAGGATATTGGAATAATCCGCCTCGATCCGGTCCAGGCTCAGGTGGTTCAGGAAGTTGGAGAAACACATCCAGGCCGACAGGGCGTTCATGTCGCGGAACTGCTCGGGCAGGTATTTGGGCGGCACCACCAGGCCTTCGTCCACCAACTGGCGCAAGGTGCGCATGTCCTCCAGGGTAGTCTTGCCGCAGAACAGCAGCGGCACCTGCTCCAGCTTGCCTTTGCGCACGGCCAGCTGAATGTAGTTGTAAACCATGATGAAGCCCTTGAGGTAGGACAAGTCCTTGGTGAATGGCAGCCCGGTCGGCACCGAGCCACGGAACACCCGGCTGGCGTTGCCGTAGCTTTCGGCCATTTCAAAACCCTGCTCGCGGAAGAACTCGAAGACCTGCAGGAAATCGGCGCCCTCCTCCACCATGTGAATGGCCCGGGTGCGGTTGGTCAGCTTGCGCAGGCGACTGGGGTAGGAGGCGAAGGTGATGATTTCCATCAGGATCGCCAGGCCTTCCTGGGTCACCGTGGACGAGGGCGGGCCCTTGGACAGGAAGGTGCAGATCGGCTGGTTCAGGCCGTTGAGGGTGGTGCCGACGTGCACCAGCCCTTCATGGACCTCCAGCGCCCGCACATCGCGTTCGTTGAACATCGCATCGGTGCGGATCTTGATGTAGTCCGCGCCCGCCGCCGCGTCGGCCACGATGCCGTCGGACTCGAACACCCGGATGGTTTCCTCCGCTTCGCCGAACACCCGGTTGAGACGGTGTTGCAACAGGTTGACGGCTTCCTTGGCGCTGAGGACTTTCGGCTCGTCCTTGAGGTCGCCACGGCCATCGATATTATTCAGGTAATCGGAAAGCATCAGGCCCAGGTCGGCCAGGGTCGGGTCGCCGGCGTGGAAGGCATCGGAGGCGGCGCCATAGAGTTCCTGGGAGATCAGCCCGAAATCCTCGGTGCCACGCGCTTCGAGCATGCGCACCACCATGCGGTATTCCTTGCACATGCGGCGCATGATCTGGCCAACCGGGTTGAACTGCCCCAGTTGACGGGTGATGTCACGCTCGATGTTCTGGAACTCCAGCTTCACTTTGCTGGAGTCGAAGGACAGTGGCCGGTTGAGGTAATAGTCGCGATCCACCGCAGGCATTTCCTTGCCCTTGGCCTTGAGAAACCCCTTGCGGATGTTCTCGTCCCACTTCACCGCATCGAGGATGCGAATCGGCGTTTGCGCCAGCACAATGCGATCGGACAAGTTGCGTATCGTCTGCTGGTAATCGTCCACCCGGAACTCCTGTGAAAAAACGTCCGCTTGTAGCAATTATTGGGATTTGGCCGGTCTTTGGTAACGCACGGCTTCCGAGAACACATCGGAATTGGCCGGGTCGTCGAGGTAGCTGAAAACCTTGTTCATGTCGCTGTCCACCAACACGCCTTCGCCCTCCTCGCTCTGGTTCGGCTGGCCGCTGAGGAGCTTCTGGTCGATAGCCTGGTTGATCTGTTCCAGATCCAGGTTGTAGACCACCAGTTCCTGTTTATCGGTCAATTCGAAACCGGCGATCAGGAAATGTCCCCCATAGCGGGCCGGCACCTTGGCCGACAGGTACCAGCGGCTGCCGTGCCGGGAGACGGTCAGGGGAATGGCTTCGCGCTCATGGGGCCTGGCCCTGAAGTAGCTGATGGCCTGGTAGCGGTGCTTGCCGACCTGCGTCAACTCCAGGTTCAACGGTTCTCCCCAGGCATTGGTGCTGGTCCAGTGGCCGAGCAGGCCCGCGGGCGCGGCTTCGCTGTCAGGCAACGGTGCCTTGAACGACACCAGGCAGCCACTGAGCAGCAGCAACGACACGGCCAGTACAACGGCACGCCAGGCTTTCATTTGAACTCCCTCGCCACAAAGGCTGTGGTGGCCCACAAATGGGTCACACCGACGCCAGTACCAGGTGCATGTAGCGGGTCAGGATGCCGAGCATATCTTCATCGGCGACTGGCTCGGCACCATTGAGCAAGCCCTGATATTCCATCCGTCCGATAATCGCCGTCAACACTTTGGCATCCTGTTGCGGATCACGCGAGCCCAATACCTGGAAAATATGACAGGTACCTTGCAGCAGGATCTGCTGATGGGAACGCACCAGTTCAGCCAGTCGCGGGTTGAGCAGCGCTTCCTGGCGAAAGGCCTGTTCGGCCATCAGGTATTCGCGGCGGGTGTGCAACTGATGCTGCACGTAGTCGGCGGCCAGGCGTGCCATATCGTCTGCCAGTTGCGAGCGGGATCCGGCGCTGCCGTCCCCGTAGGCGACCATTTCCCGTAGCAGACCTTCCTTGTTGGTCCACAGCTTGGCCATGAACGCGGCACTGCGCTCCACATACTGGGCGAAGGTATCGGTGAGCAGGTCATCGATGTCCTTGAAATAATAGGTGGTGGCCGACAGCGGCACGCCCGCTTCAGCGGCCACCGCGCGGTGACGCACCGCACGCACGCCATCGCGCACGACAATGCGCATGGCCGCATCGAGAATCTCCTGGCGACGCTGCTCACTGCCCTGTCGGCTGGCCTTGCGGCCCTGGTACTGAACACTTTCAGCGACAGCCGTGGCGACGCCCGCTGCACCTTCTGAAGCCATTGCACGATTCACGACAGGTCTTCCTCGCTCTTTGAAAAACTAACCAATTGATACGTTTGTACCAGACAGGCAATAAAAAGCCGCCCATCGAGGCGGCTTTTTAGTTGAAGCACTTACGCTTGAGGCCGCATGTGCGGGAAGAGAATCACATCCCGGATCGACGGTGAGTTGGTCAACAACATCACCAGGCGATCGATGCCGACGCCTTCGCCGGCGGTCGGCGGCATGCCGTACTCCAGGGCGCGTACGAAGTCGGCATCGTAGTGCATGGCTTCGTCGTCGCCGGCGTCCTTGTCGGCCACCTGGGCCATGAAACGCTCGGCCTGGTCTTCGGCATCGTTGAGCTCGGAATAGGCGTTGGCGATTTCACGACCACCGATGAACAGCTCGAAACGGTCGGTCACGCTTGGGTTCTCGTCGTTGCGACGGGCCAGCGGCGACACTTCGAACGGGTACTGGGTGATGAAGTGCGGCTGTTCCAGCTTGTGCTCGACCAGCTCTTCGAAAATCATCACTTGCAGCTTGCCCAGGCCTTCGAAACCGAGCACCTTGGCGCCGGCCTTCTTGGCGATGGCGCGGGCCTTGTCGATGTCCTGCAGGTCGGCGGCGGTGATCTCAGGGTTGTACTTGAGGATCGAGTCGAACACCGACAGCCGCACGAACGGCTCGCCGAAGTGGAACACCTTGTCGCCGTACGGCACGTCGGTGCTGCCCAGGACCAGCTGCGCCAGCTCGCGGAACAGTTCCTCGGTCAGGTCCATGTTGTCTTCGTAGTCGGCGTAGGCCTGGTAGAACTCGAGCATGGTGAACTCGGGGTTGTGCCGGGTCGAAACGCCTTCGTTACGGAAGTTGCGGTTGATCTCGAAGACTTTCTCGAAGCCACCGACCACCAGCCGCTTGAGGTACAGCTCCGGCGCGATGCGCAGGAACATTTCCATGTCCAGGGCATTGTGGTGGGTTTCGAACGGCTTGGCCGCCGCACCGCCAGGGATGGTCTGCAGCATCGGCGTCTCGACTTCCAGGAAGTCACGCTTCATCAGGAAGCTGCGGATGTGGGCGATGACTTGCGAACGCACGCGGAACGTCTGGCGCACTTCTTCGTTGACGATCAGGTCGACGTAGCGCTGGCGATAGCGCTGCTCGGTGTCGGTCAGGCCATGGTGCTTGTCCGGAAGCGGGCGCAGGGACTTGGTCAGCAGGCGCACGCTGGTCATCTCGACGTACAGGTCACCCTTGCCGGAACGGGCCAGGGTGCCTTCGGCGGCAATGATGTCGCCCAGGTCCCAGGTCTTGACGGCCGCCAGGGTTTCTTCCGGCAGGGTCTTGCGGTTGACGTAGACCTGGATGCGCCCGGTCATGTCCTGGATCACCATGAACGAACCACGATTGAGCATGATACGACCGGCCACCTTGACTGGAATCGCCGCCTCGGCCAGCTCCTCCTTGGTCTTGTCCGCATACTGCTTCTGCAAGACGTCGCAGTAGGCGTCGCGGCGGAAGTCGTTGGGGAAGGCCTGGCCCTTGGCGCGCTCGGCAGCAAGCTTTTCCTTGCGCAGGGCGATCAGGGAGTTTTCTTCCTGTTGCAGGGCTTGCGGGTCGAGTTCTAGGTCGCTCATGTCTTTAAGGATTCCATCACAGGTTCGTTGCCCCCGGCCCGGGCCGGAGTTCGCGGGCGAGCCGCGCTTCCTGAGGGAAGCGTGCCCGACCGCCGCATGGGTGTCGCGTTACAGCCCTTGCTTGAGGCTGGCGATCAGGTATTCATCGATATCGCCGTCGAGCACCTTGTCGCAATCGCTGCGTTCGATGCCGGTACGCAGGTCCTTGATCCGCGAGGCGTCGAGCACGTACGAACGGATCTGGTGACCCCAGCCGATGTCCGACTTGGTGTCTTCCAGCGCCTGGGACGCCGCGTTGCGTTTCTGCACTTCCTGCTCGTACAAGCGGGCCCGCAGCATCTTCATCGCGGTGTCTTTGTTGGCGTGCTGGGAGCGCTCGTTCTGGCAACTGACCACGGTGTTGGTCGGTACGTGGGTAATCCGTACCGCCGAGTCGGTGGTGTTGACGTGCTGGCCACCGGCCCCGGAGGAACGGTAGGTGTCGATGCGCAGGTCCGCCGGGTTGATCTCGATCTCGATGTTGTCGTCGATTTCCGGCGAAACGAACACGGCCGAGAACGAGGTGTGGCGACGGTTACCGGAGTCGAACGGGCTCTTGCGCACCAGGCGGTGCACGCCGATCTCGGTCCGCAGCCAGCCAAAGGCGTATTCGCCCTTGATGTGCACGGTGGCGCCCTTGATCCCGGCGACTTCGCCGGCCGACAGTTCCATGATGGTGGCGTCGAAACCGCGCTTGTCAGCCCAGCGCAGGTACATGCGCAACAGGATGTTGGCCCAGTCCTGGGCCTCGGTGCCGCCGGAACCGGCCTGGATGTCCAGGTAGGCGTTGTTCATGTCCATCTCGCCGCTGAACATGCGACGGAATTCCAGCTTGGCGAGGTTCTCGTCGAGGCGTGTCAGCTCGGCGACGACATCGCCGACCGCGCCTTCATCGTTCTCTTCGACAGCCATGTCCAGCAGGTCGCGGCAATCGGCCAGGCCGCTGGACAACTCGTCCAGGGTCTCGACGATCTGCGCCAGCGCAGAACGCTCGCGGCCCAGTTCCTGGGCGTACGAAGGGTTGTTCCAGACACTCGGATCTTCAAGCTCGCGATTGACTTCGGTCAGGCGCTCATGCTTTTGATCGTAGTCAAAGATACCCCCGAATAGTTTCGGAGCGCTCGGACAGGTCCTTGATGGTGTTAAGGATCGGGTTGATTTCCATGGCGGGCAGCACTCGTAGGCGAACTTTTGAAAGCCGGCGAGTATAACGTAATCAAGCGCCAGCGGCAGCCCGCCTGGCGGCTTTAGGGGCAATGAAATCAAGACCGAGCCTGGTACACACCCCTGTGGCGAGGGGATTTATCCCCGTTGGGCTGCGAAGCAGCCCCAGAATCGGACCCTGCGGTGCTTCAGGCAAATCGTGTCAGCTGAATTTGGGGCTGCTTCGCAGCCCAACGGGGATAAATCCCCTCGCCACAAAAGCGTCCATCATCGACCGAAGGTTATTCGACGCCCACCCGATTGCGCCCATTGTGCTTGGCCAGGTACAGCCCCTTGTCCGCCGCCGAAATCAGTTGCCGGCAATCGCCACCTTGCTGCGGCGTGACCGTCGAGACACCGATGCTGACGGTCAGGTTCTCGCCGCCATCGGGCGTGGTGTGGGGGATTTTCAGGGCGACGACGCTCTGGCGCAGTTTTTCGGCCATCAACCGGGCGCCGCCCGGCGAGGTGCCCGGCAGCACCAGGGCGAACTCCTCGCCGCCATAGCGGGCCGGCAAGTCGGACGGACGGCTGCACGCCTCGCGGATCGCCGTGGCAACCTTGCGCAGGGCTTCGTCGCCCTCCAGATGACCGAAATTGTCGTTGTAGGCCTTGAAGTAGTCCACGTCGATCATCAGCAGCGACAGTTGGCTCTGGTCGCGCATCGCCCGGCGCCATTCCAGCTCCAGGTACTCATCGAAATGCCGGCGATTGGACAACCCGGTCAGGCCGTCGGAGTTCATCAACCGTTGCAGCACCAGGTTGGTGTCGAGCAGTTGCTGCTGGCTGACCCGCAGCGCGCGATAGGCCGCGTCGCGCTGCAACAGCATCATGTATGACCGCGAGTGATAGCGGATGCGCGCCACCAATTCGATGTTGTCCGGCAACTTGACCAGATAGTCGTTGGCCCCGGCGGCGAACGCCGCGCTCTTGACCAGCGGGTCCTCCTTGGTGGACAGGACAATGATCGGGATATCGCGGGTGGAGGGATGGTTACGGTACTCGCGCACCAGGCTCAGGCCATCCAGGCCGGGCATCACCAGGTCCTGGAGAATCACCGTCGGCTTGATGCGAATCGCGTGGGCGATGGCCTGATGGGGGTCGGAGCAGAAATGGAAGTCGATGTTTTCTTCATTCGACAACCCACGCCGCACCGCTTCGCCGATCATCGCCTGATCGTCGACGAGCAAGACCATGGCGGCGTTCTCATCGCGCTTGAAATCGTCGAGCTGCAGATCATTCATGATGGCTTACCTGGGTACGGCCCGGGGCAAGGCTCGCGGGGTTCTTCATGGGGTCACAATCTCCAACAGCCGTGGCGCGATGGCGTCCAGGGCAAGAATATGGACGGCGGCATCGATAGCGGCCGCTGCTTTGGGCATGCCATACACCGCGCTGCTGCGCTGGTCCTGAGCGATGGTCACATAGCCCTGCTGGCGCATGAGTTTAAGCCCTTGCGCACCATCGCGGCCCATGCCGGTGAGCAATACGCCCACCGCGTCACCGCTCCAGTACTGGGCGACACTTTCAAAAAACACGTCGATGGAGGGCCGGTAGATTTCGTTCACCGGCTCGGCGGTATAGGCCAGGGTGCCGTTCTTCAACAAACGCAGATGATGGTTGGTCCCGGCCAGCAGCACCGTGCCACTTTGCGGCGTCTCACCGTGCCGGGCCAGGCGCACCGTGTGGCCCGACACACTGCCCAGCCACTCGGCCATGCCCGCGGCGAACACCTCGTCCACATGCTGGACCAGTACGATCGCTGGGGCAAAGTCCCGCGGCAAGGCCTTGAGCAGCACTTCCAGCGCCGCCGGCCCGCCCGCCGACGACCCGATGGCCACCAGGCTCTTGCGCGACACCGCCGTTCGCTGCGCCGCTGGCGCGGGGCGCTCATGCTTGTTGCGCTCACCGATCAGCCAGCCGATGTTGGCGATCTTGCGCAGCAGCGGTGCAGCCGCGTCCGCCGGATTACCGACCCCCAGGGCCGGGGTATCGACCACATCCAGCGCGCCATGGCCCATGGCCTCGAACACCCGGTGGACGTTCTGCTGGCTGTCCCCGGTGACAATCACGATCGCGCAGGGGCTGTCGGCCATGATCCGCCGAGTGGCCTCCACCCCATCCATGATCGGCATGAGCAAATCCATCAGGATCAGGTCCGGGGTGAACTCGGCGCAACGCTGCACCGCCTCGGCCCCGTTGGCGGCCACCCAGACCAGTTGATGCGCCGGCTCGAACGCCAGGGCCCGGCGCAGGGCCTCGACCGCCAGGGGCATGTCATTGACGATGGCGATCTTCAAGCGCGCGCTCCTCCGATCAGTTCAACCACGGCGTCGAGCAAGGCGTCGTCGTGGAAACTCGCCTTGGCCAAATAATAGTCGGCGCCGGCGTCGAGGCCACGGCGACGATCTTCTTCGCGATCCTTGTAGGACACCACCATCACCGGCAGCGACTGCAAGCGGTTGTCGCGCCGCAACAGCGACACCAGCTCGATACCGTCCATGCGCGGCATGTCGATATCGGTGATCAGCAAGTCGAAATCCTCTGAGCGCAATGCATTCCAGCCATCCATGCCATCCACCGCCACCGCCACGTCATAGCCGCGATTGAGCAGCAACTTGCGTTGCAACTCGCGTACGGTCAGGGAATCGTCCACCACCAGGATCCGCTTGCGCGGGGCCTGGGCCTGGTTCTGCCGGGCGATGCGCTCCAGGCGCCCGGTATCGAGCAATTTTTCCACCGAGCGCAACAGGTCTTCGACATCGATAATCAACACCACCGAGCCATCGTCGAGCAGGGCCCCGGCGGAAATGTCCTGGACCTTGCCCAGGCGTTCGTCCAAGGGCAGGACGACCAGGGTTCGCTCGCCGATGAACCGCTCCACCGCCACCCCGTAGATCGTCTCGCGCTCGCGGATCACCACGACCTTGAGGGTCTGGCCGCCGTTCTGCGTCGACGGGCGATCGAGCAACTGGCTGGCGGCGACCAAGCCGATATGCCGGCCTTCGTGCCAGAAATGCTGACGCCCTTCGACCTGGACGATGTCTTCCGGCGCCAGGTCGCACATGCGTTCGATGTGGGCCAGGGGGAAGGCATACGCCTCATTGCCGACTTCCACCACCAGGCTGCGCACCACCGACAGCGTCAGTGGCACCTCGAGATGGAAACGACTGCCCTCGCCCGCCGTCTGCTCCAGCACCACCGCCCCGCGCAACTGCCGGACCATGTGCTGGACCGCATCCAGGCCGACGCCGCGCCCGGACACTTCGGTGACTTTGTCGCGCAGGCTGAAACCGGGCAGGAACAGGAAGGTCAGCAGCTCCTCTTCGCTCAGGCTGGCGGCGGTTTGCTCAGGGGAAAGACCGCGCTCGACGATACTGCGGCGCACCCGCTCCAGGTCCACCCCGGCGCCGTCGTCCACCAACTCCAAGACCAGCAGGCCAGCCTGATGAGAGGCGCGCAGGCGGATCAGGCCTTCGGCGGGCTTGCCGGCCAGTATTCGTTGCTCCGGGGCTTCGATGCCATGGTCCACGGCGTTGCGCAGCAAGTGGGTCAGTGGCGCTTCGAGCTTTTCCAGGACATCGCGGTCGACCTGGGTTTTCTCGCCTTCGATCTCCAGGCGCACTTGTTTGCCCAGGCTGCGGCCCAGGTCACGGACCATACGCACCTGGCCCGTAAGCACGTCGGCGAACGGCCGCATGCGACAGGCCAGCGCCGTGTCGTACAGTACCTGCGCCCGTTGGCTGGCCTGCCAGGCGAACTCATCCAGCTCGGCAGTTTTCTGCGCCAGCAACTGCTGGGTCTCGGCGAGCAAGCGGCGGGCATCGCCAAGGGCTTCCTGGGCCTGCAGGCTCAGGGCATGATCCTTGAGGTGCATATTCAGCTCTTCAAGGGCGCGCAAGCCAGTGCCTTGCTGGCGCTTGAGCCGTTGCATCGTCGCCAGCCAGGGCTTGAGGCGCTGGGTCTCGACCAAGGACTTGCTCGACAGGTCGAGCAAGCTGTTGAGGCGTTCGGCCGTGACCCGCAAGACTCGCTCGCCGCCTTCGGTAACCCGTTTATTCTTCGGAGCCGGCTCCGGTGCCGCGAACGGTTCCGGAACGAGCAGCTCGACACTGACGGGGTCGACAGGCACCTCGATGCTTGTCGGTACCAGCGCCGGCATTGGTGCGGCGTTGGGGTCGAGCAAACGCCCCATCAACGCCACATAGGCGTCGATGTCCTGGGCGCCGACGTTGTTGCCCGGCGTGGCGATGCGCGTCAGCAAGTCGGTACCTTGCAGCAAAGCATCGATATGTTCGGCCCCCAGCATCAGGCGCCGCTCCTGGGCGCCGACCAGGCAATCCTCCATGACGTGGGCCACGCTGACGCCGGCGTCCACCCCGACGATACGTGCCGCGCCCTTGAGGGAATGCGCCGCGCGCATGCACGATTCGAGGTAATCGGCCTGGGTCGGATCGCGCTCCAAGGCCAGCAACCCGGTGCTCAGCACCTGGACTTGGGCATCGGCCTCCAGGCTGAACAGTTCCAACAGCGAAGCGTCGCGCATCTGGTCAGGGGTCATGACAGGCTCCGGGCCACGGCGGACAGCAGCTGTTCTTCATCCAGCCAGCGCAGGCTGCGGCCTTTGTAGGGCAACACGCCACGGGTGTACTTGCCCGCCGATAGCGAAGCGCTCGCCAGGATGCGCTCATCGATGGCGTGGATGCCGTCCACCTCATCCACCGGCACCACCACCGGCCCGCCCTTGGCCGCGACAATCAACATGCGCGGCATGACCCGTGTACCGGCCACCGCCGCGCCGGGCTCCAGGTCCAACAGCTCCACCAGCGACAGGCAGGCCACCAGTGCCCCACGTACATTCACCACGCCCAGCAAGGCCCGTGAGCGTTGGTGGGGCAACGAGTGGATCGGCTGCAACGGTGCCACTTCCACCAGGCTGCGCGTCGTCAGGCCCAGCCATTCCTCGCCGAGGCGGAACATCAGCAGCGAGCGTGTGACCACCTCGTTGTCCACCGGGGCCAGGGACAAGTCCCGTTGATCCTGCGGCAAGGTGTAACGGTCGAGCAGCCGGGTGGCGGCCGCCGAGTACACCGAGCAATTGCGGCAGTGGATATGCTCGACCAACAGTGGACAGGATTTATCGCCATGCACCCCGATGCGGTTCCAGCAATCATCGATCGCCTGGGCATCGTCATGGGTGACGTTGTAAGAAGCCGAACCGCTCATCGTTTGTGCTCACTGTCTGCCGTGCGCCCGCTACGGGCGGCGCGTTCCTGCAATCGACGGGCTCCGGCCGCGTCTCCCTGGGAAGCCAGCAGCGCCGCCAGATGCACCAGGGCCTCGGCGTGTTGCGGTTCAAGATAAAGCGCCTTGCGATAAAAACCCTGGGCTTCAAGCGCACTGCCGGCCATGTCGCTGAGCAGGCCCAGCCAATAGAACACCTGGGCGTTCGGCGCATGGCTGCGCAAATACTCTTCGCACGCCCCACGGGCCTCGGCGCTTTTGCCACCGTTGGCCAGGGCGGCGATATTGGCCAGCAAGGTCGCGGCGTCGCTGCTCTTGGGTGGGGCAATCGGCGTGACGTTCGCGGCAAACGGCCGCGGCCGAATCACCGGCACAACGGCCCGGGGCGGCGGCTGACGAATCGGCAACGGCGGCGGCATCAACGCCGGCACCGGTTGAGGCTCCACAGCCCCGTGGCGACTGAAGGCGAACGATTGGGCTATCCCGATCGAGCGCATGCCCAGGCGTCCCAGCAAGCTGCCCTCGGCGGGGCCGATAAACAGCACGCCGTCCTGATGGGTCAGGCGCTTGAGCACCTCGAACACCTGCTGCTGGGTCGGCTGGTCGAAATAGATCAGCAAGTTGCGACAGAACACAAAATCATAAGGCGCCTCGTTCACCAGCAAGGCCGGATCCAGCAGGTTGCCCACCTGCAAGCGCACCTGTTCACGCACCCGTTCGCTGAGACGGTAACCCTCGTCCGCGACGTCGAAATGCCGTTCGCGAAAAACCAGGTCGGCGCCACGGAAGGAGTTTTTGCCGTAGCGCGCGTCCTTGGCCCGCGCCACCGACAGCGGGCTGACGTCCAGGCCTTCGACCTTGAACTGATGTGGCCCCAGGCCCGCGTCGAGCAAGGCCATGGCGATGGAATAAGGCTCTTCGCCCGTGGAACACGGCAAGCTGAGGATGCGCAGCGCACGCAGGTGCTTGATCTCGGCCAAGCGCTTGACGGCCAGCCTGGCGAGGGTCGCGAAGGATTCGGGATAGCGGAAAAACCAGGTCTCCGGGACGATCACCGCTTCGATCAGCGCCTGCTGCTCCGGGGCCGAATGCTGCAAGGTCTGCCAGTACTCATCGGCGGTTCGACCGGGCACGGCACTGATCCGTTGGCGCACGGCCCGCTCGATGATCGCGGTGCCGACGGAGGTCACATCGAGGCCGATGCGTTCCTTGAGAAAATCGAAAAAACGCTGATCGTCGTTCATGGCGTTGCCCCGAGGTCGTCGAGGTCCAGCGGCGGCGCAGGAAACAGCAGCGCCCGAACGGATTCGTCGAGCAGGTCATTGACCCGCACCCATTGCAGCAATCCGTGAACATCCTCGCGTACGGGGCCGAGATACGGCGCCTGCCGATTGTCCAGGCCATAGGGTTTGAAATCGGCCGGATCACAACGCACGGTGTCGGTCGCCTGTTCCAGGATCAGTCCCAGCACTTGCCCGGCTTGTTGCCCATCGCTTCGATAACGCACCAGCACCAGCCGCGTACTGGTCCGGGCCTCGGCATTCTGGCCGAACGTCAGGGCGCACAGGTCGATCACCGGCACCATCGTGCCGCGCCAGGCAAACACCCCCGCCACCCAGGACGGCGCCCGGGCAATCGGCTTGAGGGGCAAGCGCGGCAGCACCTCCACCACATCGATGGCCTGCAGGGCGTACCGTTCGTTGCCGATACTGAACACCAGGAACAACGACTGGCGGGCCGTCGGTGCGGCGCCACGCCGGGTATCGATTTCGCCCATCAGACTTTGAAACGCGAGACGCCGCTGCGCAGCCCCACGGCGACCTGGCTCAGCTCGTCGATGGCGGAACTGGCCTGGCGCAGGGACTCAACGGTCTGGCTGCTGGCATCGCCCAGTTGCACCAAGGCGTGATTGATCTGCTCCGCACCGGTGGCCTGGGCCTGCATGCCTTCGTTGACCATCAGCACCCGCGGGGCCAGGGCCTGGACCTGATGGATGATCTGCGACAGTTGCTCGCCGATCTGCTGCACTTCGGCCATGCCCCGGCGCACTTCTTCGGAGAACTTGTCCATGCCCATCACACCGGCCGACACCGCGGACTGGATCTCGCGCACCATCTGCTCGATGTCATAGGTCGCCACGGCGGTCTGGTCGGCCAGGCGCCGCACTTCCGTGGCCACCACGGCGAAACCGCGCCCGTACTCACCGGCCTTCTCGGCCTCGATGGCCGCGTTAAGGGATAGCAGGTTGGTCTGGTCGGCCACCTTGACGATGGTCACCACCACCTGGTTGATGTTGCCGGCCTTCTCGTTGAGGATCGCCAGCTTGGCGTTCACCAAGTCGGCGGCGCCCATCACCGAATGCATGGTTTCCTCCATGCGCGCCAGGCCTTGCTGGCCAGAGCCGGCGGCCACCGAAGCCTGGTCGGCGGCAGTGGAGACTTCGGTCATGGTGCGCACCAGATCCCGGGAGGTGGCGGCGATTTCCCGGGACGTCGCGCCGATCTCGGTGGTGGTGGCGGCGGTTTCGGTGGCCGTGGCCTGTTGCTGGCGGGAGGTGGCGGCGATTTCGGTGACCGAGGTGGTGACCTGCACGGAAGAGCGCTGGGCCTGGGACACCAGCGAGGTCAGTTCAGCCATCATGTCGTTGAAGCCGGTTTCCACGGCGCCGAATTCGTCTTTGCGCGCCAGGTTCAGGCGCCCGCTCAGATCGCCACTGCGCATGATCGCGAGGATCTCGACGATACGGTTCATCGGCGCCATGATCGCCCGCATCAGCAATAGGCCGCAGAGCAAGGCGATGATCAGTGCGACCAGAAACGACAGGCCCATGGCGACCTTGGCCGCCGTCACCGCATCGCCAATGGTCTGGGTGGCGCTTTGCGCCAGCTCGCGATTACGCTCGATGATCTGATTCAAATGCCCGCGGCCACCGATCCATGCGGGCGTCAGGTCTTTCTCCAGCGCCAGCCGCGCCCCCTCGTAATCCTTGCGCTGGTACAAGTCCAGAACCTTTGCCACAGCCTGATTGAACGCCAGGTGGAAGGCCTCGAACTCGTCGAACGAGGCTTGGTCGGCCGGGTTCTGGATCAACTTCTGATAGTTCTGTATCTCTTCGCGCAGGTGCTGCTCGAAACCCTGGTAGCGGGCCTTGTCCTCGGCGGTGATTTCCCGGTTGCCCGAGAGGCCGACGATCTGTTGGGTCAGGACATAGCTGTCGACCCAGCCACCCCGGATCATGGAGCTGTAATACACCCCCGGCACCGCATCGGCCCGGACCCTTTCTTCACTGTCCTGGATCTTCAACAACCGTGAATAAGAGACAACCACCATCAGCAGCATAATGGCGATGATCACCGCAAAACTCGCCAGGATGCGTTGGCGCAATGTCCAATTCTTCACAGTAAAACCTCGGGCCTTTGAAATGCTGGGGAGTATAGCCGAGGGCGGCGTGGCGTCTGTATGGCCACGAGGGAGGATTTTGACCAGGCCGAGGTTCGCGATGGAGTGCATCCCTGTGGGAGCGAGCTTGCTCGCGATAACGGTGTACCAGTCGAAAACGCTGTGACTGACCGGGCGCCATCGCGAGCAGGCTCGCTCCCACAGGGAATCGCGTTGGGACACAGGGCTGCCAAACACCCCAAAACCACTGTGGGAGCGAGCTTGCTCGCGATAGCGGTGTACCAGTCAAAAACGCTGTGACTGACCGGGCGCCATCGCGAGCAGGCTCGCTCCCACAGGGAATCGCGTTGGGGTTGTTCTAGGCGGTCGCCTGGCGCACCTGTTTTTCCAGTTCCACCTTCAACCCCGGCTCCAGCTTGAGTTGACGCGCCAGTTCGTCGAGGTAGGACTTCTCCATGAAGTTTTCCTCGTCCACCAGCATCACACTGGCGATGTACATTTCCGCGGCTATTTCCGGGGTGCTGGCGGCGCGGGCGACGTCGGTGGGGTCCAGGGGCTTGTTGAGCTCGGCGTGCAGCCAGTGTTGCAGCTCCTGGTCGTTGTCGAGCTTGGTGAATTCACCTTCGATCAACTGCCGCTCCCGCTCGTCCACATGACCGTCGGCCTTGGCCGCCGCCACCAGGGCCTTGAGGATCGCCTGGCTATGCTGTTCAACCTGCGCCGGAGGCACGCGGTCGAGGGTCTGCGGTTCGGTTTTCGGCGCGGTGCCCTGTTGGGCCTGCCAGTTGCCATAGGCTTTGTAGGCGATCACGCCCAAGGCAGCCAGGCCACCGTAGGCCAGGGCCTTGCCACCGAAGCTGCGGGCTTTCTTGTTGCCCAGCAACAGGCCCATGGCCCCGGCGGCCAGGGCCCCGCCGCCCGCGCCGGAAAGCATCCCGCCCAGGTTGCCGGAGCCGCCGAGCAACCCGCCCAGGCCGCCGGACGACTTGCCCTGTGAGCCGCCAGCCTTGTTCTGCAACATTTCCTGGCCGGACTTGAGAAGCTGATCGAGCAATCCACGGGTGTTCATGTGTTGCCTCCACATTGTCGGGTCAACGTAAGGCCCCCAGCCTAGATCGAAAGTGCCCTGGCGCCGCAGGCGAGATTGCTTCCAGATGTTGCCTGGCTCATTGAAGACGCACTCACCTACCCTTCTGAAAAAACGATATACACTCCAACACATCGATAAAATCGCCCACCGGGTATATGCCCATGATGACCCTGCGTCAGATCCGCCACTTCATCGCCGTGGCCGAAACCGGCTCCATCTCCGCGGCTGCGCAGACGGCGTTCATTTCCCAGTCCACCCTGACCCTGGCGATCCAGCAACTGGAGCAGGACATCGGCGTCAGCCTGTTCAGCCGCCACGCCAAGGGCATGACCCTGACCCACCAGGGCCATCAATTCCTGCGCCAGGCCCATTTGATCCTGGCCACTGTCGACAACGCCAAGCGCAGCCTGCAACAAAGCACCGATCAGGTGGCCGGCCAAGTCACCATTGGCGTCACCAGCCTGGTCGCCGGCTATTACCTGGCGGACCTGCTCACCCGTTTCCAGCGTGCCTACCCCAACGTGGAGATCCGCGTGATGGAGGACGAACGGCCGTACATCGAGCATTTGCTGGTCAGCGGCGAAATCGATGTCGGGGTGCTGATCCTGTCCAACCTGGAAGACCGTCATGCCTTGCAGACCGAAGTCCTGACCCATTCGCCACACCGCTTGTGGTTGCCTGCACAGCACCCACTGCTGGAACACGACAGCATCAACCTGGCCGACGTGGCCCGCGAACCGCTGATCCAGCTGAATGTCGATGAAATGGACCGCAACGCCCAGCGCCTGTGGCGCGGCGCCGGCCTGCAACCGAGGGTCACCCTGCGCACCGCCTCGACCGAAGCGGTGCGCAGCCTGGTGGCGGCGGGATTGGGCGTGTCGATCCAGCCGGACATGACCTACCGCCCTTGGTCGCTGGAAGGCGACATCATCGAAGCCCGACCGATCGCCGACCTCAACCAGACCCTCGACGTAGGCCTGGCCTGGCGCCGGGGCACGGCGCGACCGGCGTCGGTCGACCCGTTCCTGGCCGTCGCCCGGGAACAACCTCATGGCGGGCGCAAGCCATCTATTTAATCGAATGCAGCCTTGAGTATTTCGAATTTGTCGGCCTAGAGGCTGGGCACTAGTCTTGCTGCATCACCACGATCCCTTGTGGGAGCGAGCTTGCTCGCGATGGCGGAGTGTCAGCAAAACAATTGTCGACGGATAGACCGCCATCGCGAGCAAGCTCGCTCCCACAGGTTCTGTGTTTCAACCGATAAAAAGAGAAACCGGACATGGCTGGCACACAAACCCCGTTGTGCACCGCGTTGCTGATCGACGGAGAGCTCGTTGCCGGTGAAGGCCTTGTCGAGCCGATCCTCAACCCGGCCACCGGTGAGGTGATGGCTCACATCGCCGAGGCCAGCACCGAACAGGTGGAAGCCGCGATCCTCGCCGCCCATCGCGCCTTCGACGGCTGGTCGCGCACCACGCCGCAACAACGCTCGAACCTGTTGCTGGACATCGCCAGCGCCATCGAAAAGAACGCCGATGAGCTGGCCCGCCTCGAATCCCTGAACTGCGGCAAGCCGCTGCACCTGGCGCGCCAGGACGACCTGAGCGCCACGGTGGACGTGTTCCGTTTCTTCGCCGGCGCCGTGCGCTGCCAGACCGGCCAGCTCAGTGGCGAATACCTGCCCGGCTACACCAGCATGGTGCGCCGCGATCCGATCGGCGTGGTGGCGTCCATTGCGCCGTGGAATTACCCGATCATGATGGCCGCCTGGAAAATCGCCCCGGCCCTGGCCGCCGGCAATACGCTGGTGTTCAAGCCCTCGGAACACACGCCGCTGTCGATCCTGGCCCTGGCGCCGGCACTGGCCAGGATCCTGCCGCGAGGCGTCATCAATATCATTTGCGGGGGCGGCGAAGGTGTGGGCAGCCATCTGGTCAGCCACCCGAAAGTGCGCATGGTCTCGCTGACCGGCGACATCGTCACCGGGCAGAAGATCCTCCAGGCAGCGGCGAAAACCCTCAAGCGCACGCACCTGGAACTGGGCGGCAAGGCGCCGGTGATCGTGTGCGACGACGCCGATATCCAGGCCGTGGTCGAAGGCGTGCGCACCTACGGCTATTACAACGCCGGGCAGGATTGCACCGCAGCCTGCCGGATCTACGCCCAGGACGGGATTCACGACCGCCTGGTGGCGGAGCTCGGCGCGGCGGTCAGCAGCCTGCGCTTTGCCGGCAAGCGCGACGCCGACAATGAGATCGGCCCGCTGATCAGCACCCGCCAGCGCGACCGCGTGGCCAGTTTTGTCGAGCGCGCCCTCGGCCAGCCGCACATCGAACGCATCACTGGCGCGGCGGTGCATTCCGGCGCCGGTTTCTATTACCAACCCACGCTGCTGGCCGGCTGCAAGCAAAGCGATGAAATCGTCCAGCGCGAGGTGTTCGGCCCGGTCGTCACCGTGACCCGTTTCGACGAACTCAGCCAGGCGGTGGACTGGGCCAACGACTCCGAATACGGCCTGGCCTCCTCGGTGTGGACGCAGAACCTGGACAAGGCCATGCAGGTGGCGGCGCGGCTTCAATACGGCTGCACCTGGATCAACAGCCATTTCATGCTGGTCAGCGAAATGCCCCACGGCGGCCTGAAACGTTCGGGGTATGGGAAAGACCTGTCCAGCGATTCGCTCCAGGACTACAGCGTGGTGCGCCACATCATGGCCCGCCACGGCCAGCATCTGTAGCCAATAGCACTACTCTAATAACAGGCCAGCCATGGCGTTTCACCCGGTTCGAAAACTGCCCCGACCATAATTAAAGCAAGAGGGATTTCCATGTACGCGCACAAGACCGTATTGCTCAGTGCACTCACCACGGCGCTGCTGACCAGCGTCAGCCTCCAGGCCGCCGAACCGCTCAAGGCCATCGGTGCCGGCGAAGGCCAGCTGGATATCGTTGCCTGGCCGGGTTACATCGAACGCGGCGAAAGCGACAAGGCCTACGACTGGGTCAGCGGTTTCGAGAAGGAAACCGGCTGCAAGGTCAATGTGAAAACCGCCGCCACGTCCGACGAAATGGTCAGCCTGATGACCAAGGGCGGCTATGACCTGGTCACCGCTTCCGGCGACGCCTCGTTGCGGCTGATTGCCGGCAAGCGCGTGCAGCCGATCAACACCGCGCTGATCGCCAACTGGAAGAATCTCGACCCGCGCCTGAAGGATGCGCCGTGGTACGTGGTCAACCAGCAGACCTACGGCACCCCGTATCAATGGGGGCCGAACGTGCTGATGTACAACACCGACGTGTTCAAGCAGGCGCCCACCAGTTGGAGCGTGCTGTTCAACGCCCAGGACCTGCCCGACGGCAAGCCGAACAAGGGGCGCGTGCAGGCCTACGATGGCCCGATCTACATCGCCGACGCGGCGCTGTACCTCAAGACCGCCAAGCCTGAACTGGGCATCAAGGACCCGTACCAACTCGACGAAGCCCAGTACAAGGCCGTGCTGGAATTGCTGAGGGCCCAGCAGCCGTTGATCCACCGCTACTGGCACGACACCACCGTGCAGATGAGCGACTTCAAGAACGAAGGCGTGGTGGCGTCCGGTGCCTGGCCGTACCAGGTCAACGGCCTGATGAACGAGAAGCAACCGATCGCCTCGACCATTCCGAAAGAAGGCGCCACCGGCTGGGCCGATACGACGATGCTCCACGCCGAGGCCAAGCATCCCAACTGCGCGTACAAGTGGATGGACTGGTCGCTGCAACCGAAAGTCCAGGGTGACGTGGCTGCGTGGTTCGGTTCCTTGCCTGCGGTGCCGGCAGCGTGCAAGGGCAGCGAACTGCTGGGCGCCGAAGGCTGCAAGACCAACGGCTTCGATCAGTTCGACAAGATCGCCTTCTGGAAAACCCCACAGGCCGAGGGCGGCAAGTTCGTGCCGTACAGCCGCTGGACCCAGGACTACATTGCGATCATGGGTGGGCGCTAAGTCCCTTCAGTCGCATGAAAATAGCAGATGAACATCTGCTCTTGTGGCGAGGGGATTTATCCCCGTTGGGGCGCGAAGCGCCCCCAAAACTGACGCCTCTGACTATCGGGCAGATTGAGTCGACTGCTTTGGGGCTGCTTCGCAGCCCAACGGGGATAAATCCCCTCGCCACAGGTCCATGCCCGATAACTCAGAACATAAGCCCCGCTTTTGGAGCTCCGCACCATGACGCTTGCAGTCCAGTTCACCCAGGTATCCCGTCAGTTCGGCGATGTGAAAGCCGTTGACCGGGTCTCCATTGATATCCAGGACGGCGAGTTCTTTTCCATGCTGGGCCCGTCCGGCTCGGGCAAGACCACCTGCCTGCGGCTGATCGCCGGGTTCGAGCAACCCAGTGCCGGTTCGATTCGTATCCACGGCGAAGAAGCCACCGGGCTCGCGCCGTACCAGCGAGACGTCAACACCGTTTTCCAGGATTACGCCCTCTTCCCCCACATGAACGTGCGCGACAACGTGGCCTACGGCTTGAAAGTCAAAGGCGTCGCCAAGGCCGAGCGCATCCAGCGCGCCAACGAAGCTTTGGAAATGGTCGCCTTGGGTGGCTACGGCGAACGCAAGCCGGTGCAGCTCTCCGGCGGCCAGCGCCAACGCGTGGCCCTGGCCCGGGCGCTGGTCAACCGTCCGCGGGTGTTGTTGCTCGATGAACCCCTGGGCGCCCTGGACCTGAAGCTGCGTGAACAGATGCAGGGCGAATTGAAGAAGCTGCAACGCCAGCTGGGCATCACCTTCATTTTCGTCACCCACGACCAGACCGAAGCGCTGTCGATGTCCGACCGCGTGGCGGTGTTCAACAAGGGGCGCATCGAACAGGTCGACACCCCACGCAACCTGTACATGAAACCGGCGACCACCTTCGTCGCCGAATTCGTCGGCACTTCCAACGTGATTCGTGGCGAGCTGGCCCGGGAACTGAGCGGTTATCCACAGCCGTTCTCGATCCGCCCGGAACACGTGCGTTTCGCCGAGGGCCCGTTGGCCAGCGATGAAATCGAGGTCCACGGCCTGCTGCACGACATCCAGTACCAGGGCAGCGCCACACGCTACGAATTGAAACTTGCCAACGGCCAGACCCTGAACCTCAGCCAGGCCAACACCCAGTGGCTCGACAACGCGGCTCAACACCAGACCGGCCAGCACCTCAGCGTTCGCTGGGCCCGTGAGGCGATGGTGGCGCTGCACGACACCGTCAGTGGCGAGGTGTGAGATGAACACCCTGGCCATCACCCAAGCGCCTGCGCCCGGTTCGCCGCTGCGGCGCTTTGCCAACCTGCTGTACCGACGGCCCAACCTGTACCTGTCGATGTTGCTGGTGCCGCCGCTGCTCTGGTTCGGCGCGATCTACCTCGGCTCGCTGCTGACGTTGCTGTGGCAAGGTTTTTACACCTTCGATGACTTCACCATGGCGGTCACGCCGGACCTGACCCTGGCGAACTTCGCGGCGCTGTTCCAACCCTCGAACTTCGACATCATTTTGCGCACCCTGAGCATGGCGATTGCCGTGTCCATCGCCAGCGCCATCGTCGCGTTCCCGATCGCCTACTACATGGCGCGCTACACCCGCGGCAAGACCAAGGCGTTTTTCTACATCGCGGTGATGCTGCCGATGTGGGCCAGCTATATCGTCAAGGCCTATGCCTGGACGCTGCTGCTGGCCAAGGGCGGCGTGGCGCAGTGGTTCGTCCAGCACCTGGGCCTGGGGCCGGTATTGCAGTTCGTACTGGGAATCCCGGGCGTGGGTGGCAGCACCTTGTCCACCTCGCACCTGGGGCGTTTCCTGGTGTTCGTCTACATCTGGCTGCCGTTCATGATCCTGCCGATCCAGGCGTCCCTGGAGCGCCTGCCGCCCTCGCTGCTGCAAGCCTCGGCGGACCTGGGCGCCAGGCCACGCCAGACGTTCACGCAGGTGATCCTGCCGCTGTCGATCCCGGGCATTGCCGCCGGCTCGATCTTCACCTTCTCGCTGACCCTGGGGGATTTCATCGTGCCCCAGTTGGTGGGCCCGCCGGGTTATTTCGTCGGCAGCATGGTCTACGCCCAGCAAGGCGCCATCGGCAACATGCCCATGGCCGCGGCGTTCACGCTGGTGCCTATCGTGCTGATCGCAGTCTATCTATCCATCGTCAAGCGACTGGGAGCTTTCGATGCGCTCTGACTCTCAAGACCGAGCCTCGTGGGGCTTGCGGATCGCGGCGTGGGGCGGGCTGGTGTTCCTGCATTTCCCGATCCTGATCATCTTCCTCTACGCCTTCAACACCGAGGACGCGGCCTTCAGTTTCCCACCCAAGGGCCTGACCCTGAAGTGGTTCAGCGTCGCCTTCTCGCGCCCGGATGTGCTGGAGGCGATCAAGCTGTCGTTGCAGGTCGCGGCCATCGCCACGCTGATCGCCATGGTGCTCGGCACCCTGGCTTCGGCGGCGCTGTACCGTCGCGAGTTCTTCGGCAAACAGGGCATTTCGCTGATGCTGATCCTGCCGATTGCCTTGCCGGGAATCATCACCGGCATTGCCCTGCTGGCGACCTTCAAGACCCTGGGCATCGAACCGGGGATGTTCACCATCGTCGTCGGCCACGCCACCTTCTGCGTGGTGATCGTCTACAACAACGTGATCGCCCGCCTGCGCCGCACCTCCCACAGCCTGATCGAGGCCTCGATGGACCTGGGCGCCGACGGCTGGCAGACCTTTCGCTACATCATCCTGCCTAACCTGGGGTCGGCACTGCTGGCCGGTGGGATGCTGGCCTTCGCGCTGTCGTTCGACGAAATCATCGTCACCACCTTCACCGCAGGCCACGAACGCACCCTGCCGCTGTGGCTGCTCAACCAGCTCAGCCGCCCGCGTGACGTGCCGGTGACCAACGTGGTGGCGATGCTGGTGATGATGGTCACGATGTTGCCGATATTGGGCGCGTATTACCTGACCCGTGGAGGTGAGAGCGTGGCCGGTAGCGGCGGGAAATAATCAACAGTGATCGCTCACTGGGGAACCGCTCCCACAGGGGACTTGGGAAAACATTCAAAAGAGGACTTGGACATGCAAACCAAACTGCTGATCAACGGCCATCTGATAGACGGCGAAGGCCCCGGCCAGGCCGTGTTTAACCCCTCGCTGGGGCGAGTGCTGGTGGAAATCAACGAGGCCAGCGAAGCCCAGGTCGATGCCGCCGTCCGCGCGGCCGACAACGCCTTCGACAGCTGGTCGCAGGTTGCGCCCAAGGACCGATCCCTGTTGCTGCTCAAACTGGCCGACGCCATCGAAGCCCACGGCGAGGAACTGGCGAAGCTGGAGTCGGACAACTGCGGCAAACCCCTTGGCGCCGCACTGAACGACGAGATCCCGGCGATTGCCGACGTGTTCCGCTTCTTCGCCGGTGCCAGCCGCTGCATGAGCGGTTCGGCGGGCGGCGAGTACCTGCCGGGGCACACTTCGATGATCCGTCGCGACCCGGTGGGCGTCATCGCCTCCATCGCGCCGTGGAATTACCCGCTGATGATGGTCGCCTGGAAAATCGCCCCGGCCCTGGCCGCCGGCAATACCGTGGTGCTCAAGCCGTCGGAGCAAACCCCGCTGACGGCGCTGCGCCTGGCGGAACTGGCGTCGGAGATTTTCCCGGCCGGCGTGCTCAACGTGATCTTCGGCCGTGGGCAGACAGTCGGCAACCCGCTGGTCACCCACCCGAAAGTGCGCATGGTGTCGCTGACCGGCTCCATCGCCACCGGCTCGAACATCATTTCCAGCACGTCCGACAGCGTCAAGCGCATGCACATGGAACTGGGCGGCAAAGCCCCGGTGATCATCTTCGACGATGCCGACATCGACGCGGCCGTGGAAGGCATCCGCACCTTCGGTTTCTACAACGCCGGCCAGGACTGCACCGCCGCCTGCCGCATCTATGCCCAGCAAGGCATCTACGAACAATTCGTCGAGAAACTCGGCGCCGCAGTGGGCAGCATCAAGTACGGCCTGCAAACCGCATCCGACACCGAGATGGGCCCGCTGATCACCGCCCAGCACCGCGACCGCGTGGCCGCTTTCGTCGAGCGGGCCATCGCCCAGCCGCATATCCGCCTGGTCACCGGTGGCAAGGCCGTGGACGGCAACGGGTTCTTCTTCGAGCCGACGGTGCTGGCCGACGCCCAACAGGATGATGAAATCGTCCGGAGGGAAGTCTTCGGGCCGGTGGTGTCCGTCACCCCGTTCCTCGACGAAGCGCAAGTGCTGGCCTGGGCCAACGACTCGGACTACGGCCTGGCTTCATCGGTCTGGACCGCCGACATCGGCCGCGCCCATCGCCTGTCGGCACGCCTGCAATACGGCTGCACCTGGGTCAACACCCACTTCATGCTCGTCAGTGAAATGCCCCATGGCGGTCAGAAACGTTCTGGCTATGGCAAGGACATGTCCATGTATGGGCTGGAGGACTACACGGTGGTGCGGCATGTGATGTTCAAGCATTGACGACAAGACAACGTTGGCAACACATGCTCGCGCCTGCCCGGCGTTCGTCCTGCTAAGGTTTTCGTCGATCGGTGCACGCCCGCCGGTTGACGGAAATCCTGGCAGCACCTAGGGTGTCTACAACGTATACACCTTGGAGATCAGCCATGGCCTCGCCCGTTTTGTCCTTTCGTGTGGAAGAAGGTCTGGCCCAACAGCTGGACTTGCTGGCTGCCGCCACCGACCGCGACCGCCAATATCACCTCAAGCGTGCACTGGTCCGATATGTGGAAGCCGAATCCTGGCATCTGCAAGCCATCAGCGAAGGCATGGCCGATGCCGACGCTGGAAACCTGACCGATCTGGACGCCGTGAAGGCTAAGTGGGCAAAGCGTGCCGAGCATCGTACTGACCGACAAAGCACAGAGTGACCTCGACTCGATCCACGAACATTACCAAAGCGCTATCGGCGCAGAAGGCGCCGATGAGGTCATCCTCGCCATCCTGGAGACACTGCGCCAACTGCAACGCTTTCCCGGCTCGGGCCGTCCTTCGGTCATTCCCGATGTTCGAGAGCTGGTGTTGACACGCTACCCGTTCGTTGCCCCCTATCGGCTCCAGCAGGGGCAACTGCAAGTCCTGCGGATACTGCACCAGCGCACCGAACGTCCCCAGGACTGGTCGGTGGAGTGATGTCGGTCGGCGCGCCTGCCCCGACCGCTCACCTGCGCCACGCTTCAAAACCGCGAAACACTCCTCATCGCATCCACCAGGTAGCGCATGGCGATACGGTCGTTTTCCGACAACTCCCGATAGCGCTCCACCAGTCTCAATTCTTCAAGGCTGAGCCGGCGTGTCCTGCGCGGGTTGGTCAGGCCTGGAAAGATCCCCAGCATTTCGGTAATGCCCTGTATTTTTGTCATGAGTTGTCCTTCTTTACGTCGAGGTTGACCTGATAGCGCCGTCTGAACCCGGGTTAGATCGTCTATCACGCTAAAGAATAGGGAGGATTCGAAGCGTGAGAAGGGAGTTTTAGAGTAATTAGTCAAAAAATGCCGCAATCCTTATAAAAAAAGAAATAACTGTAAGAAAATTTGACCAAGCCACGCTTTCCTTTCTCTCAAAACCCGCATTTCCCCTATGATTTTGCGCCTCGGTGAACCGATCCAGCTCTCAGGCATCTGTTCTAACGTTCGTCGCGTTTGGCCAAAGGCATGTCCGAACTCATTTACCAATCTCTGTCGCCAGGATCGGCGCGGGATTGTTTCGAGAAAGGTTGTATTTATGCACCGCAGGAATCTGCTCAAGGCCTCCATGGCCTTCGCCGCCTACACCGGGCTGTCGGCCTCCGGGCTCATGGCCGCACGCGCCTGGGCCGCCGATCAGACTGCCGACGGCGAAGCCCGTCCCTTCGATTTCAACGGTTTGAAGGATCAGGCCCGGCGGCTGGCCGAGAGCCGCTACGTCGACACCAAGCAAGTCCTGCCACCCACCCTGGCGCAAATGTCGCCGCTGCAGTTCAACGCCATCCAATACGACGTCAATCACTCGTTATGGAATGACCTGGAAGGGCGACAACTGGATGCACAGTTCTTCCATGTCGGCATGGGCTTCAAGCAGCCGGTACGCATGTACAGCGTCGACCCGAAGACGCGTATGGCCCGCGAGGTGCACTTCCGTACGGAACTGTTCAACTATGAGAAAACCACGGTCAACACCTCGCAACTGACGGGTGACCTGGGCTTCGCCGGCTTTCGTGTCTTCAAGGCGCCGGAGCTGGATCGGCACGACATCGTTTCGTTCCTGGGGGCCAGCTATTTCCGCGCCGTGGATGCCAGCGGCCAGTACGGGCTGTCGGCCCGCGGCCTGGCCATCGACACCTATGCCAAGAAGCGTGAGGAATTCCCGGACTTCACCAAGTTCTGGTTCGAAACCCCGGACAAGAACAGCACCCGTTTCGTGGTCTACGCCCTGCTCGACTCCCCCAGCGCCACCGGCGCCTATCGGTTCGACATCGATTGCCAGCCGACCCGGGTGGTGATGGAAATCGATGCGCACATCAATGCCCGTACCGCCATCGAGCAACTGGGTATCGCCCCCATGACCAGCATGTTCAGCTGCGGCACCGTCGAACGGCGCATGTGCGACACCATTCACCCGCAAATCCACGACTCCGACCGGCTGGCCATGTGGCGCGGCAACGGCGAGTGGGTCTGTCGTCCGTTGAACAACCCTGCCACCCTGCAATTCAATGCCTACGCCGACAACAATCCGAAAGGTTTCGGCCTGGTGCAGACCGACCACGACTTCGCCAGTTACCAGGACACCGTGGACTGGTACAGCAAGCGCCCAAGCCTGTGGGTCGAACCGACGACGGCGTGGGGCGAAGGCTCGGTGGACCTGCTGGAAATTCCTACCACCGGAGAGACCCTGGACAACATCGTCGCGTTCTGGACGCCGAAAAAACCGGTGGCCGCCGGTGATTCGCTGAACTATGGCTACAAGCTCTACTGGAGCGCGCTGCCGCCGGTCAGCACCGACCTGGCCCACGTCGACGCCACCCGTTCAGGCATGGGCGGTTTCATCGAAGGCTGGGCACCGGGCGAGCATTACCCGACCGTCTGGGCACGTCGTTTCGCCGTGGACTTCAGCGGCGGCGGCCTCGACCAACTGCCGCCGGGCACCGGCATCGAACCGGTGGTGACCTGCTCCCACGGCGAAGTGAAGGACTTCAACGTGTTAGTGCTGGATGCGATCAAGGGCTACCGCATTACCTTCGACTGGTACCCGACCGACGACCGGGTGGACCCGGTGCAGATGCGCCTGTTCATTCGCACCAAGGACCGCACCTTGAGCGAGACCTGGTTGTACCAGTACTTCCCGCCGGCACCGGATAAGCGCAAGTATCCCTGATAGGGATCGGGTGCCTGGGCTGGCCCTATCGCGAGCAAGCTCGCTCCCACACGGGATCTGTGGTTACAGAAATCCCTGTGGGAGCGAGCTTGCTCGCGATGAGGCAAGTACAGGCACCGAACATTTCAGCCAGATAAAAAAAACCCCGGCCAACACGACCGGGGCTTTTTTTACTGGGCACTCAATCGCGCAAATCCGACTCATGAATCGGCTGGTCCCGATGCGTGGCTCGCTGGTACTGCGCCGGCCACGTGGCCTTGCGGCCGCCCAGGTCATCATCGGCATGCAGGGCCCAATACGGATCGCGCAACAATTCGCGGGCCAGGAAAATGATGTCGGCCTGGCAGGTGCGCAGGATGTGTTCGGCCTGGGCCGGCTCGGTGATCATGCCGACGGTGCCGGTGGCGATTTCCGATTCCTTGCGCACCCGCTCGGCGAAGCGTGTCTGGTAACCCGGGCCGGTGGGGATTTCCGCATTGGCGGCCGTGCCGCCCGATGACACATCGATCAGGTCCACCCCCAGCGCCCTGAAGCGCCGCGCCAGCTCCACGGTTTCATCCGGGTTCCAACCGTCCTCGACCCAATCGGTGGCGGAGACGCGAACGAACACCGGCAGCTCTTGCGGCCATACGGCCCGGATCGCTTCGGTGACTTGCAGGACCAGGCGGATGCGGTTCTCGAACGAGCCGCCGTATTGATCGCGCCGCTGATTGCTCAAGGGCGACAGGAACTGATGCAGCAGATAACCATGGGCCGCGTGGACTTCGACCACCTTGAAGCCGGCCGTGAGGGCGCGCTTGGCCGAATCCACGAAGGCCTGGATCACCCCGGCGATCTGCCCTTCGTCCAACTGCACCGGCGGGGTGTGTTGCGGGTCGAAGGCAATCGGCGACGGACCGACCGGCACCCAACCGCCATCCTCCGGTTTGACGCTGCCATGCTTGCCCAGCCAAGGTCGCCAGGTGCTGGCCTTGCGCCCGGCATGGGCCAGCTGTATGCCCGGCACGGCCCCTTGGGCGGTGATGAACCGGGTGATGCGTTGCAAGGGTTCGATCTGTTCATCGTTCCACAGCCCCAGGTCCTGGGCGGTGATACGACCGTCGGCGGTCACGGCGGTGGCTTCGGTGAACACCAGGCCGGCACCGCCCACGGCGCGACTGCCCAAATGCACCAGGTGCCAATCGTTGGCCAGGCCATCGGTGCTCGAATACTGGCACATCGGCGATACCGCGATGCGATTGGGCAGGGTCAATTGACGAAGGGTATAGGGTTCCAGCAGCAGACTCATGGGGCACCTCTCGAATCAGTGGGCAGGCTCCAGGGTTCTGTTTGAAAAGTCGACGAGTGACAGGAAGGTGCAACACCCGCCCCCGCGGGCAAAAAATTCGACAAGACGTCACAAGGGCTATCAAGCAGTGCTTAGAGCCTAGTCGACAACCCGGGGGGCGGGAGGGTTCAGAACTTAAAAACCGACGGTGTGACGCAATGGGCCTGTAGGAGCTGCCGAAGGCTGCGATCTTTTGATTTTGGTCTTTCGCTGAATACTCAATTGAATTTGGAAAGATCGCAGCCTCGCTTCGCTCGGCAGCTCCTACAGCGCCCAGCGGGAGCAAGCTCCCTCGCCACGAAGGCCCATCGGCTAGCGCGGTTCGATATGGGCAATCATCAACTGCACCGTTTCCTGGCCGCGGAACTCGTTGAGGTCGAGCTTGTAGGCCAGTTCCACCCAGCGCACGGTTGGGTTTGGCCAGATCTCGCGGTCGATGCCGAAGGCGATGCCGTCGAGCTTCACCGAGCCGCACTCGCTCTTGAGAATGACCTTCAGGTGCCGTTCGCCCACCACACGTTGTTCGACCAACTGGAACACACCATGGAACATCGGTTCCGGGAAATGCTGGCCCCAGGGACCGGCATGGCGCAACGCCCGGGCCAGTTCGAGGTGGAACTCCTCCACCGCCAGGGTGCCATCCGACAACAACCGGCCGGTCAGGTCTTCTTCGCGCAATTGCCGGCGCACTTCCGCGTCGAACGCTTCGGCGAACAGCGGAAAATTCGCTTCCGGCAACGTCAGCCCCGCCGCCATGGCGTGGCCGCCGTATTTGCTGATCAGGGTCGGATGCTGCGCCGCCACCACGCTCAGCGCATCGCGAATGTGAAAGCCCGGTACCGAGCGCCCCGAGCCCTTGAGCAAACCGTCCCCGGCATCGGCAAAGGCAATGGTCGGGCGGAAATAGCGCTCTTTCATCCGCGAGGCGAGAATGCCGATGACCCCTTGGTGCCACTGCGGGTCGAACAGGCACAAACCGAATGGCATCGACTCCACTGGCAGGTCCTTGAGCTGAGCCAGGGCTTCACGCTGCATGCCCTGCTCGATGGACTTGCGGTCCTGGTTCATACCGTCCAGTTGCGCCGCCATCTCCCGCGCCAGGGCCGGGTCGTCGGTGAGCAGGCATTCGATGCCCAGGCTCATGTCGTCCAGGCGCCCTGCCGCATTCAGACGCGGCCCGAGGATAAATCCGAGGTCGGTGGAAGTAATCCGTGAAGCGTCGCGCTTGGCCACTTCCAGGATCGCCTTGATGCCGGGCCGGGCGCGTCCGGCGCGAATCCGTTCCAGGCCCTGGTGCACCAGGATCCGGTTATTCGCGTCCAGGGGCACCACGTCGGCCACGCTGCCCAGGGCCACCAGGTCGAGCAATTCGCCGATGTTCGGCTGGGGGATGCTGGCATACCACCCCAGGCTGCGCAGACGCGCCCGCAGGGCCATCAGTACGTAAAAAATCACCCCGACACCGGCCAGGGCCTTGCTCGGGAATTCGCAGCCCGGCTGGTTCGGATTGACGATGGCATCGGCCGCCGGCAATTCGAGGCCAGGCAAGTGGTGGTCGGTGACCAGCACCTGGAGCCCCGCCGCTTTCGCCGCCGCCACGCCTTCCACGCTGGAGATGCCGTTATCCACGGTGATCAGCAACTGCGGTGCGCGGGCCAGGGCGACTTCGACGATTTCCGGGGTCAGCCCGTAGCCATATTCGAAGCGATTGGGCACCAGGTAATCGACATGGGCTGCACCGAGCAGGCGCAACCCCAGCATCCCCACGGTGCTGGCGGTCGCGCCATCGGCATCGAAGTCACCCACGATCAGGATGCGCTGGCGCTGCTCCAACGCGGTCACCAGCAGATCCACCGCGGCGTCGATCCCCTTGAGTTGCTGAAAGGGAATCAGGCGCGCCAGGCTCTTGTCCAGTTCAGCCTCGGACTGTACGCCGCGTGCCGCGTACAGGCGCGTCAACAGGGGCGGCAGGTCACCGAGAAATGGCAGGGTGTCGGGCAGTTGGCGGGGTTCTATGCGCATGGGGTGACGACATTTCTCTTTAAAACGGTGGAGTTTTGATTTTTTGTGGCGAGGGCGCTTGCTCCCGCTGGCCTCTGTAGGAGCTGCCGAAGGCTGCGATCTTTTGATCTTTCGCTTGAGACTCAAGCGTCAGGGGAAAGATCGCAGCCTCGCTTCGCTCGGCAGCTCCTACATGGCCCGGCGGGATCAACCACGCTCACCCAGCAACCATTGCAGCTGGACTTCATGCTGGCCACGGTCGTCGGTCACGAAAATCGTGCCCTCGCTGATCATCACATCCCACTTGATCACCCGGGGCATGTCCTGGGCCAGGGTTTCGAGCACTTCCTGGGGCACGGCGGCGATGTTGACGTTCTTCAGGTTCTTGACCGCCGGGATCACCTTGCCTTCCCAGACCCGCAGGCTGCCATAGGCCAGCAGGCTGGTGCGCTCGGTCCGGCGCGAGCACCAGGTCAGGCGATCGGCATCCGGCTGGCCGACTTCGATCCAGTGCAGCACACGGTCATCCAGGCTTTTTTCCCACAGCGCAGGTTCATCGACGTCTGACAGACCACGACCAAACGCCAGCAGCTCGTTGTACCAGAACGCGTAGGCCAGCAGGCGCACGGTCATGCGCTCTTCGGTTTCCGAAGGGTGGCGGGCGATGGTCTGCTTCACATTCTCGTACACATTGCGGTCGAGGTCGGTGAGGTTCAGTTCAAACTTGTAGGTCGTGGACGGCTGGGCCATGAACGGGCTTCTTGATACGAGGAAAGGCGGCAAGTCTAACCGATGACACAGGCAATCCACGAATTGCCGACCATCGACCTGCGGCGACCGGCCCTGGCCTGTGATAAAACGCTCTATTCGTTCTGCCTTTGTCCTACAGGATCCGTTCATGTCGCTTACTGCCAAACCCCTTGCCGGCGTCAAAGTCATCGAACTGGGCACCTTGATCGCCGGGCCCTTCGCCTCGCGCATCTGCGGCGAATTCGGTGCCGAAGTCATCAAGGTCGAATCGCCCGACGGCGGTGATCCGCTGCGCAAGTGGCGCAAGCTGTACGAAGGCACCTCGTTGTGGTGGTTCGTCCAGGCACGCAACAAGCAGTCCCTGACCTTGAACCTCAAGCACCCCGAAGGCCTGGCGATCCTGAAAAAACTGCTCGGCGAAGCCGACATCCTGATCGAAAATTTTCGCCCCGGCGTGTTGGAAAAGCTCGGCCTGGGCTGGGATGTGCTGCATGCACTGAACCCGAAACTGGTGATGGTGCGGCTTTCGGGCTTCGGCCAGACCGGGCCGATGAAAGATCAGCCGGGGTTTGGCGCGGTGGGCGAATCCATGGGCGGCCTGCGCTACATCACCGGCTTCGAGGACCGTCCGCCAGTGCGTACCGGGATTTCCATCGGCGACTCCATCGCCGCCCTCTGGGGCGTGATCGGCGCATTGATGGCCCTGCGTCACCGGGAGATCAATGGCGGAACCGGACAAGTGGTGGACGTGGCGCTGTACGAGGCGATTTTCGCCATGATGGAAAGCATGGTGCCGGAGTTCGACGTGTTCGGTTTCATCCGCGAGCGCACCGGCAATATCATGCCCGGCATCACCCCCTCGTCCATCCACACCAGCGCCGACGGCAAGCACGTGCAGATTGGCGCCAACGGCGATGCGATCTTCAAGCGTTTCATGCAGATCATCGGCCGTGACGACCTGGCCAATGACCCGCAACTGGCCAGCAATGATGGCCGTGACAGCCGGCGTGACGAGCTGTATGGGGTCATCGATCGCTGGGTCAACGCGCTGCCGCTCGATAGCGTTATCGACCAGTTGAACCAGGCCGGGGTGCCGGCCAGTCGGATTTTCAGCGCCGAGGATATGTTCAGCGACCCGCAGTTCCTCGCCCGTGAAATGTTCCTGCAGGCCAAGCTGCCGGACGGCAAGGCGTTCAAGATGCCAGGGATCGTACCGAAGCTCTCCGACAGCCCGGGCACCTGCGAATGGGTCGGGCCGGCACTGGGTGAACACAACGCACAAGTGCTCGGTGAGCTGGGCTACGACCCACAGCAGATCGCCAAACTGCGCGCCGACGGCGCCATTTGAGGCACGGCAGGAGCAGCCCCTGGAGATAAAACTGTGGGAGCGAGCTTGCTCGCGATAGCGTCGGCCCAGTCGACTTGATGTTGACTGGCACACCGCTATCGCGAGCAAGCTCGCTCCCACAAAAGCTTCCAGCGCCCGACAGAACACACCAAAAACATAAACACCGGGCAAAAAGAAACCCCGAGAAGTGGGGAGACGACTCGGGGTTAAACGTGACCATTCAAGGTCCGTACAACAAGCGACAAGCACCGGAGCACAATGCTCGCTCTTGCTGGTAAAGGGTCTGACTCGTCAAGACGTAGGAAGGTTCCCACAAAAGCCCAGTCAATTCGCCGCGATCATGACCTTGTCGCGCGCCAGATTGCGCAGCGCCGCAATCACACAGGGCTCCAGGCGCCCCTCGGCAATCAGCACATCGCGATGCAGGCCATCGACTACGTCCGTCAACTGACGCTTGTCGGTCAATTGGGCCTGATTGAACGCTCGCTCGACCATGATGACCCCGCTGGCATTCTTCAGCGTCACCCGGCATTCGCCCTTGGCGCCGGAGGGAGTCAGCGAGACCTGATACGGGCTCAAGGCTTCATTCAGCAATAGGCTGATACTTTCCATTCGCTCACCCTTCAATAGTCCGAAACAACTGCATGTGCACAGTAAATGACCGTGGGCCGCAGCAGAAAGTTCGTCAGCGCACCGAACCGGCATGCCTTCAACCTGTTCAACCGAGCATGCGCGTCCAATATGACAGGCAAACAACAGCGTTCTGCGACAACCGTTACGGGGTGACGGCCGGCTCAGCCAGGCCCCTGTCGCAACGGCGCCACCGCCGCCCGACATCGGTCCAGCCGCCCAGAATGCCGCGCAGCTGTCCATCAGCCCCATAGAACGGTACCGACCAATGATAGATTTCCCGCAATCCGCCGCTGAACATCAATTGCCGGTCGACGAATCGAGACTGGCCGGTGCGCAATTGCTCCATCACTTCCCCATGCAGCAGCTCGGCGGTGGCCGGCGGGAATGACGCCGAGTCGGTAAGCCGCGTGCCCCGCAGTTTTTCGAAGCGGGTCGCAAACTGGTCTTCATAGCTTTTGTTGCACATGATCAGGCGCCCTTCCAGATCACAGATGAAAATCGGGTCGGGGATGGCATCCATCAAGGCCCGCTGAAGCATCAACTGGTCCTTGAGGACCGCTTCAGCCTTGAGGCGTTGGTCGATCTGTATCTGCAGGCGGCGGTTCCACAGCAGGGACAAGAGGCCAAACACCACGACCACGGTCACACACCAGTAGCCCCAGCGGGACATCCGCTCCCAGATCGATGGCACCTGGACGGGCGTCGCACCAGCCATCCATTTCGAACGCAGTGCACGCATGTCCTCGGCGGGGAAGGCTTCCAGCGCTTTATTCAAGATATTCAACAGCACGGTCAGGTCCTGGCGCACCGCCAGGTAGTCCGGCTCCCACTTGCCCTCAAGGCCGCTGCCGACCTGCAACTGCCCGGCGGGATAGAGATGCACCCCGGTTTCATTTTCGATGGTGGCATAGGCTTCCCGGCTCTCCACCAGCGCCCGCGCCTCGCCAAAGGTCTTGGTCGTGCGCAATTCGATCGCCGGGTAATCGCGCCTGATTTCCGCCTCCAATGCATGCCGTGCCGGCAGTGCCAGGACCTTGCCTTCGAGCTGCTCGAGCGAATGCAGGGACGATTCCCCGTCACGGCCGACGAATACCCAACCGGAACCACCGAATGCATGGCTGAAACTCAGGAAGTCCCGACGTTCTTCATTCATCGCCAGCAGGGTCGTCATGTCGGCTTCGCCATTCTCCAGCATTGTCAGCAACTCGCCGGGGGAGAACGATTCCCGATGCACGAACTCAAGACCGGTCATGTGCGCGATGCGCTGGAGAACGTCGTGGTTCAGCCCATTCCACTGTCCCTGTTCGTTCTTGAACAGGTACAACGGAAACTGCATCGTGGCCACGATGACCCGGGGGTTCTCCTTGATCCATTTCAACTCCTGCGCGTCCAGCACCAGCCGTTCGCCAGGGTTGGGCGGTGGCGTTTCGAAAGCCGCCAGCGGCGCCGCGTTGCCTCCCTGCGTCCAGTACATCAGGGCCAGGCCCATTACCCAGCCCAGTGCTGGTTTGCCTTTGATAAAAAACGACATCTGCATTTCCTTCGAGATGACTCGCCCATCCCTCCAAGGGCGAAAACCCGGCCAGTTTGGCATGCAGAAACAAGAAAGCCCGTCAGGAGACGGGCTTCAAAATGTGACAGGTTTACCCGGTCAGAGAGGCTTGCCGCGATTGCCATGCTGGCTGACAAAGGCCTGCACGGCTTTCAAGTCGTTGGGCAACACGGTGCAACGCTCATCTCGCTCAAACAAATCAGAAAGATGCGCAGGCAGTTCGAGCGCTTTTCCTACACCGGCTTTCTCCACCGCTTCCGGGAACTTGACCGGGTGAGCCGTGCCCAGGATCACCATCGGGATGTCCAGGCTGCGACGGCATTCACGAGCCGCCCTGACGCCAATGGCCGTGTGCGGGTCGAGCAGTTCGCCGCTCTGGGCGAACACCTCGGCGATGGTTTCGCAGGTCTGCTCATCGTCCACGGCCAGGGAGTCGAACAACTTGCGGGCTTCGGTCCAGCGCTCAGGCTCGACGCTGAAACCGCCGCCCTGGCGGAAGCTGTCCATCAGCCCGGCAATCGCCGCACCGTTGCGACCGTGCAGGTCGAACAGCAGGCGCTCGAAGTTCGACGACACCATGATGTCCATCGAAGGCGACAGCGTGGCGTGCAGGGTTTCCTTGACGTACTGGTTGCCGCTCATGAAGCGGTGCAGGATGTCGTTGCGGTTGGTGGCGACGATCAATTGGTTGATCGGCAGCCCCATGTTGCGCGCCAGGTAACCGGCGAAGATATCGCCGAAGTTGCCGGTCGGCACCGAGAACGATACGGAACGGGCCGGGCCGCCCAATTGCAGGGCTGCGTGGAAGTAATAGACGATCTGGGCCATGATCCGCGCCCAGTTGATCGAGTTCACCGCCACCAGCCGCGTGCCCTTGAGGAAGCTCTGATCGGCGAAGCTGGCCTTGACCATTTCCTGGCAGTCATCGAAGTTGCCTTCGATGGCGATGTTGTGGATGTTGTCGCCGAAAATCGTCGTCATCTGGCGACGCTGCACTTCCGAGACCCGGTTGTGCGGGTGCAGGATGAAAATGTCGACGTTCTCGCAATGCTTGCAGCCTTCGATGGCCGCCGAACCGGTGTCGCCAGAGGTGGCACCGACGATCACCACGCGCTCGCCACGCTTTTGCAGCACGTAGTCCAGCAGGCGACCGAGCAGTTGCAGGGCGAAGTCCTTGAACGCCAGGGTCGGGCCGTGGAACAGCTCCATGACCCATTCGTTACCGTTGAGCTGGCGCAGCGGTGCGATGGCATTGTGGGAAAAGACCCCATAGGTCTCTTCCAGGATCTTTTTGAAATCGGCGTCCGGGATGCTGCCGGTGACGAACGGGCGCATGACCCGGAACGCCAGCTCGTGGTACGCCAGGCCGGCCCAGGAAGCGATTTCCTCCTGGGTGAAGCGCGGCAGGTTTTCCGGCACGTAGAGACCGCCATCCGTGGCCAGGCCGGCCAGGAGGACATCTTCGAAATTCAGGGCCGGTGCCTGGCCGCGGGTGCTGATATAGCGCATTTTTTGGCAAACCTTCGGTTTGAGCTTCAAGGTCAAGCTGCAAGCGTCAAGTCAAAGCGGCTCGGCTTCCACTTGCGGCTTGCAGCTTATAACTTGCCGCTAAATTAATTCAAATGTTCGACGCGGATACGGACCACCGGCCCAACGACACCCTGGAGCGCTTCCAGCGCCGCAATCGCGTCGTTGATGTTCTGCTCGACCACCCGGTGGGTCAGCAGGATCATCGGCACCAGGCCGTCGTGTTCCTCGACTTCCTTCTGCATGATCGACTCGATGTTGATGCCGCGCTCCGAGAGGATACTCGCCACTTGGGCCAGCACGCCCGGATGGTCCTTGGCCTGGATGCGCAGGTAGTAGGAGCTTTCGCACGCTTCGATCGGAAGAATCGGGTGCGCCGACAGCGAATCCGGCTGGAAGGCCAGGTGCGGCACACGGTTTTCCGGGTCCGAGGTCATGGCGCGAACCACGTCCACCAGATCGGCCACCACCGACGAAGCGGTCGGTTCCATGCCCGCGCCAGCGCCGTAGAACAACGTCGAGCCAGAAGCATCGCCGTTGACCATCACCGCGTTCATCACGCCGTTGACGTTGGCGATCAGGCGGTCGGCCGGGATCAGGGTCGGGTGCACGCGCAGCTCGATGCCGCTGGCGGTGCTGCGCGCCACGCCCAGGTGCTTGATGCGGTAGCCCAAGGCTTCGGCGTAGTTCACGTCAGCGGTGGTCAGCTTGGTGATGCCTTCGGTGTAGGCCTTGTCGAACTGCAATGGAATGCCGAACGCAATGGACGCCAGGATCGTCAGCTTGTGCGCCGCGTCGATGCCTTCCACGTCGAACGTCGGATCGGCCTCGGCGTAACCCAGGGCCTGGGCTTCGGCGAGCACGTCTTCGAAGGTGCGCCCTTTCTCGCGCATCTCGGTGAGGATGAAGTTACCGGTGCCGTTGATGATCCCCGCGACCCAGTTGATGCGGTTGGCCGACAGGCCTTCGCGGATCGCCTTGATCACCGGGATACCACCGGCCACGGCGGCTTCGAATGCCACGATCACGCCCTTCTCGCGGGCCTTGGCGAAAATCTCATTACCGTGAACAGCGATAAGCGCCTTGTTCGCGGTGACCACATGCTTGCCATTCTCGATGGCCTTGAGTACCAGCTCGCGGGCAACGGTATAGCCGCCCAACAGCTCTATGACGATGTCGATCTCAGGGTTCGTGGCCACTTCGAAGACATCGTTGGTAATCGCAATACCGGTCGTCTGGAACTGAGGCTTTGGCGTGCGCATGGCAATTTGTGCCACTTCGATCCCACGCCCGGCACGACGAGAAATTTCCTCGGCGTTGCGCTGAAGTACGTTGAAGGTGCCGCCACCGACGGTACCTAACCCACAGATGCCTACTTTGACCGGATTCACTCTTGACTCCCCATGAAACGGCCGACGCAAGGTCGGCCGTGAAATACAGCCGCGCAGCAACGCGGCTCTGTGTTTAACGGCCCGACGAATGTGTTCGCCGAGCCGTGATCTTCAAAAGCGGACCGCCCATGTTCATTTCGCGCCCAAGGCCAGTTTGGCCACTTGTGGCGCCGGCTGGTAGCCCGGAATTACCTGACCATCGGCCAAAACAATCGCCGGCGTACCGTTCACGCCTATTGACTGTCCGAGCGCAAACTGCTTGGAAACAGGATTCTCGCACTTGGCGGCCTTGATTTCCTTGCCGTCGACCATCTTGTCCATGGCTGCTTTCTTGTCCTTGGAGCACCAGACCGCCTGCAACTGCTCATCGCCCGGCGAGCCCAGGCCCTGGCGCGGGAACGCCACATAGCGCACTTCGATACCGCGCTTGTTCAGCTCCGGCACTTCGGCGTGCAGCTTGTGGCAATACGGACAGGTGGTGTCGGTGAACACGGTGATGTGGGACTTGGTTTCGCCGATCGCCGGGTAAACCACGGTTTCAGCGACCGGAATGCCGTTGATCAATTTGGAAATGCCCTGGCGCTCGGTCATCTCGGTGAGATTGACCGGTTTGCCGTCCTTGAGCTCGAACAGGTTGCCCTGGACGATGTACTGGCCGTCGGCGCTGGCGTACAGCACGCGGCTGCCCTTGAGCTTGACCTCATACAGGCCGGCCATGGGGCTGGCCGAGATGGCTTCGATCGGCACTTCGAGCTGGAGGTTTTCCAGGCTTTTGCGGATAGCCTTGTCGGCCGCGTCGTCGGCGACGGCGAAAGTACTGGCCAACGCAATGGCGGCGGCGGTGAACATCTGGATCAAACGCATGGGGACTCCTGAGGCGAACAAATGAGACGGGAAACGCCGACCCGCAGATTCGGGTTCCAACCGCCCACTGTGCAAACCGGCAAAGCCTACCACATAAGGCTGGCGTGGCCGAATGCCGCTGACGCACGACGTTTTGTAAGCACACACAGGATTGACATCGGCTGACACGCCGTCATCGCGAGCGAGCTCGCTCCCACAGGGATTTGTGGTGGACACGCCATTGGTCCGGCACCGCTCCAAAATGTGGGAGCGAGCTTGCTCGCGATGGCGTCAGCATTGACAACATCGCGGCAGATGTCAGCCACGAGGGTGGTGTTTGGCATGCAAGTCCTGCAACCGCGCCCGGGCGACGTGGGTGTAGATCTGGGTGGTGGACAGGTCGCTATGGCCGAGCAGCATCTGCACCACCCGCAAGTCGGCACCGTGATTGAGCAGGTGTGTGGCGAAGGCATGGCGCAAGGTGTGGGGCGAAAGGGATTTATTGATCCCGGCCACCTTGGCCTGGTGCTTGATGCGGTGCCAGAACGTCTGGCGAGTCATCTGCTCGCCGCGCAGGCTGGGGAACAGCACATCGCTGGGGCGCCCTCCCAGCAATTCATGACGGGCATCGCGCATGTAACGCTCGACCCAGACAATCGCTTCCTCGCCCATCGGCACCAGGCGCTCCTTGCTGCCCTTGCCCATCACCCGCAGCACGCCCTGGCGCAGGTTGACCTGCTCCAGCGTCAAGCTGATCAACTCGGTGACGCGCAAGCCACAGGCATACAGGACTTCCAGCATGGCCCGGTCGCGCTGACCGATGGCCTCGCTGAGATCGGGTGCCGCCAGCAGCGCTTCCACATCGGCTTCCGACAGGGACTTGGGCAGCGGACGCCCCAGTTGCGGCATTTCCACACGCAAGGTCGGGTCTACCGCGATCAGCTTTTCCCGCAGCAAATAGCGATAAAACCCACGCAGACCGGAGAGAAACCGCGCGGTCGAGCGGGGTTTGTAGTTCTGCTCCAGGCGCCACGCCAAGTGATCGAGGATCAACTCCCGGCCGGCATTGACCAGTTCCAGGTGATTTTCCTGCAACCAGCCGTTGAATAACGCCAGGTCGCTGCGGTAGGCATCGCGGGTGTTATCGGACAGGCCCTTCTCCAGCCACAGGGCGTCGAGAAACTGGTCTATCAGCGGATGATCGATGGCTGGCATAAGAACTCTTGAAGGATGTGGGCACACACGGCATCGAAATGGAAAATGAAGCTATGCAGGGTGCTCAAAGCGCAAATCGCAGGCAACAAAAAAGCAGCCCGCAGGCTGCTTTTTTTGCATCGGAAGCTGGACTTAAGCCAGTTTTTCCTTGATGCGAGCTGCTTTACCCGACAGGTCACGCAGGTAGTACAGCTTGGCTTTACGTACGTCACCGCGACGCTTGACAGCCATGCTGTCGATTTGCGGGCTGTAGGTCTGGAAAGTACGCTCTACGCCAACACCGTTGGAGATTTTACGAACGGTGAATGCACTGTTCACGCCACGGTTACGCTTGGCGATAACGACGCCTTCGAACGCTTGCAGACGGGAACGGTCGCCTTCCTTCACTTTCACCTGAACGACAATGGTGTCGCCTGGGGCAAAGGTAGGGATTTCTTTGGTCATCTGCTCTGCTTCGAGTGCAAGGATGATTTTGTTAGTCATGCTGTGCTCCTAAGGCGAGTCGTCGGACTCACCATCGATACGTTGTTAACTATCGTCCCGCTCGCGGATGTATTCCTCGAGCAGCTTCTTCTCTTCTCCAGAAAGCGAGCGGCTTTCCAGAAGATCGGCGCGTCGTTCGTAGGTCCGACCAAGGGACTGCTGCAAACGCCAACGCCGGATGTGCGCGTGGTTGCCACTTAGCAACACGTCGGGAACACGCTGATCCGCATACACCTCCGGTCGGGTGTAGTGCGGGCAATCCAGCAGACCATCCGTAAAGGAATCTTCCTCAGCGGAATCCGCATGCCCTAAAGCTCCAGGCAGCAGTCGTGTAACCGCATCGATCAGGACCATCGCCGGCAGCTCGCCGCCAGACAGTACATAGTCGCCAATCGACCACTCTTCATCGACATGAGCTTCAATGAAACGCTCGTCAATGCCTTCATAACGGCCGGCAATCAGGATCAATGCATCCGAATTCGCCAGCTCGCGTACCGCCGACTGAGTCAGCTGGCGGCCTTGGGGCGACAGGTAGATCACCTTCGCACCCTCCCCGGCTGCCGTCCTGGCCTGAACCAGCGCATCTTCCAGGGGCTTGATCTTCATCACCATGCCCGGACCACCGCCAAACGGGCGATCGTCCACAGTGTGATGCCGATCCGTGGTGTAGTCCCGCGGATTCCAACAGGTGAGCTGCAACAGCTCCTGTTTCACCGCGCGGCTGGTTATGCCGTACTCGCTGATGGCGGAAAACATCTCGGGAAACAATGTAATGACTTCAACGCGCAAATTAGCCACGTTTAGAAATCCGCATCCCATTCCACCCTCATCTCGCCTGCGGCAAGGTCGACGGCCAACACGCATTGCTCGGTATAGGGCAACAGGCGTTCGCGATCATCCAGGCTGCCGACGCAAGGCTTGACCACCATGACATCGTTCGAACCGGTCTCGAGCAGGTGATCGATTTTCCCGAGCAATTGCCCGAGGTGGTCGATGACCTTCAGACCCACCAGCTGGTACCAGTAGTACTCGCCGTCGGTCAGTTCAGGGAACAGGTTGCGCGGCACGCAGATCTCATAACCGGCCAGAAGACGAGCTTCTTCACGATCATCGAGACCCTTGAGCTTCGCGACCAGGAACTTGTCGTTCCCGCGTCCGCTGACCAGCTCCACCTGTTTCACGCTACCTTCGCGCTTGAGCGTCCAGGTTTTGTAGTCCAACAGGTTCTTGATCGGATCAGTAAAGGAATACACCTTCACTTCGCCGCGAACGCCATGTACTGAATAGATCTTGCCGACAACGATCAAATCATCAGCATCTTTTGGCGTCGCGTTCATATTGCTCAGGCCGCAGCCTTAGCCGATTCCTTCAACAACTGAGCAACGCGCTCAGAAGGTTGTGCACCAACGCTCAGCCAGTAGGCTACGCGCTCTTGGTTCACGGACAGACGAACTTCCTGACCACGGGCAACAGGGTTGAAGAAACCAACCTGCTCCTTGTGGGAACCGTCACGCGGGTTGCGGCTGTCGGTTACGGTCAGGTGGTAAAACGGGCGCTTTTTGGAGCCGCCAAGGGCAAGACGGATTGTTAGCATGTGAACATCGTTCCTGTAGTCGGTGCTGCAAATCTAAATGCACAGCGGGCATGGGTGCCCGAAAGGCCGCATATTCTAAGGAATATCCGGACTTTTGCAAATGTCTTTTTCCGGCGCCATGCGCCATGCGATCAAGATTTGCCATAGAGCCGTCATGAAAAACGGCAGGTCAGCTCCCGCATAGCACGGGTTTGCTGGAGATCCCCGCATCCGTGCGGGGCAACGCCGGCATGACAGCCGGCGCAGATTCTTTACATTTTCGGCATGCCGCCGCCGGGCAACATACCGCCCATGCCGCGCATCATCTTGGCCATCCCGCCCTTGGCGGAGAATTTCTTCATCATCTTCTGCATCTGCTTGTGTTGCTTGATCAAGCGACCGATGTCCTGCACCTGGGTGCCGGAACCCATGGCGATGCGGCGCTTGCGCGAACCGCTGATCAGCTCAGGGTCGCGGCGCTCGGCCGGGGTCATGGAGTTGATGATGGCTTCCATCTGTTTGAACTGCTTTTCAGCCGCGCCCTGGGCATTGCCCATCTGCGCCAGGTTCACGCCACCGATGTTCGGCAGTTTGTCCATGAGCCCGCCAAGGCCGCCCATGTTCTTCATTTGTTGCAGCTGGTCGCGGAAGTCTTCGAGGTCGAAGCCCTTGCCCTTCTTCAGCTTCTTGGCCAGTTTGTCGGCCTTGTCCTTGTCGAGGGTCTGCTCGGCCTGCTCGATCAGGCTGAGCACGTCGCCCATGCCCAGGATGCGCGAGGCGATACGCTCGGGGTGGAACGGCTCGAGCGCTTCGCTCTTCTCGCCCATGCCGATGAACTTGATCGGTTTGCCCGTGATGGCCCGTACCGACAGCGCGGCACCGCCACGGGCGTCACCGTCGACCTTGGTCAGGATCACGCCGGTCAGCGGCAGCGCATCACCGAACGCCTTGGCGGTGTTGGCCGCGTCCTGGCCGGTCATGGCGTCGACCACGAACAGGGTTTCCACCGGGTTGATCGCGGCATGCAGCGCCTTGATCTCACCCATCATCTCTTCATCGATGTGCAGGCGACCGGCGGTATCGACGATGACCACGTCGATGAACTTGAGCTTCGCTTCCTTAATAGCCGCCTGGGCGATGTCCACCGGCTTCTGGCTCAGGTCGGACGGGAAAAACGTCACGCCGATGTCGTTGGCCAGGGTTTCCAGTTGCTTGATCGCCGCAGGACGGTAGATGTCCGCCGAGACCACCATCACCGACTTCTTCTTGCGCTCTTTAAGGAAACGCGCCAGCTTGCCGGCTGTCGTGGTCTTGCCCGCGCCCTGCAGACCGGCCATCAGCACCACCGCTGGCGGTACGGCGGCGAGGTTCAGGTCTTCGTTGGCGGCGCCCATCAGGCTTTCGAGCTCGGCCTGGACGATCTTCACGAACGCCTGGCCCGGCGTCAGGCTGCGCGACACTTCGGTGCCGACGGCGCGTTCCTTGACCGAATTGACGAAGTCCTTGACCACCGGCAGGGCGACGTCGGCTTCGAGCAACGCCATGCGCACTTCGCGCAGGGTGTCTTTGATGTTGTCTTCGGTCAGCTTCGCCTTGCCGGTGACATGGCGCAGCGTCTGCGAGAGACGGTCGGTTAGGTTTTCAAACATGCGCGATCCTTTCAGGCCCAGATGAGACCGGGATAATGGCGGCCCAGACCGTGAAAAATGTGCTCGGCGAGCCTGCGGCGTGGGCAGGTCGCGGATTATAGCGAAGAAGCGTGCGGCGTACACCTGCTGTGGTCTTTCGTGTGAAGGGGGTTCTATGCCAAACTCAGCGCCTTTCGGGCTTGCCTAACAGGATTTATGCTCCCCTTGTCACCCAGCTTGCTTGCCACCCTCGCCGCCGCTTGCCTTTATGCCGCTGCGACCTTCTATCAAGGCACCCGCCTGGCCACCGGTGCCAAGGCGAACAAACGCCTGCTGGTCACGCTTGGCGTGCTGGCGGTGCTCGGCCACGCGGCCAGCCTTTATACCCACTTGATGACGCCGATCGGCCTGGGCCTGGATTTCTTCAACGCCGCCAGCCTGATCGCCGTCGCCGTGATCGCCCTGACGTTGCTGGCCTGCTCGCGCATCCCGGTGGAAAACCTGCTGGTGCTGCTGTTCCCACTGGGGCTGGCCACGGTGTTGCTGGCGCAGTTCGCACCGTCGGGCACCGTGCAGATCATCGACGAAGAGCCGGGCATCCTCGCCCACATCCTGCTGTCGATCCTCGCCTACGGCCTGTTCACCATCGCCGTGTTCCAGGCCCTGTTGTTGCTGGTGCAGGATCACCAGCTCAAGAACAAGCACCCCTCCGGGCTGATCCGCAACTTCCCGCCGCTGCAAACCATGGAAAGCCTGTTGTTCGGTTTCCTCTGGGCCGGCTGGAGCCTGCTGTCGCTGTCATTGATCTCCGGCTGGTTGTTCGTCGAGAACCTGTTCGCCCAGCACCTGGTGCACAAGACCCTGCTGGCCTGCCTGGCGTGGGTGGTCTTCAGCGTGCTGCTGTGGGGCCGCAACCGCCTCGGCTGGCGTGGGCACAAAGCGATTCGCTGGACCCTGGCCGGTTTCTGCCTGCTGATGCTGGCGTACTTCGGCAGCAAGCTGGTCCGTGAATACATCCTGCATATCTGACGGACGGCCCTGATGGATACGTTGCCCGTAGCGCCGTTGTTCGCCGTGCTGGTGGTGCTGATCCTCTGGTCGGCCCTGTTCACCGCCATCGAAGCCGCCCAGCAATATCTGCTGGCCCAGCGCACGGCTTCGCGCGCCAGTGACAAACCACTGGCGACACTGACCTTCCCGCTGCCCAGCCTGATCCTGTGCAACACCCTCTGCCGCGCCCTGGCCGTGGTCATCGGCACCTTGCTGGCGATTTTTATCTGGCTGGAAAACGGCCCCTGGGTCGCCTGGCTCGGCACCAGCGCCGCCCTGCTGGTGTTCGCCGATTACCTGCCGCGCACCCTGGCCAGCCGCCAGCCCGACGCGGTGCTGGCACTGGGTAATACCCTGCTGGGCATACCGTTGAAGATCCTCTATCCATTTGCCTGGCTGTTGAATGGCGCCAGCCAGTTGTTGCTGCGTCCATTTGCCCGCAAGCCCGGCATGGTGCAGCAGAGCGACGACGAAATGCCCGCGCCACCGCGCAGCGAGCAGGAGTCAGAGCAGGGCAGCGGCCGGCTGCATCCGATTTCCGGCATCCACGCCCTGGACAACATCACCGTCAACGATATCCTCGTGCCCCGCAGCGAGGTCGATGGGATCAACCTCGACGACCCCATCGGCGAGATCATCGAACAGTTGCGCCTGAACCGACGGACACGCCTGCCGGTGTTCCACAGCGATATCAACCAGGTCGAAGCGGTGCTCAACACCCGCCAGATCCGCCACCTGCTGGCGGACGCGAGCCTGACCAAGGAAGCGCTGCTGGCCGCCTCCCATGAACCCTACTTCGTGCCCGAAAGCACCCCCTTGCAGCTGCAACTGCTGAATTTCCACAAGCAGCAGCGGCGCCTGGGCATGGTGGTGGACGAATACGGCGAAGTACTGGGCATCGTCACCCTGGAAGACATCCTCGAAGAAATCGTCGGCGAATTCGAGAGCCAGCACAGCCTCGACAACCCCCACGTCCATCCCCAGCCCGATGGCCGCCTGATGATCGATGGCGCGGCGTCGATCCGCGAATTGAACAGGACCCTGGGCTGGCATCTGCCTTGCGACGGTCCCAAGACCCTCAACGGGCTGGTGACCGAAGCCCTGGAAACCATCCCCGAAAGCCCGGTCTGTCTGAAAATCGGGCGTTATCGGTTGGAAATCATCGAGACCGTGGACAACCGCGTCAGCCAGGTGCTGGCGTGGCATAACAGTTCGGTGCCTGCCGCCTCTTAGTTCCCAACAGTCCCAAAGTGAAACACAGTTGTGGCGAGGGGATTTATCCCCGTTGGGTCGCGCAGCGGCCCCAAACTCTTAGTCAGTTGCCTCAGATTCGGCGCAACGTCTTTTTGGGACTGCTTCGCAGTCCAACGGGGATAAATCCCCTCGCCACAAAAGCTCGTTTCGGCGTCAACAGGTATTGTTGATTCATTAGCCCCCTTCCTATACTCAACCCGCTTACCCAGCTCCGCCCGAACCCCGTGCCTACCCCGCGCCCGGTCGGTTCCGGCCAGACCATCGGCAAAATCCGCATCAACCCTGGGACTGTTCCTACCCGAAACAGCGACGGGATACCCGCCCGCATCCCTGGGCGTTCGACCATAATAATTCGCTCCAACGGAGCACATGACTGTCAGGGATCACCGCATGACGACCGCTACCTGCAACGAGGCTGTGCCTGCCCAGCCGACCAACTCGGCCACTCGCGTGGCGACCGCGAGTTTCATCGGCACTGCCATCGAGTTCTACGACTTCTACGTCTATGCCACGGCGGCGGCCCTGGTGATCGGGCCGGTGTTCTTCCCACAAACCTCAGGCACGGCACAGATGCTGTCGTCCTTCCTGACGTTCGGCATCGCCTTCCTCGCCCGTCCGCTGGGTTCTGCGCTGTTCGGCCATTTCGGCGACCGGATCGGGCGCAAGTCGACGCTGGTGGCCTCCCTGCTGCTGATGGGCGTGTGCACCACGCTCATTGGCGTGCTGCCCGGCTACGCCAGCATTGGCGCCTGGGCGCCGATCCTGCTGTGCCTGCTGCGTTTCGGCCAGGGCCTGGGGTTGGGGGGTGAATGGGGCGGAGCGGCACTGCTGGCCACCGAGAACGCCCCCAAGGGCAAGCGCGCCTGGTTCGGCATGTTTCCCCAACTGGGGCCCTCCATCGGCTTCCTGGCGGCCAACGGGCTGTTCCTGACCCTGGCCATGAGCCTGGATGACGAGCAGTTCCGCGCCTGGGGCTGGCGGATTCCGTTCCTGCTCAGTGCCGTGCTGGTGATCGTCGGCCTCTATGTGCGGCTCAAGCTCCATGAAACCCCGGTGTTCGCCAATGCCATGGCCCGCCAGGAGCGGGTCAAGGTGCCATTGGTCGAGCTGTTCAGCCAATACTGGGCACCGACCTTGCTGGGCGCCGCGGCGATGGTGGTGTGTTACGCGCTGTTCTACATCTCGACGGTGTTTTCCCTGAGCTACGGCGTGTCCACCCTGGGCTACAGCCGCGAGACATTCCTGGGCCTGCTGTGCTTTGCCGTACTGTTCATGGCCGCCGCTACGCCGTTGTCCGCCTGGGCCAGCGACCGCTACGGGCGCAAACCGATCTTGATCATCGGTGGCCTGCTGGCGATTGCCTCGGGTTTTCTCATGGAACCGTTGCTGACCCACGGCTCGACCGGCGGCGTGGCGCTGTTCCTGTGCATCGAGCTGTTCCTGATGGGCGTGACCTTCGCCCCCATGGGCGCCTTGCTGCCGGAACTGTTCCCGACCCACGTGCGCTATACCGGCGCCTCGGCGGCCTACAACCTGGGCGGTATCGTCGGTGCCTCGGCCGCACCGTTCTTCGCCCAGAAACTGGTGGCGATGGGCGGCCTGAGCTATGTCGGAGGCTATGTTTCAGCGGCCGCGCTGCTCAGCGTCATCGCCGTGCTGTGCCTGAAGGAAACGCGCCACAACGACTTGAACCGGGTCGCCTGACGCGCCTCCCGCAGGAGCTGCCGCAGGCTGCGATCTTTTGGTCTTTCACTTGAGACTCAAGCAAGCGTCAGAGGAAAGATCGCAGCCTCGCTTCGTTCGGCAGTTCCTACGGGGTAAAACCGGCCAATGAAATAACCGTTAACAATCGCCCACCATTGAAACCACCCCCCACCTGCCCCATCTAAGACCCATACCCCATTGCGCAGGTGCCCCATGAGCGACCAGCACTCTACTGAAGCCACTAACGACTACGCTGATTCCGAACACATCGAACACACGTCCTCCGGCACCGGCCTGGCGCTGCCCGGCCAGAACCTGCCGGACAAGGTCTACATCATCCCCATTCACAATCGCCCCTTCTTCCCGGCCCAGGTGTTGCCGGTCATCGTCAACGAAGAACCGTGGGCCGAGACCCTGGAACTGGTGGCCAAGTCCGATCACCACTCCCTGGCCCTGTTCTTCATGGACACGCCCCAGGAAGACCCGCGCCATTTCGATACTTCGAAACTGCCGCTGTACGGCACGCTGGTGAAGGTCCATCACGCCAGCCGGGAAGGCGGCAAGCTGCAATTCGTCGCCCAGGGCCTGACCCGCGTGCGCATCCGCACCTGGCTCAAGCACCATCGCCCACCGTACCTGGTGGAAGTCGAATACCCGCACCAGCCGAGCGAGCCAACCGACGAGGTCAAGGCTTACGGCATGGCGCTGATCAACGCGATCAAGGAACTACTGCCCCTCAATCCGCTGTACAGCGAAGAGCTGAAGAACTACCTCAACCGCTTCAGCCCCAACGACCCTTCGCCGCTGACCGACTTCGCCGCCGCGCTCACCTCCGCCACCGGCAATGAGCTGCAGGAAGTGCTCGACTGCGTGCCCATGCTCAAGCGCATGGAAAAAGTGCTGCCGATGCTGCGCAAGGAAGTCGAAGTGGCGCGGTTGCAGAAAGAGATTTCCGCCGAGGTCAACAACAAGATCGGCGAACACCAGCGCCAGTTCTTCCTCAAGGAGCAGCTCAAGGTCATCCAGCAGGAACTGGGGCTGACCAAGGACGACCGCAGCGCCGACATCGAACAATTCGAGCAGCGGCTGGAAGGCAAAGTGCTGTCGGCCCAGGCGCAGAAGCGTATCGAAGAGGAGATGAACAAACTCTCGATCCTGGAAACCGGCTCGCCGGAATACGCCGTCACCCGCAATTATCTGGATTGGGCGACCTCGGTGCCGTGGGGCGTGTATGGCCAGGACAAACTCGACCTCAAGCATGCACGCAAGGTGCTCGACCAGCACCACGCCGGCCTGGACGACATCAAGGACCGCATCCTCGAATTCCTCGCCGTCGGTGCCTACAAAGGTGAGATCAGCGGCTCCATCGTGCTGCTGGTGGGCCCGCCGGGCGTGGGCAAGACCAGCGTCGGCAAGTCCATCGCCGAATCCCTGGGCCGGCCTTTCTACCGCTTCAGCGTCGGCGGCATGCGCGATGAAGCCGAGATCAAGGGCCATCGACGCACCTACATCGGTGCCCAGCCGGGCAAGCTGGTGCAGGCGCTCAAGGATGTCGAAGTGATGAACCCGGTGATCATGCTCGACGAAATCGACAAGATGGGCCAGAGCTACCAGGGCGACCCGGCCTCGGCCTTGCTGGAGACCCTCGACCCGGAACAGAACGTCGAATTCCTCGACCACTACCTGGACCTGCGCCTGGACCTGTCGAAAGTGCTCTTCGTGTGCACCGCCAACACCCTGGACTCGATCCCTGGCCCGCTGCTGGACCGGATGGAAGTGATCCGCCTGTCGGGCTACATCACCGAAGAAAAAGTCGCCATCGCCAAGCGCCACCTGTGGCCCAAGCAACTGGCCAAGGCCGGTGTGTCCAAGAGTAGCCTGAGCATCAACGACAGCGCCCTCAAGGCCCTGATCGACGGTTACGCCCGTGAGGCCGGGGTGCGACAGCTGGAGAAACAGCTGGGCAAACTGGTGCGCAAGGCGGTGATGAAGCTGATCGACGACCCGAAAGCGGTGATCAAGCTCGGGCCGAAGGACCTCGAGGCCTCCCTGGGCAAACCCGTGTTCCGCAACGAGCAGGTGTTGTCCGGCATCGGCGTGATTACCGGCCTGGCCTGGACCAGCATGGGCGGCGCGACCTTGCCGATCGAAGCGACGCGCATCCACACCCTCAATCGCGGCTTCAAGCTGACCGGGCAACTGGGAGAGGTGATGAAGGAGTCGGCGGAGATCGCCCACAGCTACGTCAGTTCGCACCTGAAGCAATTCGGCGGCGATCCGAAGTTCTTTGACGAGGCCTTCGTTCACCTGCACGTACCGGAAGGCGCCACACCCAAGGACGGCCCGAGCGCCGGCGTGACCATGGCCAGTGCCTTGCTGTCCCTGGCCCGCAACCAGCCGCCGAAAAAAGGCGTGGCCATGACCGGCGAACTGACCCTCACCGGGCACGTCCTGCCGATTGGCGGCGTACGCGAGAAGGTCATCGCGGCGCGCCGGCAGAAAATCAACGAACTGATCCTGCCGGAAGCCAACCGGGGCAACTTCGAAGAATTGCCGGACTACCTCAAGGAAGGGGTGACGGTGCACTTTGCCAAGCGGTTTGCGGATGTGGCGAAGGTGTTGTTCTGAGGGTTTTGTAGCGGCTGTGCCGGCCTGATCGCGAGCAAGCTCGCTCCCACAGGGTTTGGTGTGGATCACAAATGCTGTGAACACCACAAATCCCCTGTGGGAGCGAGCTTGCTCGCGATGGCGCCATCAGCAACAACACATCCCCACCTGACACACCCAGTAGCATCTTCGGTTATGCTCACCGTTCGTCGTGAATGCCGGAGCCGTTGCCCTTATGTCCCCCACTCGCCTGCTCGTCCCCCTCAGCCTCGCCCTGCTGAGCGCCTGCGCCACGCAAACCAGCAACAACGTGACCGTGGAAAAACTGAGCCAGTGCCCCGTGAGGCTCAATAACGGACAGAACCTGATCCTGAGCCTGCCCAGCAACCCCAGCACCGGTTATCGCTGGGCGATCCAGGATTCGGCCGGTGGCGTGTTGAAGGGCTTGGGGCCGGAGGTTTATCGCAATCCGGAAGACGCCGGCATCGTTGGCGCCGCGGGGGTCTCGACCTGGCGCTTCCAGGCGTTCAGCGCCGGCACCGGGCGTTTGCGCCTGACTTATCAACAGCCTTGGGCGCCGGAAGTGCCGCCCGTGGAAACCTTTGACTGCGCTATCGCGGTGAACTGACCGTGGGTTGGCTGATCCTCGCACTGATGGGTGCGGCCACCTACCTGTACGGCCTGGCCATGCATGCCACGCTGCTGTGCCTGCTGGTCAAGCCCATGCCGGTGCTGGCCCTGCTCGGCTGGCTGCACGATGCGCCGCCCAGCGAATATCGGCGCTGGATCAGCCTCGGGCTGATTTTCTCTCTGGTGGGCGATATGGTGCTGGCTTGGCCGGGAGACCTGTTCGTGTTCGGCCTTGGTGCGTTTCTGCTGGCGCACCTGGCCTACCTGAAAGCCTACCTCAGCGACTGCCGCCGACCGGCGCTGCTGCCCTTGGCCCTGGCCTTGGGCATCGGCGCGGCGCTCCTGGCAATCCTGGTGTCGAGCGGTCTCGGGCCGTTGCTGGTGCCGGTGGTGATCTACGGCCTGGTCATCAGCGCCATGCTCTGGCGGGCGTTGGCACGACTGGGCACCGAGGTGCCCAAGCGTCCGGCTTGGCTGGCCGCCGCCGGGGCGCTGGCGTTTGTGTTTTCCGACAGCCTCATCGGCATCAACCGGTTCGTGCAACCCTTCCATGCCGCGCCTTACCTGATCATCGTCAGTTATTGGCTGGGCCAATGGGGCATTACCGCGTCGGCGTTCGCCCAAAAGCCACACTGAGCCAAATAATGTGGGAGCGAGCTTGCTCGCGATAGCGGTCTGTCAGTCAACATTATGGCCGGCTGAACCATCGCCATCGCGAGCAAGCTCGCTCCCACTGGTTTTTTGGTTAAAATGCCGGCCTTTTCACCACCCATGCCGCTGGAACCGCCGTGAGCAAAGACCCTGATCGCCTATTCGCCCAACCCCTGGCCCAAGTGCCGGACTTCGCCTTCAACGAGGACGTAGTGCGGGTGTTTCCGGACATGATCAAGCGTTCGGTGCCGGGTTACCCGACCATCGTCGAAAACCTCGGCGTGCTCGCCGCGCAATTCGCCCAGCCGGGCAGCGTGCTCTACGATCTCGGCTCGTCCCTGGGCGCGGTGACCCAGGCCCTGCGCCGCCATGTGCGCACCGACGGTTGCCGGGTGATCGCGGTGGATAACTCGGCGGCCATGGTCGAGCGCTGCCGTGAATACCTCAACGGCCAGGACTCGATGTTCCAGGAGCTGCTGCCGGTGGAAGTGATCGAAGGCGACATCCTCGCCCTGACGTTCCAGCCAGCCTCGGTAGTGGCACTGAATTTCACCCTGCAATTCATCGCGCCGGACCAGCGCACCGCCCTGTTGAGCCGCATCCGCCAGTCCCTGCTGCCGGGTGGCGCCCTGATCCTGTCGGAAAAACTGCGTTTCAACGATGCAGAGGAACACGCCCTGCTCACCGACCTGCACGTGGCGTTCAAGCGCGCCAACGGCTACAGCGAGCTGGAGATTGCCCAGAAACGCAGCGCCATCGAAAACGTCATGAAGCCCGACAGCCTCGAAGAGCACCGCGAGCGCCTCTTGGCGGCCGGCTTCTCGAAAGTCGTGCCATGGTTCCAGTGTCTTAACTTCGCCTCGTTGATTGCCCTGCCATGATCGATTTGTCCCCCCTCGCCCGCCATCTGGCCGGCACGCCCCTGGCCGATTGGGCCGCGACGCTGCAGACGCAACTCGACAGCAAGATGGAAAAGGGCCACGGCGACCTGGAACGTTGGCAAAGCGCCCTCGATGCACTGCCGGTTTTGCAACCCACCACCGTCGACCTGCTGAACGGCCTGACGCTCGACACCGATTGTTCCGATGAAGCCCGTGGGCAAATGCGTACCGCGTTGATGGGCCTGTCACCCTGGCGCAAAGGGCCTTTCGACCTGTTCGGCGTGCACGTGGACACCGAATGGCGCTCGGACTGGAAGTGGTCGCGGGTGGCTCCGCACCTGGATCTTGCGGGCAAGCGCATCCTCGATGTGGGCTGCGGCAACGGCTACTACATGTGGCGCATGCTCGGCGCCGGGGCGGACACGGTGATCGGCGTCGACCCCAACTGGCTGTTCTTCTGCCAGTTCCAGGCGGTACAACGCTACCTGTCGCAGCCCAACGCCTGGCATCTGCCATTTCCCTTCGAGGCCCTGCCAGCGGAACTGGAAGGCTTCGACACGGTGTTTTCCATGGGCGTGTTCTACCATCGCCGCTCGCCGATCGAACACTTGCTCGCCCTGAAGGATTGCCTGGTCAAGGGCGGCGAACTGGTGCTGGAAACCCTGGTGATCGAAGGCGACGAACACCAGGTGCTGGTGCCCGAGGACCGCTACGCGCAGATGCGCAACGTGTGGTTTCTGCCATCGGTCCCGGCCCTGGAACGCTGGCTGCGCCGCGCGGGGTTCAGGGACGTGCGTTGCGTGGACGTGAGCCTGACGACCGTGGAAGAACAGCGCAGCACCGAGTGGATGAAGTATCAGTCATTGAGTGATTTCCTCGACCCTGCCGACCACAGCAAGACCATCGAAGGGCTGCCGGCACCGATGCGGGCGGTGATTGTGGCGCGTAAATAAAACGCCCAAACACCACAAGTCCCCTGTGGGAGCGAGCTTGCTCGCGATGACGGACAGTCAGTTAAGACAGATGTTGACTGACCCACCGCTATCGCGAGCAAGCTCGCTCCCACAAGGGCTCGGTGTTCAGTCCGGGGCTTTGGCTCTTCGGGCCTTGAAGAACTCACTCAGCACCGTACTGCACTCCTCGGCCAACACCCCGCCCTCGAACATCACCCGATGGTTCAGGAAATCCTGGCTGAAAAACTGCCCCTGGCTCTGCACGATGCCAGCCTTGGGCTCCAGGGCGCCGTAGACGACCCGGGCGATGCGCGAGTGGACGATGAGGCCGGCGCACATGCTGCACGGCTCCAGCGTCACATACAGGGTGCTGCCGGGCAGACGATAATTGCTCACTGCCTGGGCAGCGGCGCGGATGGCGACCATTTCCGCATGGGCGCTGGGATCGTGGCCGCTGATCGGGCAGTTGAAGCCGCGCCCGATGATCTCGCCGTCCTGCACCAGCACCGCGCCCACCGGCACTTCCCCCAGGGCGGCGCCTTGGGCGGCAAGGGCCAGGGCTTCGCGCATGAAGTCCTGGTCGCGGCTACGGTCGATGATTCTGGCGGGACGAATCTGGCGCATCACGCCACCTCGATGGCGGCCATCAGGCCGGTTTCCATGTGGTCGATCACATGGCAGTGGAACATCCACACCCCTGGATTATCCGCCACCAGCGCCACCTGCGCCCGTTCGTTCTTGCCCAGCAAGTAAGTGTCAGTGAAGTACGGCACGACCTTGTGCCGGTTCGACGCGATCACCTTGAAGCTCATGCCGTGCAAATGGATCGGATGCTGGTACTGGGTCATGTTCTTCAATTCGAAAATGTAGCTCTGGCCTTTCTTCAGCGTGGCGATCGGCCGGTCGGCGCAGGTCTTGTCGGTGATGTCCCAGGCCTTGCCGTTGATCTGCCACAGGCTCGGCGGCTTGCCATTGTCGACATTGACCGACACCGAGCCGACCCATTCGAAATTGAAGTTGAGCTTCTCGGCATTGGCCAGGTCCGGCTCGGACACCGGGTTGGCTGGCAGTGCCGGCGGCCACTGGGTCGGGGCGTCACTGTTGGGCACCGAACGCAAGGTGCCCAGGCGCACCGGGCCATTGCGCAACGACAATTCCTCGCCGGCCGGCGGCGCCTTGATCGCCAGGCAAATGCGCATGCCCGGGCCCAGCCAGTATTCCTTGCCCAGCGGGCGCGGTTCGATGGGGTTGCCGTCCAGCGCATAGATCTGCGCTTCAACGCCAGGGATGTTGATACGGTAAGTCAGGGTGTTGTCGAGGTTGAGCAAACGCACCCGGGTGATCTGCCCGGCCGGCAGGTCGATCACCGCCTGCGGCACACCGTTGATGGTCGCCAGCCGCCCGGCCGTGCCGCCACGCGCCGCCTCGCGGGGAATGCTGAACTCCACGAACTGGCCTTGCTCGTCCACATGCCAGCTCTTGAGGCTCAGGGTCTGTTCGTACTTGAAGCCAGTCGGCTCACGTTCCTCGACGATCAGCGGCCCTACCAGCCCACGCCCGAGCTCTTCGCTGCTGTTGACGTGGGGGTGGTACCAGTAACTGCCGGCGTCCGGCACACGGAATTTGTAGTCGAAATACTCGCCCGGCAGCACCGGCAGTTGCGAGACATACGGCACGCCGTCCATCTCCAGCGGCAAACGGATACCGTGCCAGTGGATGGTGGTGGCGACCGGCAGGTGATTGATGAAGCGCACCCGCAACCACTCGCCCTGGCGCACCCGCAGCTCGGTGCCCGGCGCCGAAGGGCCGAACGCCCAGGCCTGGGTCTTGTGCCCCGCCACCAACTCGACGTCCAAGGGCGCGGCGATCAATTCATAGTCGTGGCCGGCTTCGGCGTCGGCCCGCTTGCCCAGCCAATACCGCGACGCGCCGCCTGCACCCACACCAACGACAACAAGACCGGCCAGGCCACCGAGTATTTGGCGACGGGTAAAGGACATGAACGCAACCACCTATTGAATCCGCGCGAACCGTTGGGCCCGCAAAAGGCGAATACGATACACCCGCAGATGAGAAACAGTAAGGCCAGCGAAAATGAAAAAAACAAAATGAAAATGCCCTGGGGAAGTTATCCACAGGGCATTTTTTCGTGCACATCGAAGCAAGCCTTTTCGACAGGATCAATCCATTCGCTGGTTATGCATGGCTGCGCCGCGGCGTGAAGAAGGCTAACGCCGCCGCAACGATGAATAACGCGGGCACGTCGCCCACCAGATGGCCGATGTGGCTTGCCCCGTCCATCTCGCCGAAGGACTGCACGGCCATGATCGCGCCGTGCACGACGCTCGACCACACGGTGAACCAGATCAGGCTCAGATGCTTCATCGGATCGCGCGACGCCATCAGCAAGAACACACCGAGCGTCGCGTAAATGCCGACGATCATCAGCGGGTACTGGGAATGGCCGCTGTGCCACGCCCAGCCGGACGGCCACAGGATCATCAGCGGCCAGATCGCGAATATGGCTATCAGACCGACGACGATCAAAACGATGCGCAAGGCGGCCAGTTTCTGAGTGTCATTCATGGCAGGCTCCTTATTGCGACCTCTCATCGTCGCAATGGGTGCCAAGAGTATAGAACGCATCTAGCCTCACCGACCCAGTACAGGCCGTTCGACGACAACGTATTTGTACATGGCTGGTTTACCGAAAGACCGCTCCCGTAAGCCCTTGCGACTCAATCCACAGCCTCGCAGCGACGCTCGTGTCCAGTGCTTGCGCAGGAACCTTGGCAATGGCCGGATAGCCGCGTGTTTCGCCGAGCCTGTCCGGGCCGTAATAGGCACCGCCTTGAGCCTGCGGTGACGTCGCGGCGAAGAGTGTCGGCAACGCCCCCTGCGCTGCCGGCTGGAACAGGAACCACATGTAACGGCGAGCCATACCCGGAATGCTCCGTGCGCCGGCGCCATTGGGCAACAGATCGGTGCGCGAAATGCCAGGATGGGCAGCGATGCTCTGAATGCCCCAGTCCGCAGCATCGCTGCGGCGTTGCAATTCAAGGGCGAACATCAGGCAAGCGAGTTTCGATTGGCTGTAAACCGGCATCGGCTTGTAGCTGCGCTGAGCTTGCAGATCATCGAAGTTGATCGTGCCGCTTCGGGCGGCGACGCTTGAAAGACTGACCACCCGTGGCTTGTTGCCTTTGCGCAGCAGCGGCAGCAGCTGGGCGGTCAAGGCGAAGTGCCCCAGGTAGTTCGTGCCGAACTGCAACTCGAATCCGTCGCAAGTTACCTGACGCTTGGGCGGCGCCATCACTGCCGCGTTGTTGATCAGCAAGTCCAGGCTGTCGCGCGAACTCCGCAGACGCTCGCCGAACGACTCGATGGATTCGAGGCTGGCAAGGTCCAGTGCCCCGAAAGTCACATTCGCGCCGGGAACCCTTTGGCGAATCTGATCGACTGCTGCGGCGCCTTTCGACGGATTTCGACCGGCGATGATGACATTCGCACCGGCACGGGCCAGCGCCAGTGCATCTTGCAAGCCAAGGCCGCCAGTACCGGTGACGACCGCCGTACGGCCGCGTTGGGAAGGGATGTCGGAAACTGTCCAGTGGGTCATGATCCTTGCCTGCCGAGAAGTAGGAATATACACTAGGTGCATATAAATATGCACTCAGTGCTAACTCTGCTGCACTTAGTGCAGAAATGCAATAGGCCATCGGAATGTCAGAATCCTTCCCTCCCGCAGATGCAGCACCCACAGAAGGCTTGCGGGAAAGCAAGCGCCGCGAAACACGCCAGCGCATCGCCGAGGCCGGCCAGCGCTTGTTCCTCGCCAACGGTTACGAAGGCACAACGCTGGACACCATCGCGGCAGCGGCTGGCATCTCGCGCCGCACGTTTTTCTCGTACTTCAAATCGAAGGACGACATCATCTTGTTCTGGCAGGACGCCGATTCGGCCAGGCTGATTGCCGATCTGCTGAAGACATCGCCCGACGTACCGCCACTCGATGCCGTGCGCGATGTGATGGTCAAGCACATCGCGCGCTATACGACCGAGCAGATGACAGCCGTGGACAATCTCATGCGTTCGAGCGAATCGCTTCTTGCGCGCAAGCAGGCGTACTACGCGCAACAGGAACAAGCGCTGTTCAACACGCTGTGTGAGGTCTGGCGGCAGCCTGAGCGGCGGTTGGCCCTTCGGATGGTGGCTGTGGTGTCCGTCGGTGCGATGAGGCTCGCGCTCCAGGCGTGGCGGGATCAGACCGGCCAGCGAAAGCCGGTGGCCAAATTCCTGCAGGACGCCTTTGACAGTTTGAAAACAGAGCTTTGACTGTAGCGACGGGGCGTTTGCGGGTGGACATTGATACCGGACCGAGGAGACGCCAGGAAAGCGCTCAAATCGGCCCACTGGAATTCCTCCCAGCCAACCCATGACGATTTTCTTGCCGCCCTCGTAATCCGTTCCGGCCGAGCCGCCAGTATCGACCAGCCCTCCTCGGGGCGTTCATCGACTGTCTCCTGGATCGCAAACCGTTCGATCGGTTCTAGGGCAAGCGTCTTGGACCCGGTTTGAAGTTGTGCCGTGCGGTGTCGGTAAGCATCGAGGTTTTTCCTCCGATTCATGACGGCTTTCACCGCCAGGAATCCCTGTCAGCTTGCCGGATTGCGTGCCGTGACGATCCACGCCGCGCCGTCGATCATCACCGACCGCTCGCCGGGAAGGCCCGCGAAGGCGGCACGAACCGCGGCCCAGGCGCGGGCGCGGATGTCGTCGGGCTGGTCAGCGAGCACAAGCGACAGCGGGCCGCCCTCGAACGCCATCTTCACCGCGTCGTCGATCGCCTCGTCCCGCGTCCCGCCCTCACCGAACGGGATAGAAGCATCGAAGGGCGCGATAGCGATATCGGTGAAGCCGGCCGCCGTCAGGATGCGTGTCACCCGCCCCCGGTCGCCGAACGAGAATGGGCCGGGCGCTTCGGGACCGGGCGGCGCGGACATTGGGACAATGCCCTTGAGCGCGCCCATCGGCAGGCGCACCCAATCGTTCTCGGCCACGCCGCGCCAGCAGACGAAAGCGACCCGCCCGCCCGGCCGGAGCGCGCGTCGCATATGGGTGAAGGCTCCTGTCGGATCGTCGAAGAACATGACTCCGAAGCGCGAGAACAGGATGTCGAACGCGCCCTCGGGCAGCTCGGCGCGGCTGGCGTCGGCTACCCGGAACAGGGCCGGCTTATCCTGTGGCGCCAGTGCGCGCGCTCGGCCGATCAGCGGTTCGGAGATATCCACGCCCAGCACATGGCCGCCCGCGCCGACGCGGCCAGCCAGCTCCAGACTCGATGCGCCCGCGCCGCAGCCGACATCCAGCACGCGTTCGCCCATGGCGGGCGCGGCGGCTTCGATCGCGGCCTGGCCAAACACCGCAAACATGGCGTCGAGCCGGGCCTGGTTGGCAGCCCAGTACTCACCGCTTTGGCCATTCCAGTCGGCGACCTGATAGGCTTTTTGCTCTGTCATGTTATCTCAGTCCTGATCGTTGGAATCTGTGCCATCAAACCAGCATCGACTGCTGGGCGGAGATGCCCGCCGTCGCGCCTTGCCATGATGCCGTGGTGACCGAGGGCATTGCGGGGTTGGCGAGGTCGCCAGCGGCGTAGATGCCGGGCACGCTGGTTTCGCGGCGCTCGTCGACCTTGAGGACGATGCCCTGGGGCGTATCGACCGTGGCGAGACCCAGCGATTCATGCAGGCGTGCGGACGGTTTGTTGCGCGGATGCGCGAACAGGATGTCGACCGCGACAGAGGGGCCGGCGTCGAGCCTGACGGTGGCGTTATGGCTCTCGTCATGGTCGATTTCGGTGACCCGGCCATCGACGACAGGGATGCCACGGCGAGCCAGATCGGCCCGGATGTCGGGTGGAATGTCGTGACCATTGGCGAAGACCGTCAATGTGTCGGTCCAATCGTGGTACAGCCTGACGTAGTTGTGCGACATTGGGCCGGACCAGACGAGGCCCCAATGCCGGCCGGCAACTTCAAAGCCGTCGCAATAGGGGCAAGGCACGATGGAGGTGCCCCAACCTTCGGCAAAGCCGGGAAGTTCAGGCATCTGGTCGGCGACGCCATAGCTCAGAATCAGGCGGCGCGCCCTGAGGGTTTCGCCCTCGCCCGTGAGGACGGAAAAATCGTCGATGGCGCCGGAGACGCTCTCGGCCCGGGCATTGACCAGTTGGATTGTGGGATAGCGTGCCAGTTGCTGCCGCGCCTCGGCCAGGATCTCCAGCGGTGGCTTGTGGTCGTGGCCGAGCAGGCCATGGGAGTGGTCGGCGAAGCGATTGCGCGGCAGGCCGGTATCGAGGACGGTGACCTTGCGGCGGGCACGGCCGAGCTGCAAGGCGGCGGCAAGACCGGCAAAACTGCCGCCGATGATGATGACATCATTCATGGTGATGGGCTCCGTTTATGGATGGAGGGAGATTGGTTTGTACTTTAAGATACTTTTAAGTACCATAATTCAAGAATTATAATACTGTCAAGTACTGGAATTTTTATGACCAAAAACAGCCAGGCCCGTCGCGGCCGGCCCGCCAACGAGGCACTTGGCCAAACGATAGTCGACGCCGCGGGCGAACTTTTTGTGGAATTGGGTTTTCAAGCGACGACAATGGACAAGGTCGCCCAGCGGGCGAAGATATCCAAGCTCAGCATCTATCGGCACTTCGAGAACAAGGAGGCGCTGTTCAGTGCGGCCATTGCGGCCCACTGCCAGCAGTTTGCACCACAGGCCCTTTTTGCAGGCGTCGACGGTTCAGCCGAAGATCAGCTCATGGCGGTGGGAACAACCTTGCTTCGCACGCTATTGAGTCCGGACGTGCGCAGTGTCGAAGCCATGATCATGGCCGACAAGACGAATCAAAAGTCGTTAAGCAAGCGCCAATACGAAGCCGGTCCCGCCTATGTCATTGCCCAGATCGAGGCCCTGTTGCGTCAGTTGCACGCGAAGGCGGTTCTGAACGTGCCCGATCCTCTGCGGTCCGCCCGTTTGTTTGCCGCGCTTTTCAAAGGATCCGATCTCCTGATAATCGCGCGCTTCGATGAGGCCAGAGCAGAGGACGACAACGAAATCGAATCCTATTGCCGGGCGGCCGTCGCCATGTTCATCGCCGCGCACGAAAAATAACACCATCGAGCACCCAGCAGGGCATTTGGCTCAGCCAATGCCCCGTACCACACCGCATAAACACGGTCTCGGCGATGCACAAAGCGGCCAGAACTTGCCAGGCCAAAAAAGCCAAAAGCCCGCAATTACGCGGGCTTCAGGACATTTCTTGCTAGAGGGTGCCGGACAATGTCGGACGCCTCATCATTCCCACTCAATCGTCGCTGGCGGCTTGCTCGACACGTCATAAGTGACGCGGGAAATACCTTCGATCTCATTGATGATCCGACCGGAAACAGTCTCCAGCAGCTCATAGGGCAGGTGTGCCCAGCGAGCGGTCATGAAGTCGATGGTTTCCACGGCACGCAGGGCCACGACCCAGGCGTAACGACGGCCATCGCCAACCACGCCCACCGATTTCACCGGCTGGAACACCACGAACGCCTGGCTGACCTTGTGGTACCAGTCGGCCTTGCGCAGTTCTTCGATGAAGATGTGGTCGGCGCGACGCAGCAGGTCGGCGTATTCCTTCTTCACTTCACCGAGGATCCGCACGCCCAGGCCCGGGCCCGGGAAGGGGTGGCGGTAGACCATGTCGTAGGGCAGGCCCAGTTCGAGACCGAGGCGACGCACTTCGTCCTTGAACAGTTCGCGCAGCGGCTCGACCAGCTTGAGGTTCATTTCCTCTGGCAGGCCACCGACGTTGTGGTGGGACTTGATCACGTGGGCCTTGCCGCTCTTGGCGCCGGCCGACTCGATCACGTCGGGGTAGATGGTGCCCTGGGCCAGGTACTTGATGTTGTCCAGCTTGCAGGATTCGGCATCGAACACGTCGATGAAGGTGCGGCCGATGATCTTGCGTTTCTTCTCCGGGTCGGACTCGCCGGCCAGGTTGTTCAGGAACTGCTCTTCGGCGTTGGCGCGGATCACCTTGACGCCCATGTTCTCGGCGAACATGGCCATCACTTGCTCGCCTTCGTGAAGACGCAGCAGGCCGTTGTCGACGAAGACGCAGGTCAGCTGGTCGCCGATGGCCTTGTGCAGCAATGCGGCAACCACCGAGGAGTCGACGCCGCCGGACAGGCCCAGCAGCACGTTGTCGGTACCGACCTGGGCACGGACCTGGGCGATGGCGTCTTCAGCGATTTTCGACGGGGTCCACAGGGCTTCGCACCCGCAGATGTCGAGGATGAAACGCGACAGGATGCGGCCGCCCTGCTTGGTGTGGGTCACTTCAGGGTGGAACTGCACGCCGTAGTAACGGCGATCATCGTTGAACATGCCGGCAATCGGGCAGCTCGGGGTACTGGCCAGGATGTGGAAGTCTTCCGGCATCTTGGTGACCTTGTCGCCGTGGCTCATCCACACGTCCAGGCCGAACAGGCCGTCGGCGTCGATGTGGTCTTCGATGCCATCCAGCAGGCGGCTCTTGCCGACCACGTCGACGCGGGCATAACCGAACTCACGCAGGTCCGAACCTTCGACCTTGCCGCCCAGCTGTTCCGCCATGGTCTGCATGCCGTAGCAGATACCGAAGACCGGCACGCCCAGGTCGAACACCGCCTGCGGGCAGCGCGGGCTGTCGGCTTCGTGCACAGACTCGGGGCCGCCGGCGAGGATGACGCCTTTCGGAGCGAATTCGCGAATCGCTTCGTCATCCATGTCGAACGGATGCAGCTCGCAGTACACGCCGATTTCACGCACGCGGCGGGCGATCAGCTGGGTGTACTGGGAACCGAAGTCGAGGATCAGGATGCGGTGAGCGTGAATGTCGAGGGCCATGACTCATTCTCATGTAGTGAATCAGAAACAACTCGGGGCTGAATGAACAGCCCCGGTGATTAACGTTTTGCTGGAAGCCTTAACCTACGCGGTAGTTCGGCGCTTCCTTGGTGATCTGCACGTCGTGGACATGGGACTCGGCCATGCCGGCGCCGGTGATGCGCACGAATTCCGGCTTGGTACGCATCTCTTCGATGTCGGCGCTGCCGGTGTAGCCCATGGAGGAACGCAGGCCGCCCATCAGTTGATGGATGATGGCGCTCAGGGTGCCTTTGTACGGCACGCGACCTTCAATGCCTTCCGGCACCAGCTTCTCGGCACCCGCGGAGGAGTCCTGGAAGTAACGGTCGGAAGAGCCCTGGGCCTGGGACATGGCGCCCAGCGAACCCATGCCGCGATAAGCCTTGTAGCTACGGCCCTGGAACAGCTCGATCTCGCCCGGCGCTTCTTCGGTGCCGGCGAACATCGAACCCATCATCACGCAGTAGGCACCGGCGACGATGGCCTTGGACAGGTCACCGGAGAAGCGGATACCGCCGTCGGCGATCAACGGCACGCCCGTGCCTTCAAGGGCGGCGGCGACGTTGGCGATGGCGCTGATCTGCGGCACGCCGACACCGGCGACGATGCGGGTGGTGCAGATCGAGCCTGGGCCGATACCGACCTTGACCGCGTCGGCGCCGGCTTCGGCCAGGGCCTTGGCGGCTTCACCGGTGGCGATGTTGCCGCCGATCACCTGCACGTCAGGGAAGTTCTGCTTGACCCAGCGAACGCGGTCGATCACGCCTTTGGAGTGACCGTGGGCGGTGTCGACCACCACCACGTCAACGCCGGCATTGACCAGGGCGGCGACGCGGTCGCCGGTGTCCTTGCCAGTGCCGACCGCAGCGCCGACGCGCAGACGACCCTGGTCGTCCTTGCTCGCCAGCGGGTAGGCCTTGGCTTTTTCGATGTCGTTGACGGTCATCATGCCCTTGAGGGCGAATTTGTCGTCGACGATCAGCACGCGCTCGATACGGTGCTTGTGCAGCAACTCGCGGACTTCGTCCTTGTTGGTGCCTTCCTTGACCGTGACCAGGCGCTCTTTAGGCGTCATCACTTGGCGGACGGAAGCATCGAGACGGTTCTCGAAACGCACGTCGCGGGAGGTGACGATGCCGACCAGGTCGCCATCATGCAGTACCGGAACGCCGGAGATGTTGTGCATGCGGGTCAGTTCGAACAGATCCCGGACCGTGGCGTCAGCCTCGATGGTGATCGGATCCTTGACCACGCCAGCCTCGAACCGCTTGACCTTGCGCACTTCGGCGGCCTGCTGTTCGATGGTCATGTTCTTGTGGATGATACCGATACCGCCTTCCTGGGCCATGGCAATGGCCAGACGGGCTTCGGTCACGGTGTCCATGGCGGCGGAAACCAGGGGGATATTCAGTTCGATGCCACGGGTGAGACGGGTTTTGAGACTGACTTCGTTAGGCAGTACTTCGGAATAACCGGGCACTAGGAGAATGTCGTCGAAGGTCAGAGCTTCTTGGCTGATACGCAGCATCGCGGGGGCTCCCGAGCGGGAAAATGGAAGCGCGCCATTATACTCATGGACCCCGTCTGGCTCAATGTAAAACTCTGTCTATTATTGGCGGGCTGATTGACGGGCTAAATCACTGACTGCATGCCAACCCATATTCCCTGTGGGAGCGAGCTTGCTCGCGATAGCGGCGTATCAGTCAACACCGTATCAACTGCCCCGACGCCATCGCGAGCAAGCTCGCTCCCACATTGGCTCATCGGCGCCCTTACAACTCCACCCGCACCCAACTCACCGGCTGATCGAGCCAATCGGCGAACTCATCGAGAAAGTCCTGCTTGAACCCCGCCTCCAGCCAGTTGTTGAAAATGAACCCCAGGTTGGAAAAGCCGCACGGCTGCAGGAACAGAAAACCATTGATGTCATCTTCATGGCCGCATTCGGGGCAGGTGAAGTTGTCGGTGCGCGCTGGCATCCAGTCTTCCAGGCTTTCGAACAACGCTTCACCGATTTCCTTGCGGCACTCGGCACAGCCGGCTTCTTCGAGAAAGCCCTTGGCCGGTGTATAGATGCAGCGCGTGGTGATGATCTCCAGGCCATTGATCGCTTCGCCGAACGGCAAGGCTTCGGGATGCAGGACCACCGCCCGTGCGCCAGGGGCGATGGCGTGGGCCATGCGATTGCCGGTGCGCCCGCAGGTGGTCAGTTGTTCTTCGACAATATTTTTGCGCACCAGCCAGCGCACGATCGCCCGGGCCCGGGGTTCGTGGACCGGCAGGGTGGAAATTTTCGGGACGATGATGCTTTGCGAATTCATGACGAGGCCTGGAGGTTCCCATGGGGGCGAATAAAGGCCGGCAGCTTAATCCCTGGCCAAGCCAGGTCAAGCACTCAGGTAACGCCCGATCAAGGCAATGCCGCTGGCGAGCACCAGCCAGGTCACCAAGCGCACGAACGCCTCGCGCGACAACCTCATGGTCAGGCGACGCCCCACCCACAGCCCCAGCGCCATGGCCGGCAACAAACACAGCGCCAGTACCAGCAAGGGTAGCTCGGCATACACACCCGCGACGATAAACAGGCTCAAGCGCACCACGGTGCTGCAACTGATCAAGGCACTTTGCGTGGCCCGGGCCGGGTCCTTGGGCAGACGGCTATTCAAGTAAATGGCATATAAAAAGCCGCCACTGCCAAACAACGCCCCGAACATCCCGCCCACCGTGCCCAGCGGAAATGCCCACCGCGATGACAGCTGCGTCGGCCGGGTTTTTATCGACAGGCTATAAACGGCATAGCTGCTGATGAACAGTCCCATCAACAGCAACAACAGGTCGGACTTGAGGTTGAGCAGGAAAAACACCCCCAGGGTGCAGCCCAGTGCCATGCACGGCAGCAACCGCAGCAGCTCCTGCCGGGACACATCCCGACGCGATGGCAACAGGTTGCCGAAGGCCGCGACAAAATCCAGCAGGACCAGCAGCGGGATGATCTTCGACAAGGGCATGAACAGCAGCAAGATGGGCGCGGCCACCAGCGCCGTGCCGAACCCGGCGATGCCGAACACGATGTAGGCCAGTGCGATGGCCAGGCCGATCACCAGCCATTCCAGGGGCGCAAATGCCCACTGGCCCAACCACGACAGAAGATTCATCCGGCACTTCCTTGATGACGAAGCGGCGACTTTAGCCAGATGTTTCGGAGCATATCCAGCATTTGTGGTGACAGGTCCACCGCTATCGCGAGCAAGCTCGCTCCCACAAATGGATCCCTGGTGTTCACAAAGCTTGCGACCACCCAAGATCCCTGTGGGAGCGAGCTTGCTCGCGATGAAGACAACTCGGTCCGATTTGTTTGCATACATGGAGATTCACCAGCGAATGCCCTTATCATGCCGCCCATGATTAAAGATCCCTTTGCCCGACTGGGCCTGGACCGCGAGGTCCTGACTGTCAGCCAGCTCAACGGCCGTGCGCGGGTGTTGCTTGAAGACGTGTTCAGCAACATCTGGGTCGAGGGCGAAATCTCCAACCTTGCCCGTCCGGCCTCCGGCCATGTGTACTTCACCCTCAAGGACAGCGGTGCCCAAGTTCGTTGCGCGCTGTTCCGGCAGAACGCCGCGCGGGTGCGCCAGGCCTTGAAGGATGGGCTGGCGGTGAAAGTACGCGGCAAGGTTTCGCTGTTCGAAGGCCGGGGCGATTACCAGTTGATCCTCGACACCGTGGAGCCGGCCGGCGATGGCGCCCTGCGCCTGGCCTTCGATGCCCTGAAGGAAAAACTCAGCGCCGAGGGCCTGTTCAGCGCCGAACGCAAGGTGCCGTTGCCGGCCCACCCACAACGCATCGGCATCATCAGTTCGCCCACGGGCGCGGTGATCCGCGACATCATCAGCGTGTTCCGCCGCCGGGCGCCGCAGATCGCCCTGACCCTGATTCCCACCGCCGTGCAAGGTCGTGAAGCCACCGGGCAAATCGTCCGCGCCCTGAAACTGGCCGATGCCCGTGGCTTCGACGCACTGATCCTGGCCCGGGGCGGCGGTTCGCTGGAAGACTTATGGTGCTTCAACGAAGAAGCCGTGGCCCGGGCGGTGGATGCCTGCGTCACGCCAATCGTCAGCGCCGTCGGCCATGAAACCGACGTGTCCATCAGCGATTTCGTCGCCGACGTGCGCGCCCCGACCCCGTCCGCCGCCGCCGAACTGCTGGCACCGGATGCCGGCGACCTGGTGCGCCGGGTCGAAAGCCTGCATCGCCGGTTGGTGATGCGCATGCGCGACCGGCTGATGCGCGATCAACTGCGCCTCGAAGGCCTCACCCGGCGCCTGCGTCATCCCGGTGAACGCCTGCGCCAGCAAGCCCAGCGCCTCGACGACCTGGACATGCGCCTGCGCCGGGCCTTCGAGCGCAGCCTCAATACCCGCCGTGAACGCTTGATCCGCCTGGAAACCCGCCTGGCCGGGCAACATCCGGGCCGGCACCTGGCGTTGCTGCGCCAGCGCCTGGACAGCCTCGCCGAACGCCTGCCCCGAGCCATGCGCGAAGGCCTCAAGGCGCGCCGTGTGCAACTGCACAACCAGATGCAGACGCTGCACATCGTCAGCCCCCTGGCGACCCTTGGCCGCGGCTACAGCATCTTGCTCGACGAGCGTGGTCATGCGATCCGCAGCGCCGGGCAAACCCAGACCGGCCAGCGCCTGACCGCCAAGCTCGGCGAAGGCGAACTGCTGGTGCGGGTCGAAGACAATCACCTGACGCCAGTCACCCTTTCTTTACTGGACTGATTCATGCCGCGCTATCTCGCCCCACTGCTGTTGCTGTGCCTGACGTTCAATGCCCATGCCGACAGTTACATCACTCGCTTGTTGAACAAGCCGGTGCCTGGCGGCGTGGCCGTGGTGGACCTGGGCAGCGCGGCCCAGGCACCCAAAGCCACTTACCAGGGCAAGCCGGTGCTGGTGGTCAAGGAACAGCAGAACTGGCTGGCGATTGTCGGCATTCCCCTGACGGTGCAACCCGGCACCCAACAGATCAGCAGTGGCGGCGGCACCCAGCCGTTCGTGGTCGGCTATAAAAAGTACCCCGAGCAACACATCACCCTGGCGAATAAACGCCAGGTCAACCCGAACCCGGCGGACCTCAAGCGCATCGACGCCGAGCTGGCGGTACAACTGAAGGCCTATCGCAGCTTCAGTCCGAACATCCCCAGCAACCTGCTGCTGGACAAACCGGTCAACGGCCCGCTGTCGAGCAAGTTCGGCGTGCGCCGCTTCTTCAACGGCGAGGAGCGCAACCCCCATGCCGGCCTGGACTTCGCCGTGCCCGCCGGGACACCGATCAAGACCCCGGCCGCCGGCAAGGTAATCCTCACCGGCAATTACTTCTTCAATGGCAACACGGTGTTCGTCGACCATGGCCAGGGTTTCATCAGCATGTTCTGCCACATGTCGAAGATCGACGTGAAGGTCGGCCAGCAACTGGCCCGGGGCACCGTAGTGGGCAAGGTCGGCGCCACCGGCCGCGCGACCGGGCCGCATATGCACTGGAATATCAGCCTGAACGATGCGCGGGTGGATCCGGCGATTTTCATCGGGGCGTTCCAGCCCTGAGATGTGTGCTGAGGCGACTGGCCTCATCGCGAGCAAGCTCGCTCCCACAACGGGATTTGTTGTGAATACATCTCTCGCAACCCACAGAGATCCCCTGTGGGAGCGAGCTTGCTCGCGATGACGACAGCCGCATCGCCACCGCCCGTGAATTGCCAAGCTCAAAACATCGACGCAATTTCCAATATCGACATCTCGGATATGCGCGATTAAATCTCGCAAAACCGCTCAAAAACAGAAGTTCTCTCAATTTTTTCCGACTGCTTGCGATCCGCCGTTCACGCGGTTAGGGTTGGAGCATGAAAACCTCTCACACCCTCATCCAGCTTCGCCAGCACCGCAGCCTGTGCCTCGTCAGCGCACGACTGCCGGGCTGAATCGCGGCACCTCGTCCAGGCTTCAAGCCACCCCATTCGAACCACCGGCAGGCCGCCTTTTTCCGGCCACGACAATAAGGATTTCCCCATGAGCATGCTCAAAGACCCGTCTTCCAAATACCGTGCCTTCCCGACCATCAACCTGCCGGATCGCACCTGGCCATCGAAGACCATCACCGCCGCGCCGATCTGGTGCAGCTCCGACCTGCGCGACGGCAACCAGTCGCTGATCGAGCCGATGGACGCGGTCAAGAAGCTGCGTTTCTGGAAAACCCTGGTCGCGGTGGGCGTGAAGGAAATCGAGGCATCGTTCCCGGCCGCTTCCCAGACCGACTTCGACTTCGTCCGCACCCTCATCGAAGAAGGCCACATCCCGGACGACACCACCATTCAGGTGCTGACCCAGGCTCGTGAAGACTTGATCGCCCGTACGTTCGAATCCCTGCGCGGTGCGAAAAAAGCCATCGTCCACCTGTACAACGCCACCTGCCCGTCGTTCCGCCGCATCGTGTTCAACCAGGACAAGGAAGGCGTGAAGGAAATCGCGGTGAACGCAGCCAAGCTGTTCGTCAAATACGCCGCCCAGCAGCCGGAAACCCAATGGCAGTTCGAATACTCGCCAGAAACCTTCAGTGCCACTGAGCTGGAGTTCGCCAAGGAAGTCTGCGACGCGGTGATCGAAGTCTGGAACCCGACGCCCGAGCGCAAGGTGATCCTCAACCTGCCCGCTACCGTGGAAGTCGCCACCCCGAACATCTACGCCGACCAGATCGAGTGGTTCCACCGCAACATCACCCGGCGTGACAGCGTGCTCATCAGCCTGCACACCCACAACGACCGTGGCACCGGCGTGGCCGCCACCGAGCTGGGCCTGATGGCCGGCGCCGACCGTGTCGAAGGCTGCCTGTTCGGCAACGGCGAACGCACCGGTAACGTCGACCTGGTGACCGTGGCGCTGAACCTCTACACCCAGGGCATCAACCCGGAGCTGGACTTCTCCGACATCGACGGCGTGCGCAAAGTGGTCGAGGAATGCAACCAGATCCCGGTGCACCCGCGTCATCCGTACGTCGGCGACCTGGTCCACACCGCGTTCTCCGGCTCGCACCAGGACGCCATCCGCAAGGGCTTCGCCCAGCAGAAACCGGATACCCTGTGGGAAGTGCCGTACCTGCCGATCGACCCGGCCGACATCGGCCGCAGCTACGAGGCGGTGATTCGCGTCAACAGCCAGTCGGGCAAAGGCGGTATCGCCTACCTGCTGGAACAGGAATACGGCATCAGCCTGCCGCGTCGCATGCAGATCGAGTTCAGCCAGGTGGTACAGCGCGAAACCGATCGCCTGGGCCTGGAAATGACCGCCCAGCAGATCCACGGCCTGCTGCAGCGTGAATACCTGCAAGCCAACACCCCGTACGCGCTGGTCAGCCATCGCCTGCAGGAAGAGAACGGCAACAGCGCCGTAGAGGTGGAAGTGGCGAGCAAGGGCCAGGGCGAGACCAACCTGCACTGGCGCGGCAAGGGCAACGGCGCCCTGGAAGCGCTGGTGGCCGGCCTGCCGATTCCGGTGGAGATCATGGACTACAACGAACACGCCATCGGCGCCGGCACCAATGCCAAGGCGGCGGCCTACATTGAACTGCGCGTCAACGGCGAGCGTGCGGTGCATGGCGTGGGTATCGATGAGAACATCACCACGGCGAGCTTCAAGGCGCTGTTCAGCGCGCTGAACCGCTCGCTGAGCCAGCCGGAAGCCAAGGCGGCCTGATTCCTGGGCTGAAATGCAAAAAGGCCCCGGGGTTGAACCCTGGGGCCTTTTTGTTTGGCCGATGATTGAGTGCTGGCTGTACAGGCCTCATCGCGAGCAAGCTCGCTCCCACAGTGGATTTATGGTAGCCACAGATCCACTGTGGGAGCGAGCTTGCTCGCGATGACCGACTGTCAGACAACCAAAGTCAGGCATGGGTATCGACAGAAACGGTCATAGCCTGCAACAGCGACGCCCGCAAGGTTTGCAGCATCGCCTGGGTCCCCATGATCTGGGTCTGGATAGCCATGGCTTGCTGGAGCTTCTGCTCTTCATTGGCCTGGCTCTTCTGCACGCGGGCCAGTTGGGCTTGCTGCTGGGCCAGCAGTTTTTCGGCCTGCTCGATCTGCTTTTTCAGCTGTTCGATAATGTCCCCAGCGCCGCTGGCGGGAGCGCCGGCGACATTCGCGCCGCGGGTATCGACCTGCAGTGTCTTGTCTTTGTCGTCGGCGTCAGTCGATGCCACTGGACTGACCGCTTTCTCTTCTTCAGCCCCGCGGATGGAAACTTTAGGGGCTGACAATGGATAAGGGTTTACGGTGGTTGCGCTGATACTGGTCATAGGGACTTCTCCTTGGCTGACCGGTTATCGGCACGCAACAACGTTCCTTGAGGCTGAATCGTTTCAATTCGTGAATTCGAAGCGATCGGCATCCAGGTTCGCCGGAAACCGCGTGCGATACGCCGCCAGGTCCGCCGCATTCAAACACACGGTGAACACGCCATCCGCGTCGCCGGCGCTGAGCAAGGTTTCACCCTGGAAATCCAGCACCTGGCTGTCACCGGTGTAGGCGAAGCCCTTGCCGTCGGTGCCGATGCGGTTGACCGCCGCCACGTAGCACAGGTTCTCGATCGCCCGGGCCGGCAGCAGCCGATTCCAGTGCATACGCCGCGCTCCGGGCCAGTTGGCGGTGTACAGCAGCAGGTCGGTGTCCTCGGCATCGCGGCTCCACACCGGAAAGCGCAGGTCGTAGCAAATCAACGGGCGAATCCGCCAGCCCTTGAGCTCGAACAGTACCTGTCGCTCACCCGGCGTGTAGTGGTTGTGCTCGCCGGCCATGCGAAACAGATGGCGCTTGTCGTAATGCAGCACTTCACCGTCCGGTCGCGCCCACAGCAGGCGATTGCGATGGCTGCCGTCGCCGGCCTGGACGATCACGCTCCCGGTGATGACAGCATCCAGTTTCGTCGCCTGGTTTTTGAGCCAACGGCTGGTGGGGCCGTTTTCCGGCTCCGCCAGGGTCTCGGACTCCATGGAAAAACCCGTGGTGAACATTTCCGGAAGGATGATCAGGTCCGCCCCGCGCGCCTGCTCGAGCAGCGCTTCGAAATGTTCCAGGTTGGCCTCGCGGTCGTGCCAGGCCAGGGTGGTCTGGACCAAGGCAATGTCGAGGTCCGGCAACGCACTCAAATCACGCATAGTTTTTCCGCCGCTTCGCGCAGCGTCTCCTCGCGTTTGGCAAAGCACAGGCGCACCAGGCGCTGGCCTTGGGGTGGGTCCTGGTAGAACACCGAGATCGGAATCGTCGCCACGCCATGCTCGCGGGTCATCCACACCGCCATGTCGACGTCATTGAGGTCCGGGCGAATCCGCGAATAATCCACCAACTGGAAATAAGTGCCGGTCACGCGCTTGAAGCTGAACCGTGACGGGGCCAGCAGATCGCAGAACAGGTCGCGCTTGGCCTGGTAGAAGTCCGGCAGTTCGTCGACGTGTTCCGGATGTTCGGCCATGTAGTCGGCCAGGGCGTACTGCAACGGCGTCACGCCGCAGAAACTGACGTACTGATGCACCTTGCGCAGCTCTGCCGTCAGGGCCGCTGGCGCCACCACGTAGCCGGTTTTCCAGCCGGTGACGTGGTAGGTCTTGCCGAACGAACTGACCACGAAGGCGCGGCGGTACAGTTCTTCGTGGGCCAGGACACTGGCATGGGCGACGCCGTCGAACACCAGGTGTTCGTAGACCTCATCGCTGACCAGGTAGATGTCACGGCCGCGAATCAGTGTCGCCAATTGATCGAGTTCGGCACGGCTGATCAGGGCGCCGCTGGGGTTGTGCGGCGAGTTGAGGATGATCATGCGCGTGCGCGGGCTCAGGGCTTCGCCGAGCTTCTCGAAGTCGATGGCGAAGTCATCCAGGCCCAATGGCACGTGCACGCAGCGCCCACCGGCCAAGAGAACGGAAGGCTCGTAGCTGTCATAGCTCGGATCGAAAACGATCACTTCGTCACCGCTGTGGACCACCGCCGCGATGGCACAGAAAATCGCCTGGGTCGCGCCAGGGGTCACGGTGACCTCTTGATCGGCATCGACGTTGGCGCCGTAGCTGCGGGCGATCTTCGCCGCGATCTGCTGGCGCAGCGCCGGCAGGCCGGTCATCGGCGAGTACTGGTTATGGCCTTGAGCAATGTGCCGGCCAACCGCATCGCGCAGGGCCTGCGGGCCATCGAAATCGGGAAAGCCCTGGGACAGGTTCAGCGCGCCCGTCTGCGCGGCGAGCTGGGACATCTGGGTGAAAATCGTGATGCCGACGTTCGGCAACTTGCTGGTGATCATGGAGGGTCCCTGCTCTGCACCCGGCTCTGGTGCGGCGCGGGAGAGCTCGAGGATAGCCCAATCGCCAGGCATGAAAAAGGGTGCCACAAAGGGCACCCTTCTCACACTGACACAACTCATACCCTGTGGGAGCGAGCTTGCTCGCGATGGCGGTGGATCAGCCTGCATCCCTGTTGATGTACTGCCGCTATCGCGAGCAAGCTCGCTCCCACAGTGGATCTGCGGTGACTATCGATCAACGCTTGTCGCGGCGCTTCTTGTCGGCCTTCTTGTGGTGCGACATCAAGCGGCGCTTCTTGTTGACCTGGCGGTCGGTGAGCGTGTTCTTGTTGCCTTCGTACGGGTTCTCGCCGCCCTTGAACTCGATGCGGATCGGCGTGCCGACCAGCTTCAGAACGCGACGGTAGGTGTTTTCCAGGTAACGGACGTACGACTTGGGCACCTTCTCGATCTGGTTACCGTGGATCACGATAATCGGCGGGTTGGCACCGCCCAAGTGGGCGTAGCGCAGCTTGATCCGACGGTTGTTGACCATCGGTGGCGCGTGCTCGCCTACCGCATCTTCGAGGATCTGGGTCAGGCGGTTGGTCGGCCAGCGGGTGACCGCCGACTTGAACGAGTTCTGCACCGAAGCGTAGAGGTTGCCCACGCCCGTGCCGTGCAGGGCCGAGATGAAGTGGATGTCGGCGAAGTCGACGAAGAACAGCCGGCGCTGCAACTCCACCTTGACGAAATCCCGCTCGCTCGGCGTCATGCCGTCCCACTTGTTGATCGCAATAACCAGCGCACGCCCGGCTTCCAGGGCGAAGCCCAGCAGGTTCAGGTCGTGATCGACCACACCTTCGCGGGCGTCCATCACGAAGATCACCACGTTGGCGTCTTTGATCGCCTGCAAGGTCTTGACAACGGAGAACTTTTCAACTTCTTCGTGGATCTTGCCGCGCTTGCGCACACCGGCGGTGTCGATCAGCGTGTACTTCTCTTCGTTACGCTCGAAGGGAATGTAGATGCTGTCACGGGTGGTGCCAGGCTGGTCGTAGACGATGACCCGGTCTTCACCGAGCATGCGGTTGACCAGCGTCGACTTGCCCACGTTGGGGCGGCCGATGATCGCGATCTTGATCCCGTCTTTTTCGCTCGGGCCCGGAATGCGCTTGGCTTCCTCGCCCTCGGCAACGACCTCTTCCTCGCCCTCTTCCGGCTCTTCCGCGTCGTCCTTGGGGAAACTCTCCAGGGCGATTTCCAGCATCTGGGTGATGCCACGACCGTGGGCGCCGGCGATCGGGATCGCCTGGCCCATGCCCAACGGTGCGAACTCGGCGCGGGCCATGTCCGGGTCGATGTTGTCGACCTTGTTGGCGACCACGTAGGAACGCTTGTTACGCTTGCGCAAATGCTCGGCGATCATCTGGTCGGCGGCGGTAAAGCCCGCCTTGGCGTCTACCAGGAACAGCACCACATCGGCTTCTTCAATGGCGAGCAGCGACTGCTCGGCCATTTTTTCGTCCATGCCATGTTCATCACCGGAGATGCCGCCGGTGTCGACCAGAATATAGGTACGCCCTTGCCACTTGGCCTCACCGTATTGGCGATCACGGGTCAGACCGGACAAGTCGCCGACAATGGCGTCGCGAGTCCTGGTCAGGCGGTTGAACAAGGTGGACTTGCCGACGTTCGGTCGGCCCACCAGGGCGATTACGGGAACCATGCGGCTCTCCACTTCGTTATTTCAGAAAATACAAAAGCCGCTGCGAGGCAGCGGCTGGTGCTCGGGGCAGTCTGTGCAAGCCCTGCAAACCTTGAGAACAAGGCCGCTTGGGGGGATTAGCCCCAAGCATAGTCTTACTTGATGGTCAGGGCTTCCAGTTTGCCGCTGTTGCCATACACATAGATCATGTTGCCCACCACCAGCGGACGGGCACGCAGGCCGTCGCTGTCGATGCGCTCACGGCCGACGAAACGACCGTCCACCTGGCTGAGCAGGTGCAGGTAACCTTCCAGGTCACCCACTGCGACGTAGCTGGAGAACACTTCCGGGGCCGACAGTTGGCGACGGGCCAGGGAGTCGTTGCTCCACAAGGCGGTGGTGGAACGCTCGTCAACGCCTTCGACGGTGCCCGAGGACAGGCTCACGTAGACGCTGCCAAAGCCTTGGGCGACACCGGCGTAGCTGGACGCATCGCGCTGCCACAACGGACGGCCGCTTTCCAGGTCCAGTGCCGCCACGCGGCCCTGGTAGCTGGCGACGTACAACGTACCGCCGGACAACAGCAAGCCGCCGTCGATGTCGACCACGCGCTCCAGTTCCGAACGACCTTGTGGGATCGCCACGCGCTGTTCCCAGACCGGCACGCCGTTGGAAATATCCAGGGCTACCACTTTACCGGTCGACAAACCAGCCACCGCGAGGCGGTTGGTGACGACAGGCGCGCTGGTGCCACGCAGGGTCAGCACCGCCGGGGTACTGTCGTACACCCAGCGCTGGTTACCGGTGGCGGCATCCAGGCCGATCAGACGGTCGTCCTGGGTCTGAACCACCACGACGTCACCGTTGGTGGCCGGCGGTGCGAGCACTTCACTGGTCACCCGGGCGCGCCATTTCTCTTCACCGCTGCTCGCGTCAAGGGCGACGATCTCGCCCTTGAGCGTGCCGATCATGACCAGGCCGTAACCCACGCCAACGGCGCCGGAAACGGGCAGTTCAAGATCTTTCTTCCATTTGACGTCGCCGTTGCTGCGATCCATCGCCATGACCACGCCCGTGACGTCGCCGGCATAGATGGTGTCGCCATCGATGGCCGGCACCAGCATGTTGTAGGTTTCACCCTGGCCATCGCCGATGGAACGGCTCCACTGCTTCTGCAGCACGACTTCTTCTTTGAAGTCGGTCAGTTCGGCTGGCGGCAGTTCTTTCTTGCTGTTGCTGCTGCAACCCGCGGCCAGAATGGCCAGGGCCAGCAATGCTGCATGTTTCCAACGGATCACGTCACGCATCCCCTTTGGCCAGGTCGTCCAGCTTGATTTGCAGGCCACCGACTGCGGCTTCATCCGACAGCGCAGCCTTGGCTTTTTGGTAGGCCGCATAGGCCTCATCGGCACGACCCAGCTGTACCAGCAGGTCGCCCTTGAGCTCTTCGCGGGTCGCCAGGAACGCCTTGTCGGCATCGCCGTCGAGCAGTTTCAAGGCGTCTTCGGCCTTGTTCTGTGCCGCCAGTACCTGCGCCAGGCGCTGACGCGCCACTTCGCCCAGGGTCGGGTTGGCCGGTTTGTCGACGATACCTTTGAGCTCGGTGGCCGCGTCGTCCAACTTGCCGCTGTCCACCGCCACCTTGGCCACGAACAGGCGACCGTACTGCGCGTAGGCAGTGCCGCCGAATTCCTTGTCCAGCTTGCCGGCCAGGTCCGCCACGCGGGCCGCGTCAGGCTTGCCGTCCGGGGTCAGGGTGGTTTCCAGCAATTGCTGGTAGAGCACCGAGGCGCCTTGCGACTGGTTGCTCTGGTATTTCTGGTAGGCCTGCCAGCCGAACACGATGACCAGCGCCAACAGGCCGCCAGTGACCAGCGGCTTGCCGTTGCGCGTCCACCAGTCCTTCAAATCCGCCAGCTGTTCATCTTCGGTACTCGACACCCCAATACTCCTTAATCGCTAAATCGGCTGTTTGACAGCTTCAACCCTGCACGACGCAGGTGGCCAGGTGTGCAGCAAGCGCATCCCAGGCAATGCTTTGTTGTTCGCCCTGGCCACGCAGGGGTTTGAAACCTACCACTTGTTGGGCCAGTTCGTCGTCACCGAGGATCAGTGCGTACAGCGCACCGCTCTTGTCGGCCTTCTTGAATTGGCTCTTGAAGCTGCCGGCGCCGGCGTTGATCTGCAAGCGCAGGTTGGGCAACTGGTCGCGGATCCGCTCGCTCAGCGACAAGGCGGCCAGTTCGGCGGCCTCGCCAAAGGCGCACAGGTAGACGTCGACCTGGCGGGACAGTTCTTCGGGTACCTTGTCCAAGGCTTCCAGCATCAGCACCAGGCGCTCGATGCCCATGGCAAAGCCCACGCCCGGGGTCGGCTTGCCACCCATCTGCTCCACCAGCCCGTCGTAGCGGCCGCCGGCACAGACGGTGCCTTGGGCGCCGAGTTTGTCGGTGACCCACTCGAAGACCGTCTTGCTGTAGTAGTCCAGGCCGCGAACCAGCTTGGGGTTGATCACGTAGGGAATGCCCACGGCGTCCAGGCGCGCCTTCAGCCCTTCGAAGTGCGCACGGGATTCGTCGTCGAGGTAGTCGGCCATTTTCGGCGCGTCGACCAGGACCGCCTGGGTGTCGGCATTCTTGGTGTCGAGCACACGCAGTGGATTGGTCTTCAGACGGCGCTGGCTGTCTTCGTCGAGCTTGTCCAGGTGCGCGGAAAGAAACGCCACCAACGCTTCACGGTAGCGGCCACGGGACTCACTGGTGCCCAGGCTGTTGAGCTCGAGCTTGACCGCATCACGCAGCCCCAGCTCGCCCCACAGGCGCCAGGTCATGACGATCAGCTCGGCGTCGATGTCCGGGCCCTCGAGGTTGAACACTTCCAGGCCAATCTGGTGGAACTGGCGATAACGACCTTTCTGCGGGCGCTCGTGACGGAACATCGGGCCGATGTACCAGAGCTTCTGCACCTGGCCGCCGCCGGTGATGCCGTGTTCGAGCACCGCACGCACACAGGCCGCCGTGCCTTCGGGGCGCAGGGTCAGGGAATCGCCGTTGCGGTCGTCGAAGGTGTACATCTCTTTTTCGACGATGTCGGTCACTTCACCGATAGAGCGCTTGAACAGCTCGGTGAACTCGACGATTGGCATGCGGATCTGCCGGTAACCGTAGTTATCCAGCAGGCGCGCCACAGTGCCCTCGAAATAACGCCACAGGGGCGTCTGCTCGGGCAGGATGTCGTTCATGCCACGAATGGCTTGCAGGGACTTGCTCACAGGTAATCCTTAAATTCGTTCGACTCAACCACGCGCAATCACTGCGGCGTCGGCTTCGACCTTTTCGGCCGCTTTCTGGCGAATCAGCCGTTCCAGCTCATCCACCAGATTGTCATTCGTCAGTTTCTGCGACGGCTTGCCGTCGATGTAAATCAGGTTCGGTGTACCGCCAGTCAGGCCGATATGGGCCTCCTTGGCTTCGCCCGGGCCGTTGACCACGCAACCGATCACCGCGACATCCAGCGGCACCAGCAGGTCTTCGAGGCGCCCTTCCAGTTCGTTCATGGTCTTGACCACATCGAAGTTCTGCCGCGAGCAGCTCGGGCAGGCGATGAAGTTGATGCCACGGGAACGCAGGTGCAGGGACTTGAGAATGTCGTAGCCGACTTTCACTTCCTCGACCGGGTCAGCCGCCAACGAGATGCGGATGGTATCGCCAATCCCTTCGGCGAGCAGCATACCGAGGCCGACGGCGGATTTCACCGTGCCCGAACGCAACCCACCGGCTTCGGTGATGCCCAGGTGCAGCGGCTGGACGATTTCCTTGGCCAGCAGGCGGTAGGCTTCGACGGCCATGAACACGTCGGACGCCTTCACGCTAACCTTGAAGTCCTGGAAGTTCAGGCGCTCCAGGTGCTCGACGTGGCGCAGGGCGGATTCCACCAGCGCAGCCGGGGTCGGTTCGCCGTATTTCTTTTGCAGGTCTTTTTCCAGGGAACCGGCGTTGACGCCGATGCGGATCGGAATGCCCCGGTCGCGGGCGGCATCCACCACGGCGCGAACCCGGTCTTCGCGACCGATGTTGCCCGGGTTGATGCGCAGGCAATCGACACCCAGCTCGGCCACGCGCAGGGCGATGCGGTAGTCGAAGTGAATGTCGGCGACCAAGGGCACCTTGACCAGTTGCTTGATCTTGCCGAACGCCTCGGCGGCGTCCATGTCCGGCACCGATACCCGCACGATGTCGACACCGGCGGCTTCCAGGCGGTTGATCTGCGCGACCGTGGCGGCCACGTCATTGGTGTCGCTGTTGGTCATGCTCTGCACAGCGATAGGCGCATCGCCGCCCACGGGCACGTTACCGACCCAGATCTTTCGGGATTCGCGACGCTTGATTGGAGATTCGCCGTGCATGACTTATTGACCCAACTTCAGGCGAGCGGTCTCGCCACTGGTGAACGGAGCGATGTCGACCGGCTGGCCGTTGTAGCTGACCTGCGCGCCACGGGCATAACCCAGGCGTACGGCAAACGGCGGTTTGCCGTTGACGGCGGTGCTGTCGCCCTTGCGCTTGAGGCCGCTGAACAGCACCTTGCCGTTGCCGTCGGTGATCTGCGTCCAGCAGTCGGCGACAAACTGGATCTGCACCTGGCCTTCACCCGCGACTGGCGCCGGGGTCGGGGCCGCTGGAACTGCCGGAGCGACTGGAGCGGTAGGCGCGGCGTGGGTCGCAGGCGCGGTCGGTGCTGGCGTGCCCGGCGCGGCCGGTGCCGTGGCAATCGGTGCGCTGCCGGTGTTCGGGGCAGCCGGTGCCGTCGGTGCCGGGGCTGGAACAGCCGGCTCGGCACCGGCCTGGGCATCGGCGTCGTCCTGGCTTTGTGGCAACGCCAGGGTGGTTTCGCCTTCGGCCTGGCCTTCGACGACAGCCTGGTCTTCCGGCTCGTCCAGCGGATGGATCTGGGTGGTGCCGTCAGCGCCCTCGACCTCGACGTGCTCGGGGTTCATGGCGACGGGCTCCTTGTTGCGCAGGGACGCCTGGTCCTGCCACCAGACAAAACCGCCACCGATCACCGCGATCAGCAGCAACAGGCTGACGATTCGCAAAATGGTGTGGGAAACACGAACCGGCTCCTCGATGCGCCCCAGGCTGTGCACGTTGCTGCCCTGGGCATCGGAGCCGGTGTATTGATCGAATTGCTGGACCAGCACGGTCTGGTCCATGCCGAGCAACTTGGCATAGGCGCGGATGTAGCCCCGGGCGAAGGTGTGCCCGGGCAGCTTGTCGAACGCGCCCGCTTCCAGATTGCCGAGGGAAGCCACGGTAAGATTGAGCTTGAGGGCCACTTCGGCCAGCGACCAACCATTGCTTTCGCGGGCTTGACGCAGGGTCTCACCGGGATTTACGCGAGTCGCTGCTACAACTTCGGGATGCGCCGCTTTCATCATTGCTCCGACAGGTATTGCTGATATTCCGGCGTACCGGGATAGAGTCTTTTGAGTTGCAAGCCGTAACTCGCAGCTTTGTCGCGATCTTCAAACACATGTGCCAGCCGAACGCCGAGCAATAGACTACGTGCATTTTGCTCGCTCAGCAGGCTAAAACGCTCGTAGTAGTCACGGGCGGGCACATAATGCCTGTCTTCGTAAGACAACTCAGCCATTTCCAGCAGCGCCCGCGGTTGCTGGCGGTTGAGCCGCAGCGCCTTTTCGAGTTGCTGGCGGGCCAGGTCACGCTGGCCCAACTGCGCGGCCGTCATGCCGAGGTTCTCGAACACCCGCGAACGCTCGGGGTAAAGGGTATCGGCGGCAGCCTGCTCGAAGCGCTCGTAGGCTTCCTTGTAGCGTTTCTGCTCGAAAAGAAAGCTGCCGTAGTTGTTCAGGATCCGTGCATCCTGGGGCCGGCCGGACAGCGCCTTGCGAAAATGCTGGTCGGCCAGTTCCGACTCCATCTCGGCCTGGAACACCAGGGCCAGGGCCGCGTTGGCATCCGGGTCGGAATCGTCCAGCTCCAGGGCCTTCTTGAGCGGCACCTTGGCCCGTTCGGTCATGCCCTGCTGCAGGTAGCCGATGCCCAGTTGCACATAGGCCACACGTGCCTCGTCACGCCCTTTGCTGGTCTTCATCGGGTTGTAGTCACCCGACAGGACACAACCGGAACACAGGCCGGCCAACAGCAAAACGAGCGCGAAGCGCAGGGACATAGAGTTCCTCTCTTAGTGACTGTTCGCAGCGTTTTGCACCGCATCGTCCGCGGCGTTCAACTCACGCACGGCAATGTAGCGTTCGCTGCGACGGGTGCGATCCAGCACCTGTCCTACCAATTGGCCACAGGCGGCGTCGATGTCTTCGCCGCGGGTGGTGCGCACGGTGACGTTGAAGCCAGCGTGGTGAAGCTGATCCTGGAAGCGACGAATCGCATTGTTGCTCGGACGCTCGTAACCGGAATGCGGGAACGGGTTGAACGGGATCAGGTTGATCTTGCACGGGATGTTCTTGAGCAGCTCGATCATCTCGACCGCATGCTCGACCTTGTCGTTCACGTCCTTGAGCAGCGTGTACTCGATGGTCAGCACACGTTTTTCGCCCAGGGACGACATGTAGCGCTGGCACGACTCGAGCAGCATCTTAAGCGGATATTTCTTGTTGATCGGCACCAATTGGTTACGCAATGCGTCATTGGGTGCGTGCAACGACAACGCCAGGGAGACGTCGATGTGCTTGGCCAGCTCATCGATCATCGGCACCACGCCGGAGGTGGACAGGGTCACGCGGCGCTTGGAGATGCCGTAGCCCAGGTCGTCCATCATCAGGTGCATGGCGGCAACGACGTTGTCGAAGTTCAGCAGCGGCTCACCCATGCCCATCATCACCACGTTGGTGATGGCACGGTCGACGGTCGCCGGGACGCTGCCAAAGGATTTGTTGGCAATCCACACCTGGCCGATCACTTCGGCGGCGGTGAGGTTGCTATTGAAGCCTTGCTTGCCGGTGGAGCAGAAACTGCAATCCAGGGCACAGCCTGCCTGGGACGAAACGCACAAGGTACCGCGCTTGCCCTGGGGAATGTAGACGGTCTCGACGCAGCTGCCGGACGCCACGCGCACCACCCACTTGCGGGTGCCGTCGCTGGAAATGTCCTGGCTGACCACTTCGGGGCCGCGAATCTCGGCAACAGCCTTGAGCTTTTCACGCAGGGCCTTGCCGACATTCGTCATGGCGTCGAAGTCGTCGACGCCAAAGTGGTGAATCCATTTCATCACCTGGCCGGCACGGAAACGCTTCTCCCCGATCGAGTCGAAGAATTTCTCCATTTCCGGCTGGGTCAGGCCCAACAGGTTGGTTTTGCCGTTCGATGTAGTCATGGATTCACCTTCACTCAAAAGCCTGGGCTTAGCGAGTGGTTACTTCAGTAGCGGAGAAAAAGTAAGCGATTTCGCGAGCAGCAGCGGCTTCGGAGTCCGAACCGTGGACGGCGTTGGCGTCGATGGACTCGGCGAAGTCGGCACGGATGGTGCCGGCAGCAGCTTCTTTAGGGTTGGTGGCGCCCATCAGCTCACGGTTGCGAGCGATGGCGTTTTCGCCTTCCAGCACCTGAACGACAACCGGACCGGAAGTCATGAAGGCAACCAGTTCACCGAAGAAACCGCGCTCGCTGTGCTCGGCGTAGAAACCTTCGGCTTCGGCTTTGGACAGTTGCTTCATTTTCGAAGCTACAACGCGCAGGCCAGCGTCTTCGAAGCGGGTAACGATCTTGCCGATCACGTTTTTAGCAACGGCGTCAGGCTTGATGATGGAGAAAGTACGTTGAACAGCCATGGTGTAACTCCAGAAACGGTAATTTGCGAAAAATTAAACCCGCGAATTATACGCGGGTTCAGGGGTATTGCCTAACCTGCCAGGTCGATCAGTCGATTTCTTCGATCCAGAGCGTCTGGACCGCTTCCAAGACCTTCTCGCCACAACGGCCAGAGGTATTGTCGAAATCGGGTAGTTCCATGATCCAGCGCTGCAAATCGACAAAATTCACAGCCAGCGGATCCACGTCCGGCTTGGCTTCGGCCAGTTCTTCTGCGATGCGTTGAACATCATTCCAACCATAGCTCATGACAGTGTCACCATCAGTGCGGCGCTTCGGCCGCATGGTTAAGCGAATATTTCGGGATTTCGACCACCAGGTCCTCGGTGCCGACCTTGGCCTGACAGGTCAGGCGAGACGTCGGCTCCAGGCCCCAGGCCCGATCAAGATAGTCCTCTTCCAGCTCATCGGCTTCATTCAGCGAGTCGAAACCCTCGCGGATGATGCAATGGCACGTGGTGCAGGCACACACGCCGCCGCAGGCGCTCTCGATCTCGATGTGGTTGTCATGGGCCACTTCAAGCAGGGACTTGCCGGTTTCGGCCTCTACCACCATACCGTCCGGGCAATGCTCGGCGTGTGGCAGAAAAATGATCTGCGGCATCAGTTATTCCTCGATTTCATTCAGGTTGCGCCCCGCCAGGGCGGCTTTCACCGTCGAGTCCAGGCGGCGGGCAGCAAAGGCATCGGTGACTTGCGACAGACGCTTGGTCTGCTGCTCGATGGCATAACCATCGGTGCCTTTGATCAATTCGGACAATTCCCGCATCTGCAGCTCGATGACCATGCGTTCTTCTGCGTCGAGCAAACGCTCGCCGTCGGCTTCAAGGGCACCTTGCACGGCTTCGATCAGGCGCTGGGCGTCGACCTGTTGCTCGCGCAGCACACGCGCCACCTTGTCGTCGCTGGCGTGCTGGAAGGAATCCTTGAGCATCTTGGCGATTTCGCCGTCGGTCAGGCCGTAGGACGGCTTGACCTGGATGCTCGCTTCCACGCCCGAAGCCAGTTCGCGGGCGGAAACGTTGAGCAAACCGTCGGCATCGACCTGGAAGGTCACGCGGATCTTCGCCGCACCGGCCACCATCGGCGGGATGCCGCGCAATTCGAAGCGGGCCAGGGAACGGCAGTCGCTGATCAGTTCACGCTCGCCTTGCAGCACGTGGACCATCATGGCCGACTGGCCGTCTTTATAGGTGGTGAAGTCCTGGGCGCGGGCAACCGGGATGGTGGTGTTGCGTGGAATCACCTTTTCCATCAGGCCGCCCATGGTTTCCAGCCCCAGGGACAACGGAATCACGTCGAGCAACAGCAGTTCGCCGCCGTCGCGCTTGTTGCCGGCCAGGGTATCGGCCTGGATCGCGGCGCCGATGGCGACCACCTGGTCCGGGTCGATTTCAGTCAGCGGCTGGCGGCCAAAGGCCTCGGCAACGGCTTCGCGAACCCGCGGCACGCGGGTCGAACCGCCCACCATGACCACGGCTTTCACATCTTCAAGCTCGACACCGGAATCGCGCACGGCACGGCGGCAGGCCTTGAGGCTGCGGGCGACCATGGGCTCGATCAGGGCATCGAAGGCTTCGCGGGTCAGCGAGGCTTTCCAGTCGCCATAAGCGACTTCAACGGTGGCGGCGTCGGTCAAGGCTTCCTTGGCGGCGCAGGCGGTTTGCAGCAGCTGGCGTTGCGCCCCCGGGTCGAGGTCGGCGGACAAGCCGGCTTGCTCGATGATCCAGCCGGCGATGGCGTGGTCGAAGTCATCGCCGCCCAGGGCACTGTCGCCACCGGTGGCCAGGACTTCGAAAACACCGCCGGTCAGGCGCAGGATCGAAATATCGAATGTGCCGCCGCCCAGGTCGTAGATCGCGACCAGGCCTTCGGCATGCTGGTCCAGGCCATATGCCACGGCAGCGGCAGTCGGCTCGTTGAGCAGGCGCAGCACGTTCAGGCCGGCCAGCTTGGCGGCGTCCTTGGTGGCTTGGCGCTGGGCGTCGTCGAAATAGGCCGGGACGGTGATGACCGCGCCCACCAGTTCACCGCCCAGCGCCGCTTCGGCACGCTGGCGCAGGACCTTGAGGATGTCGGCGGAAACCTCGACCGGGCTTTTCGGGCCCTGCACGGTTTCGATGAACGGCATGTGGGATTCGCCGCCGACGAAGCGGTACGGCAGCTGGTCGCCCAATTGCTTGACGTCGGACAGACCACGACCCATCAAGCGCTTGACCGAGACAATGGTGTTCAGAGGGTCGGCGGCGGCGGCCAGCTTGGCGGACTCGCCCACTTCGACGCGGTCGGCGTGATAACGCACGGCGGACGGCAGGATCACCCGCCCCTGCTCATCGGCCAGCGGCTCGGAAAGACCGCTGCGCAAGGCAGCGACCAGGGAATTGGTGGTACCCAAGTCGATCCCGACAGCCAGGCGACGCTGGTGCGGTTGTGGACTTTGGCCGGGTTCGGCGATCTGCAGTAGGGCCATCGTAATCAGGACTTATCTGTAATCAGGCGTGCGACCGGAGCGGCACTGGGTTAATCGTCGAGGCGCTCTTCTAGCTGGCGCACTTCGTAGGTGAGCTTGTCGAGGAACTGCATGCGCCGCATCAGGCGTTCGGCCTGTTCGCGTTGCGCGGCATCGTTCCAGCAGGCTGCGAAGCTTTCGTTCAGTGTTTGCTGGGCGTCTTTCAAGCGCCGCTTGAATACCGCGACACCGGCCAGGTCGGCGCTGTCCTGCAGGTCCTCGAGCTCTTCGCGCCACTGCATCTGCTGCAAAAGAAACTCGGGATCGTGGACCGTGACCTCCAGCGGCAACTCATGACCGCTGATGGCGAGCAGGTAACGCGCGCGCTTGGCAGGGTTCTTGAGCGTCTGGTAAGCCTCGTTGAGGTTCGCCGACTGCTCGAGCGCCCGCCGCTGCTCCGCCTCGGAGGCATCGGCAAAGCGGTCGGGATGGACGCCACGGGCCAATTCAAGATAACGCGCGGACAACTGCTCGAGATCCAGCTGGAACGCAGGCTGCATCTGGAACAACGCAAAATGACAAGGAGTACCCACAAGCCGCCTCAGATGTTGAAGCTTTCGCCGCAGCCACATTCACCGCGCACGTTGGGGTTGTTGAACTTGAAGCCTTCGTTCAACCCTTCCTTGACGAAATCCAGTTCGGTGCCGTCCAGGTACGTCAGGCTTTTCGGGTCGATGATCACTTTCTGACCATGACTTTCGAATACCTGATCGTCTTCGCCCACTTCGTCGACGAATTCCAGCACATAGGCAAGGCCAGAGCAGCCCGTGGTGCGAACACCCAGGCGGATACCCTCGCCCTTGCCGCGCCCCGCGAGGGAACGCTGCACATGCTTAGCTGCCGCTTCTGTCATCTGGATAGCCATGGAAAACTCCTTACCGTAACGCGGATCAGATCAAGCCTTTCTTCTGCTTGTAATCGCGGACGGCGGCCTTGATGGCGTCTTCGGCGAGTACCGAGCAGTGGATCTTCACTGGCGGCAGGGCCAGTTCTTCGGCCAGCTGGGTGTTCTTGATGGTTTCGGCTTCATCAAGGGTCTTGCCCTTCATCCACTCGGTGGCCAGGGAGCTGGACGCGATGGCCGAACCGCAGCCGTAGGTCTTGAACTTGGCATCTTCGATGATGCCCTGCTCGTTGACCTTGATCTGCAGGCGCATGACGTCGCCGCACGCCGGGGCGCCGACCATGCCGGTGCCGACATCAGGATCCTGCGCGTCCATCTTGCCGACGTTGCGCGGGTTCTCGTAGTGGTCGATGACCTTTTCGCTATATGCCATTTGCTTCAATCCTCATCAGTGAGTCGCTCTGGTGGCGACTTCTTCAGTGCGCCGCCCACTCGATTTTCGAAATGTCGACGCCGTCTTTGTACATGTCCCACAGCGGCGACAGAGCGCGCAGCTTGGTAACGGCCTCGCAGACTTTCTGCGCGGCGTAATCGATTTCTTCTTCGGTGGTGAAGCGGCCGAAGGTAAAGCGAATGGAGCTGTGGGCCAGTTCGTCGTTGCGGCCCAGGGCGCGCAGTACGTACGAAGGCTCCAGGGACGCCGAGGTGCACGCCGAACCGGACGACACGGCCAGATCCTTGAGCGCCATGATCAGCGACTCGCCTTCAACATAGTTGAAGCTCAGGTTCAGGTTGTGCGGTACGCGGGCGGTCAGGCTGCCGTTGACGTAGAGTTCTTCGAGGTGCTCGACCTGCTTGAAGAAGCGGTCGCTCAGGGCCTTGATGCGTACGTTCTCGGCGGCCATGTCTTCCTTGGCGACGCGGAAGGCTTCGCCCATGCCGACGATCTGGTGGGTCGCCAGGGTACCGGAACGCATGCCGCGCTCGTGACCGCCGCCGTGCATGGTCGCTTCGAGGCGAACACGCGGCTTGCGGCTGACGTACAGGGCGCCGATGCCTTTAGGACCATAGGTCTTGTGGGCCGAGAACGACATCAGGTCGACTTTCAGCTTGGACAGGTCGATGTCGACCTTGCCGGTGGACTGGGCCGCGTCGACGTGGAACAGGACACCCTTGGAGCGGGTCAGTTCGCCGATGGCCGCGATGTCGTTGACGGTGCCGATTTCGTTGTTCACGTGCATGATCGAGACCAGGATGGTGTCGTCGCGCAGGGCGGCTTCGACCATGGCCGGGGTGATGATGCCGTCTTCGCCGGGCTCGATGTAGGTGACTTCGAAACCTTCACGCTCCAGTTGGCGCATGGTGTCCAGGACAGCCTTGTGCTCGATCTTGGAGGTGATCAGGTGCTTGCCCTTGGTGTGGTAGAAATGCGCGACACCCTTGATTGCCAGGTTGTCGGATTCGGTGGCACCGGAGGTCCAGACGATTTCACGCGGGTCGGCGTTGACCAGGTCGGCGACCTGGCGACGGGCGTTTTCGACCGACTCTTCGGCCTTCCAGCCAAACACGTGGGAACGGGACGCCGGGTTACCGAAGTTTCCGTCGACCAGCAGGCATTCACTCATTTTTTGCGCAACACGCGGATCAACCGGGGTGGTCGCAGAGTAATCAAGGTAAATCGGCAATTTCATGGACTTTCTCCTAAATCAGGCTGGCTGGCGTTCCGCGTGCTCTGCGGCAGTCATTCGACGGCGGACGCTTCAATCTTGTCCAGGTGCGGCGCCTTGCTGTTGCAACGGCGCTGGTCCTGACGCTGGGCTACTTCTTGCACCTCACGGCGAGTTACAAGGTCAGCCAAGCTGATACCGCTCAGAAATTCGTGAATCTGCAGGCTCAGGTCACACCACAAGTGGTGGGTCAGGCAAGTATCGCCGCCATGGCAGTCGCCAAGGCCCTGGCACTTGGTCGCATCGACCGATTCGTTCACCGCATCGATCACCTGGGCGACCTGGATGCCTTGCATGTCCCGCGACAGCTGGTAGCCGCCGCCGGGGCCGCGAACGCTGGACACCAGGTTGCTGCGGCGCAGCTTGGCGAACAGCTGTTCAAGGTAAGACAGGGAAATGCCCTGGCGCTCGGAGATATCGGCCAGGGACACCGGCCCGTGCTGCGCATGCAATGCCAGATCCAGCATTGCGGTCACGGCGTATCGGCCTTTTGTAGTCAGTCGCATGGACAATTACCACGGAGTTCGGAATGGGGGCGAGTATGCAATTCCCGAGTATTTAAGTCAAGTATAAGACCTAGTGGGTTACTCGGGTTTACCCGCGAAAGAGCGCGCGCATGATAGCAAAGGCTGGTCGGCGGCGACCAGTGATACCGCGTTGTCGTTTATCGCGAGCAAGCTCGCTCCCACATTGGATCACAGGTGCTGATGCGATCCCTGTGGGAGCGAGCTTGCTCGCGATGAGGCCAGCAGGGTTTCAGCTAGCCTGGCTCTCATCCTTGTCCTTCACACACGCAAAGTCTTCCTCGCGCAGTTCAGGCAGGTCCTTGGCACAGTAATTACTGCCCAAGTCCTTCAGGGCCCCGCACATCCCCTCCAGGCGCCCATCGACGGCCTGCAGATGATCGAGCAACTGGTTGATGGCCCGGGCGACCGGGTCGGGCATGTCTTCGCCGACACCATAGGCATCGAAGCCGATCTTCTCGGCCATGGCCTTGCGGCGAGCATCCTGCTCCTCATCGGACTTGACGATGATCCGCCCCGGAATCCCCACCACAGTCGCACCCGGCGGCACGGCCTTGGTCACCACGGCATTGGAGCCGACTTTCGCCCCCGCCCCCACCGTAAACGGCCCGAGCACCTTGGCGCCGGCACCGACCACCACGCCGTCTTCCAGGGTTGGGTGACGCTTGCCTTTGTTCCAGCTGGTGCCGCCGAGGGTCACGCCCTGGTACAGGGTTACGTCGTCGCCGATCTCGGCGGTTTCACCGATGACGATGCCCATGCCGTGGTCGATGAAGAACCGACGGCCGACCTTGGCGCCCGGGTGGATCTCGATCCCGGTCAGCCAGCGGCCGAAGTTCGAGACCAGCCGCGCCAGCCACTTCCAGCCCATGTTCCACAAGGCGCCGGACAGGCGATGGATCCAGATGGCGTGCATGCCCGGGTAGCAGGTCAGTACTTCAAAGGCATTGCGCGCCGCCGGGTCACGATGGAAAACACTTTGGATATCTTCACGCAAACGTTCGAACATTTTATTTCTTCCGCTTAATCAGCTCGCCACGGGCCGCTTTCTGGGTTTCCGTGAGGATGCCGCGCAATATATTCATCTCCGCCCGGCTGACCGAGCTTCGTCCGTACAACCGACGCAGGCGCGCCATCAAGTGCCGCGGCTTTTCCGGGTCGAGGAACTCGATGTCCACCAGGGTCTGCTCCAGGTGCTCATAGAATCGTTCCAACTCGTCCATGGTCGCCAGTGTCTCACTGCGCGGCGACGTGACCTCGGTTTTTTCGACTTTGCTGGGCTTGCCTTCGGCTGCCAGCCAAGCCATGCGCACTTCATAACTCAACACCTGCACCGCCGCCCCCAGGTTCAAGGAACTGAACTCGGGGTCGGAAGGGATATGCACGTGAAAGTGACATCGCTGCAGCTCGTCGTTGGTCAGGCCGGAGTCTTCACGGCCGAACACCAGCGCGATTTCAAAGCCTTGCGCGGCCTCCTCGACCACTTTGGTGCCGCATTCCCGGGGGTCGAGCAGCGGCCAGGGGATACGCCGGTCGCGGGCGCTGGTACCGAGCACCAGGTTGCAACCCACCAAGGCATCTTCGAGGGTGGCGACGACTTGCGCGTTGGCCAGGATGTCACCGGCACCGGAGGCCCGGGCGTCGGCTTCGTGATGGGGAAACAAGCGCGGCTCGACCAGCACCAGGCGCGACAGGCCCATGTTCTTCATGGCCCGCGCAGCTCCGCCGATGTTACCCGGATGGCTGGTATTGACCAGGACGACACGAATGTTCTGCAACAAGGGAGGCGCTCTCGAACACGATAAAGGGAGCAAATCTTACAGAAGCACCTACCGTTAAGCTATGAAAGCGAACACCAACCTTCTCCTGAGAAAACTTTCTGATAGAATGCGCGGCTTTCTTTAACAACCTTAGGTGACACATCCATGCAGCCCATGCTGAATATCGCGCTGCGCGCCGCCCGCAGCGCCAGTGAACTGATCTTCCGCTCCATCGAGCGCCTGGATACCATCAAGGTCGATGAAAAAGACGCCAAGGACTACGTGTCCGAGGTCGATCGCGCCGCCGAACAGAAGATCGTCGACGCCCTGCGCAAGGCTTACCCGAACCACTCCATCCTCGGTGAAGAGACCGGCATGCACGCCGGTACTGGCATCGAAGGCGAAGAGTACCTGTGGATCATCGATCCGCTGGACGGCACCACCAACTTCTTGCGCGGCATTCCTCATTTCGCTGTCAGCATCGCCTGCAAATACCGTGGCCGCCTGGAACACGCTGTCGTGCTGGATCCGGTTCGCCAGGAAGAATTCACCGCCAGCCGTGGCCGTGGCGCCCAACTGAACGGTCGTCGCCTGCGCGTCAGCGGTCGCACCAGCCTGGACGGCGCCCTGCTGGGTACCGGCTTCCCGTTCCGTGATGACCAGATGGACAACCTGGACAACTACCTGGGCATGTTCCGCGCCCTGGTCGGCCAGACCGCCGGCATCCGTCGCGCCGGTGCTGCGAGCCTGGACCTGGCTTATGTGGCGGCTGGTCGTTTCGATGCGTTCTGGGAGTCGGGCCTGTCCGAGTGGGACATGGCAGCGGGCGCCCTGCTGATCCAGGAAGCCGGTGGCTTGGTGAGCGACTTCACCGGCGGTCACGATTTCCTTGAAAAAGGCCACATCGTTGCCGGCAACACCAAATGCTTCAAGGCTGTGCTGACGGCTATCCAGCCGCATCTGCCGGCTTCGCTGAAACGCTAAGCTTCGGTTAAAAAAAGCACCTTTCGGGGTGCTTTTTTTATGCCTGCTAGAATTTGCCCTCATGCAAGCAAGCACCTCGCCACAATGAATGTCACCCTGAACATGGATGCAGGCTGATCCACCGCTATCGCGAGCGAGCTCGCTCCCACAGAGTGGACTGCCCCACACCAATCTGACTTTTGGGGTCAGTCCAGGGGAAATTGGGATTGGCACAGGTTTATATCCACTGGAGATCCACTGTGGGAGCGAGCTTGCTCGCGATGGCGGCGGTACATTCACCAACCATGCAAGCCGATCCACCGCCATCGCGAGCGAGCTCGCTCCCACAGAGTGGACTGCCCCCACACCAATCTGACTTTTGGGGTCAGTCCAGGGGAAATTGGGATTGGCACAGGTTTATATCCACTGGAGATCCACTGTGGGAGCGAGCTTGCTCGCGATGGCGGCGGTACATTCACCAACCATGCAAGCCGATCCACCGCTATCGCGAGCGAGCTCGCTCCCACAAGGGGTTGGTGGTGAGTCATGGAATCATGGGGCACAAAAAAAGCACCCCGAAGGGTGCTTCCTTTTGAATGCTCAGGTCACTGAGCCGGTGCGTTCTGGCCGAGGATGAGTTGGCCTTCCTTGCTCACCGGGATCTGGTTGCCCGGGTCGCGGTCCATACGGACTTTGCCTTCTTTGCCGTCGAGCATGTAGCGAACGTCGTAGCCTACAACCTTGTCGCTGATGTCATTGACCGTGTTGCAGCGAGTCTGGGTGGTGGTGTAGGTGTCGCGTTCCTGCATGCCTTCCTGAATCTTGTTACCGGCATAACCACCACCGGCCGCACCGGCCACGGTGGCGATTTTCTTGCCGGTGCCGCCGCCGACCTGGTTACCCAACAGGCCACCGGCCAGGGCGCCGATCACGGTGCCGGCGATCTGGTGTTGGTCCTGGACCGGCTTCTGCCGGGTCACGGTGACGTCCTTGCACACTTCGCGCGGGGTCTTGATTTGGGTCTTGACCGGTTCCACGGCCAGTACTTGCGCATACTCAGGGCCACTCTTTACCAAGCTGTAGGTCGCGACCGCACCACCGGCAGTCACACCGACAGCACCCAATACCGCACCAACCAGCATCGATTTGTTCACTTGAACCTCCAGGCCATCACAAGCGGATTAATCCGCGCTTCTCCCAGCCTTGGAGCACAAAAAAAGGCGCGAGTTCAACTCGCGCCTTTTCAGCGGTGACGGGCGGGGCGACGAGCCTTATGGGCGGTCGTCCACTTCCGTTTCGGTGGCCGCTGGAGGAATCAGGTCCTCGGTGCTCAGGTTCAGCCAGATCAGCACCACGTTGGCGATGTAGATCGACGAGTAGGTACCCGCCAGCACGCCGATGAACAGCGCGATGGAGAAACCGAACAGGTTGTCGCCACCAAAGAACAACAGCGCGGCGATCGCCAGCAAGGTGGAGATCGACGTCGCCATGGTCCGCAGCAGCGTCTGGGTGGTCGAGATGTTGATGTTCTCGATCAGGGACGCCTTGCGCAGCACGCGGAAGTTCTCACGCACCCGGTCGAACACCACGATGGTGTCGTTGAGCGAGTAACCGATGATCGCCAGCACCGCCGCCAGCACCGTCAGGTCGAAGGTGATCTGGAAGAACGACAGGATGCCCACGGTCACGATCACGTCGTGGATCAGCGAGACAATCGCGCCCACCGCGAACTTCCACTGAAAGCGGAAGGCCAGGTAGATCAGGATGCCGCCCAGCGCCATCAGCATGCCGAGGCCGCCCTGGTCGCGCAGCTCTTCACCCACCTGCGGGCCGACGAACTCGACGCGCTTGACCTGGGCCGGGTTGTCGCCGCCAGCCTTCTGCAAGGCCTCGGCCACCTGGTGGCCCAGCTGCGGGTCTTCACCCGGCATGCGCACCAGCAGGTCCGTGGTGGCACCGAAGCTCTGCACGATGGCATCGCTGTAGCCCGACGTCGCCAGTTGCTGACGCACCTTGGTGACGTCGGCCGGACGCTCGTAGGTCAGCTCGATGAGCGTACCGCCGGTGAAGTCCAGGCCGTAGTTCAGACCCTTGTGGAACCAGCTGAACAACGCCAGTACGGTAAGGAACAATGTGACGCCGAACGCAACGTTGCGAACGCCCATGAAGTTGATTGTACGTAACATGGCAGCCCCTTAAATCCACAACTTCTTGAAGTCACGACCGCCAAAGATCAGGTTGACCATTGCGCGGGTCACCATGATGGCTGTGAACATCGAGGTAAAGATCCCGAGGGACATGGTCACTGCGAAGCCCTTGACCGGGCCGGTGCCCATGGCGAAGAGAATCCCGCCCACCAGCAACGTGGTCAGGTTGGCGTCGAGGATCGCGGTGAATGCCCGGCCGAAGCCTTCGTTGATCGCCCGCTGGATCGTCATGCCCGCGGCGATCTCTTCACGTATCCGCGAGAAGATCAGCACGTTGGCATCCACCGCCATGCCCATGGTCAACACGATACCGGCGATACCCGGCAGGGTCAGCGTAGCACCCAGCAGCGACATCAGGGCCAGCAGCATCACCATGTTCACCGCCAGCGCGACGGTGGCGATGATGCCGAAGAAGCGGTAGATGGCGATGATGAACAGCGAGACGAACAGCATGCCCCACAGCGATGCATCGATACCCTTGGTGATGTTGTCGGCACCCAGGCTCGGGCCGATGGTGCGTTCTTCAGCGAAGTACATCGGCGCGGCCAGGCCACCGGCACGCAGCAGCAGGGCCAGTTCCGAGGATTCACCCTGGCCGTTGAGGCCGGTGATGCGGAACTGGCTGCCCAGTGGCGACTGGATGGTCGCCAGGCTGATGATCTTCTTCTCTTCCTTGAAGGTCTGCACCGCGACGTCTTTCTCGACACCGTCGACCACTTGCCTGGTGTAGGTGGTGGTCGGCTTCTGCTCGATGAAGATCACCGCCATGCTGCGACCGACGTTGCTGCGCGTAGCGCGGCTCATCAGTTCGCCACCGTGACCGTCCAGGCGAATGTTCACCTGTGGGCGACCCTGCTCGTCGAAGCCCGCCTGGGCGTCGGTCACCTGGTCACCGGTGATGATCAGGCCACGCTCGATCTGCGCCGCCGGACGATTGCCCTCACGGAACTCGAAGCTCTCGGAAGTGGCCTTGGAAGCACCCGGCTCAGCGGCTAGGCGGAATTCCAGGTTGGCGGTCTTGCCGAGGATACGCTTGGCTTCGGCGGTGTCCTGCACACCTGGCAGCTCAACCACGATGCGGTTGGCACCCTGGCGCTGCACGATCGGCTCGGCCACACCCAGTTCGTTGACGCGGTTACGCACCGTGGTCAAGTTCTGCTTGATGGAGTATTCGCGGATTTCCGCCAGCTTGGCCGGGGTCATCGCCAGACGCAGCACCGCCTGACCATTGAGGTCGGCCGGCACAATGTCGAAATCGTTGAAGTTCTTGCGGATCAGCGCACGGGCCTGCTCGCGGGTATCGGTGTCGCTGAAGCCCAGCTGAATGGCGCCGTCGAGCTGCGGCAGGCTGCGATAGCGCAGGCGCTCTTTACGCAGCAAGCTCTTGACGTCGCCTTCGTAGACTTTCATCCGCGCGTCGAGGGCTTTTTCCATGTCCACTTCCAGCAGGAAGTGCACACCGCCGGACAAGTCCAGGCCCAGCTTCATCGGGTGCGCGCCGAGCTTGCGCAGCCATTGCGGGGTGGTCTGGGCCAGGTTCAAGGCTACGACGTAATCGTCGCCCATGGCCTTGCGCACCACGTCCTTGGCTGGCAGTTGGTCTTCAGCCTTGACCAGGCGCAACAGGCCGCCCTTGCCGTGTTCGGCCACGGACGATGCCTTGACGTCGATCCCGGCCGCCTTGAGCGCTGCGCTCGCACGGTCCAGATCGGCCTGGGTGACCTGCAGCGCAGTGCTTGCGCCACTGACCTGAATGGCCGGGTCATCCGGGTATAGATTGGGAGCGGAATAAATCAGACCGACCGCTAGCACCGCCAGGATCAGTACATATTTCCACAGAGGGTATTTGTTCAGCATCACGCCGCCCGCTTATGACGCGGGGCGCCTTGCGCGCCCCGTCGATTGAAGAGATGTTTGAAACCTTAGATCGCTTTCAGCGTGCCTTTTGGCAACGTGGCCGCGATAGCGCCCTTCTGGAACTTCATTTCAACAGTGTCGGACACTTCCAGTACCACGAAGTCATCGGCCACTTTAGTGATCTTGCCAGCGATACCGCCGGTGGTGACCACTTCATCGCCCTTCTGCAAGCTGCTCAGCAGGTTCTTCTGCTCTTTGGCGCGCTTGGCCTGTGGACGCCAGATCATCAGGTAGAAGATGACCAGGAAGCCGACCAGGAAAATCCACTCGAAACCGCCGCCCATAGGGCCGGCAGCAGCAGGTGCAGCCGCGTCAGCCATGGCATTAGAGATAAAAAAGCTCATTTAGCACTCCAGTTGCAAGTATTGAATCTAGGGATCGGAAAACTCAGTCCAAAGGCGGTACAGGCAACCCGCGCTTGGCATAGAAGGCCTCGACAAAGGCGGCCAATGTACCCTGTTGGATAGCCTCGCGCAAACCAGCCATAAGCACCTGATAATGGCGCAAATTGTGGATGGTATTGAGCATACTGCCGAGCATTTCGCCGCACTTGTCCAAATGATGCAGATAAGCGCGGGAGAAGTTCTGGCAGGTGTAGCAATCGCACGTCGGATCCAGCGGCGAATCATCATGGCGATGGAACGCGTTACGGATCTTCAGCACACCGGTGTCGATGAACAGATGCCCATTGCGGGCATTACGGGTTGGCATCACGCAATCGAACATGTCCACCCCGCGGCGCACACCCTCAACCAGATCTTCCGGTTTGCCAACGCCCATAAGGTAACGAGGTTTGTCAGCGGGCATTTCGCCTGGCAGGTAATCCAGCACCTTGATCATCTCGTGCTTGGGCTCACCCACCGACAGGCCGCCAATCGCCAGGCCGTCGAAGCCGATCTTGTCCAGGCCTTCGAGGGAGCGCATGCGCAGGTCGCGGTGCATGCCACCCTGGACGATGCCGAACAACGCCGCGGTGTTTTCGCCATGGGCATTCTTCGAACGCTGGGCCCAGCGCAACGACAGCTCCATGGACACCCGCGCCACGTCTTCATCGGCCGGGTACGGCGTGCATTCGTCGAAGATCATCACGATGTCCGAGCCCAGGTCGCGCTGCACCTGCATCGACTCTTCCGGGCCCATGAACACCTTGGAACCGTCCACAGGAGAGGCGAAGGTCACGCCCTCCTCCTTGATCTTGCGCATCGCGCCGAGGCTGAACACCTGGAAACCGCCGGAGTCGGTCAGGATCGGGCCTTTCCACTGCATGAAATCGTGCAGGTCGCCGTGGGCCTTGATCACTTCCATGCCCGGGCGCAGCCACAGGTGGAAGGTGTTGCCCAGGATGATCTCCGCGCCAATCGCCTCGATGTCCCGTGGCAGCATGCCCTTGACCGTGCCGTAGGTGCCCACCGGCATGAACGCCGGGGTTTCCACGGTACCGCGGGGGAAGGTCAGACGACCGCGACGAGCCTTGCCATCGGTGGCGAGCAACTCGAAGGACATGCGACAGGTGCGACTCATACTGTTTCCTCGGGTCCGCGTGGCGCGGGGTTACGGGTGATGAACATCGCATCACCGTAGCTGAAAAAGCGGTATCCATGTTCGACGGCGGCCTTGTAGGCGGCCATGGCTTCGGGATAACCGGCGAACGCCGAAACCAGCATCAACAGCGTGGATTCGGGCAAATGAAAGTTGGTGACCAGGGCATCGACCACATGGAACGGTCGGCCCGGGTAGATGAAGATATCGGTGTCGCCACTGAACGGCTTGAGCACGCCATCGCGGGCAGCGCTTTCCAGGGACCGCACGCTGGTGGTCCCCACCGCCACCACCCGCCCACCGCGAGCGCGACAGGCCGCCACGGCATCGACCACGTCCTGGCTCACTTCGAGCCATTCGTTGTGCATGTGGTGGTCTTCGATACGCTCGACCCGCACCGGCTGGAACGTGCCAGCGCCAACGTGCAACGTCACGAACGCGGTCTCCACGCCCTTGGCGGCAATCGCCTCCAGCAACGGCTGATCGAAATGCAACCCCGCCGTCGGCGCCGCCACCGCCCCCAGACGCTCGGCGTACACGGTCTGATAACGCTCGCGGTCCGAACCTTCGTCCGGGCGATCTATATAAGGAGGCAACGGCATGTGCCCGACACGGTCGAGCAGCGGCAACACCTCTTCGGCAAATTCCAGCTCGAACAACGCATCATGCCGCGCCACCATCACCGCCTCGCCACCGCCGTCGATGAGAATCGACGAACCCGGCTTGGGCGACTTGCTGGAGCGCACATGGGCCAGCACACGATGACTGTCCAGCACCCGCTCCACCAGAATCTCCAGCTTGCCGCCGGAGGCCTTCTGGCCAAACAACCGCGCCGCAATTACACGGGTATTGTTGAACACCATCAAATCGCCCGGGCGCAAATGCTCAAGCAAATCAGTGAATTGACGGTGAGCCATGGCACCGCTGACCCCGTCCAGGGTCAACAGTCGACTGGCGCGACGCTCGGCCAGAGGGTGGCGAGCAATCAGCGAATCCGGGAGTTCGAAGGTAAAGTCAGCAACACGCATGATGGGGTTCGTCTAGCAGGGCCGGAAAGTCTAGCGGAATTATCAAAAATTCACCATGAAACGTGATTGACCAACGGTAGGCACCTCTCTATACTTCGCCGCCATTGAGCCCTGATGGCGGAATTGGTAGACGCGGCGGATTCAAAATCCGTTTTCGAAAGGAGTGGGAGTTCGAGTCTCCCTCGGGGCACCATCTTAAAAAAAGACCTTGAAATTCAAGGTCTTTTTTTTTCGTCTGCAGGAAAGTCACCCGATCCATTTGTGGCGAGGGGATTTATCCCCGCTGGGTCGCGAAGCGGCCCCAACGACCAAACCTTTGGCAAGGAAGAATCTGTGGCCAGTAGGAACCCGTGGCGAGGGAGCTTGCTCCCGCTTGAGCGCAAAGCGCTCACAAAAAAGTCACAGCCCCCACCGATGCTCCGCCCTGCGACGCCCAGTTGATCCACCGCCCCTCCTCACCCGCTGACAAAGGATTTCACCCCATGGAATTGCTGCTGGAAACGGTCGCTCTTTACTCGCTGAAGCTGGCTTATGAGACGGAGGGCATAGTCCTATCCTGCGGGATGATCCGTTGATGGGGGGTTGTGATCGGGAGGTTTTTGGGTTGCTGGTGCGGCGCGAAGATGTAACTGGGATTCAAAGTGAGATAGGTCGGTGCTTGGATCTGGCGCTGGCGGCGGTGGGTGGGGCGGACACAGTGCTGGGTTGTGAGCTGCATCGTTTGGCAAAGAATTTTGGTGCTGCACAGACGATGGAAGGGCTTTATGCTCCAGCTATCATTCTGAGGGATTATCTGCGGGATGTTCTTTGATCAGGACATGACACATTTATTTACGCTGGCTGACCCGACAGGAGGAAATCATGATCGACTTTAAAAAGGCTGAAGCAGCTGCCCGTAATGGCTTCAATGATTTTGTACAGGGAGCAAGTAACATAGTTCTGGAGGAGATTGTCATTTCAGATGACAACTCGCGGTATGAGGTGACCTTTAGCTACGATGTCGACCGTACCCCTTCATCGATCTCAGAAACGCGCACTAGATCGCCGCTTTATGAATTGGCCACTGTTCTGGGCAAACGAAAAGAGTACAAGACTTTTTTGGTTTCATCTGAAGATGGAGCGCTCAAGGGCTTTAAGCGTTACAAAGGCCAATAACATGGTCAAAAACAAAAACAGATCGGCACCCAGTCATAAAAGAGACATAATCATCGACACCAATCTTTTGCTACTGCTAATAATTGGCAGCGTAGAAGAAGGCAGGTTCATCTCTAGCTCGAAGAGACTGAAAGACTTTAGCGTTGGCGACTATGATTTGTTGCTCAAAGCCATCAAACCATTTGGAGAGGGCTACACAACGAAATACATTGCCGCAGAGGTCTCCAACCTTCTAGATTTAAAGGGTTATGCTCAAGAGAAAGCCTTTGAAATTTCCAGAACCATTTTTGAAACATTCAAAGAGATAGATTCCAATCTCAACGACGACTTACACAACCCCTACTTCCCGCAATTTGGCTTGACAGACTCCAAACTAATAGAGCTGTCATCCACTCATTTAATATTCACCGCCGACGACCGGCTATCCCCTCTGTTATGGGGATCTGGCGAGGGGAACGTTTACTCACTCGCGATGATAAGAGCACTTGCATCTTAAGGTCGAGTGGGCCACTGGGGGAACTATCGGAAAATGATTCAACCTAGCGTGGTTTCTCTCGCAACCCACCATCAAGCGCTCCGAGCCCGGTAGTCGACTCAACAAGCAGCCACGACTAAGGCTTCAAGTCCAATAGCTAGCCCATCAGCCCCATCCCAGACAGGGTAAGGCAAACCTTTCACTGATTTGTCCTCGACCACGAACGCCAGGCTATAACGAGCACGTGTAATCGCTACATACAACTTGTTCCGTGACTCCTCAGTTTTGTCCTTGTCGAACACCTTGCTATCCCCACCGATAAATTTGAGATGTTTGTCTGGCGGAATGATGAGCACTCGATCAAAGCCTAGGCCTTTGCACGAACCAAAGGTGTAACAGATCAGGTTACCTGGGAGGTACTTTGTGCCAGTGGTCGAAGACCAGCGCAGCACCTGGGGCTGAAAGACAGCTAAATACTCGCTCACCTGAGACCGCTTCACGATGAATGCGCCATAGTGATGAGCCAACTCACCAGGTATTTCAGCAACGCCAGAGACAGTCTTTTCATACATCCCTGCATGGACAGTATCGGAGATGTCGCAGATTTCCTGGATGGATCTGCGATTCTCTGGCATCGGATGCTTCTCGAACTTCATCTTACCCAGGAAGTATTCAACCTTCTGCTGAGGCGTCTGCGGCGCCTTATGGCCAAAGGTCGTTGTATATATTGTCTGCCGGAAATCGCCCACACAACAAATTGAGTCGACCATAACTTTGTTGAGTGATTTGATCACATCATAATCCCAACCGACCAAATCCTGCACTTCATCAAAAAAGACCCTTTGATAAATCTCCTTCAATCGCTTGGCTGGGGCATCCTTGGATAGCTTTGCAATGAGGGTTGCGAGCTTTGCTAACAATCCGGAGTAAGCCTTGGTTTTGCAGGGTGTCAGATAGTGCAGCGGATTGATCGTTCCGTCCTCCGATTTTTCAGACCGCCCTTCAATGTAGTAGGTCGTACCTGGGATTAAGTGGGGGTTGTTCTCAGTGAACGAAATGGTCGTTATCCGATCTGGAAATACCTCGCGCTGATAGGGGCGCACCATGTCTTCAAGATAAAAAGAGAACAGTCCCTTGACGACGAAATTATCGCTGCTAACGCCGTTGAGTTCGACAAACCGGGAACGCAATTCCGCTTGGTTGTTGGTGGTATAAGTGACCACCAGCACCCGTCCACCGCCCTTGATAACCTCAATGGCGTCAGTGATGATCTTGTGTGTTTTGCCTGATCCAGCGCCAGCGATCCAGAGTTCGTTAGGCAAAATCGAGCACCTCGTCCAAGAAGGCTGGGTATTTGAAGTCCAGCAATCCATCAAAGAGCCTGATGGCCGAATCGACCTTGCGAGCGCCCTTACCGTTGCCCTTTACGCTTTTAAACCACTGGATCAAATTCTCTCTTCTGTCTTCCAAGGTTACGTTTGCGTCGTACAGTTTGTAGGTCGCGGTCGATAAAACTTCTTTTGCGAACGCATCAAGGGTTTTGATATCGATCGCATTGGCATAAATCATCGCCGGCTCAAGCGAAAACTCTGCGTTATTAACTGGAGAGAACAGTTTGACATTGGGGAACGCTGCGTACTCCAGACGTCCTTGCACAACGTTACCGTGATAGTCGCCGTCATTATCCCTGAGCACATGAATTTTTGTACCGATCTCCTTGCCCACCTCAATGAATGTCTTGAACCCCACACCGCGCACCACGATGATATCGATCCCATCCTGCTCAGGCAGCCGGTTATGCTTTCGCTGGTAGATTTTCTTGAGAACCAGTTCGTCCGAAGGACCCTCGACCAAAATGACCTTGCCCGACAATGCAACCCGCAAAGTATCGTAGCCAGGGAGACGCTTGAGCGTCTTCACCACTTTGGGGTCTAGCTTGTGCAGCCTTTTGTAACCTGACTGCACTAGGCAAATCTTGTCGATGCTAAGTTTGTTTAGCACATAGGAGCTGTGGGTGGTTAGAAACAGCTGCTTGTCGCCCCGCTGACTTTCGACGTATTGCACCAGCTTGTTCAGATTGGTGTGAGACAGATGGTTTTCAGGCTCTTCCATCATCACCAGATCGATATCGTGGGCCTTGTTCTGAATAGCCAGCTTGATCTGCACATTGCTTTGCTCCCCCTTACCGATAAAGTGAAACGGCACATCATCAACCTCAAGTTGCAATCCAGTCTGGATGGAGCCCGCTGGTAACGTACTTGCCGCAATAGTGAGCTTGCTATCAGTGATGAGATGGTCCGCATCGAGGTTGGCATTAACCGTCCTGACCTCTCCGGAGTTGTTGAACACCTGTAGGTTTTCACGATAATTGAGGGTCAGTTTTACCAACTCCTCCTTCGCCAGAGCAGTGTTAAGGATGCTGGAAATGTACTGATTCTTCCCCATTGTGGGGTGTATGCGTGTGGGATCTATGTACAGCGCCTTGAATTTTTTGGCGATTGATTTTATTGGGTTCCAGCCGAAGTCGAGCCAGTCCAGCTTGTAGAACTCAACCGGAATGCTGGTGATGTTGGGCTTGGTGAGCAGGTAGCTCTCGTATACCGCCTCCAACGACGCATCAAAACAAGCTTGTACCACGACGCCCTGGGCGTCTGCCTTGAGGCTATTGTTCGCGCCTCGGTAATCAGGTACACCGTCAATGTAAGCCTCGATAATCAGGCTGGGCAGGTGCTTTGAGGTCTTGTCGGAGGCGAGGAACAGATTAACCGCATCCTGATTGAAAAGATCAGGGGAGAACTCCCCGTTGAAAGGCCGACCTCGGTGGTTGTAATTGAGCACAATTTCTAACGCTTCTAGGATCGTGCTTTTACCGGCGTTGTTATCGCCGACGAAGATATTGACGTCGTCATTGAATTCAAGAAGTTCGTCACGAAATTTCTTGAAGTTGATCAGTTTGATAGATTTAACGTGCACTCTAAATCCCTCTAGACAGCGTTCCATAATGGCGCATCGCCAAGTCCATGGAACGGTACCTTGGGTAACGCCGACTGTCCATTTAACGAAATGGTTATCGGGAGTCTATGCCAGCCTGCAAACGCTCAATGATCCACCGTTTTATCATGCCTGACGGGGCCTCGACTTGTACTCGAGCCCCCAGTTCTACTAGATGTTCTCAGTTTTGGGTAGCGGCTTCGGCTGTGGCGCCGGTTCGGTGGTGGGTGAGTGCGGGCTTGCAGGGGCTCGAGTTGGAGGTGCAGAAGGAACTGGTGGTGTAGCCGCAGTCGGAGTGCTGTAAACGAAGGCGAAAATTGCAATCCCCAGCGCTGCGGCGCCGAGCATTATCAGACCTTGGCAACTGACCTTGTAGAAGAAGCCCTCGGCTTGCTCAACGGGATCCCCTACCATTTTTTTGAATTCAGCTTCCGAGAGGAAGCGATAAAGCTTCGACTGCCAGTCCAGACGCAGCTTTCGCTGAATGTTTATGAATTTACGACCGGACATGACGTTCAGCGTCGTGTAGCCAAATGCAACCGCCATCACGAGTGAAATGAGGTACGGGTTGATCTGCAGAGTGAGCCGCGCAACGATCAAGCCCAAGCCCACAGTCAGTGCAGTCGAGATCGCCGTGATCGCCTGGCGGGTCGCGTCTGTCGCCTTCGAGGTTTCCTCAGTAACGGCCTTGCGAAGGTCTCCTAAGGATTTGAGGGTGTCCTTGGTGATCTCCGAAACCGCCATTTGATAGGCGATCTTCGCGCAATCCAATGCTGCGGCAAGGTTCTCGTTGAAGTACTGTAGTGCCTCTCCATCCGCTCTACCTGATCGAGCAATCTCAGCGGACAGCAGAATATGTTTCACCTCGGCCTCCCGTGCGTTGTCGAACACCCAAGCTGCGGCGTCCTGAACGACCTTGAAGTCCTTCATCGCCAGTTGGCCGCCACCGTTGACCACTTCCGTGAGCGTCAGATTGAGCTTGGGCGGCCCTTTGAAACTGAGCTTGCTTCCGGTAGTGTCAATTTCGTTCGCAAAACAACGACTCAAGGCGTCAAAGGCCTGCGTTGCCCAGGCCATGTGCAAAGGAACAGCCTCATCGAGACCATGGCCCTCTGCGAGCAACCAATGGCGAACGTCTTCGGGCACAGTCCGGACGTTAGCTGCCTCTTTCACTAAAAGTCGGGGGGATTTCGTCGCCTGCGACTCGATGTAGGGCTCTTCTTGATCCCAATCGGTATACACCCTTGCCCGAGTATTGAAGGGTTTGATCAGACCTAGCACATACCAGCGTGGCGCGGCGTGGCCGCTGTCGAGGAACGCCCTAAAGCCCGCCTCTGTAGCCACATACAAAGCATCAGTTTGATCATGCCCCTCCGGAAGTGGCTTCACGAGTTCAACGCGAAACGGCCCGAAAGCCTCGTCACCCTCTTCGACCTCGGTTTCGCCACCTGCGCTGTCAAACATCGTGATCGACCAGGCAGCAGCGGAGGCAGCCTGAGCGATTGACCGAGCAGCATCAGCGTGTAGGTCAGACACAATGAGAGTGGTATTCCCCTCAGTGATCAGCGCCTGACGCTTACGTGCAAGGTCGTTAAGAAGGCTGGCTAGGCTTTGGTGTGACAACGCTGTCCTCCATGACCCTATCTGTATCCACGATGATTTGCTTCTTACCCCCTTTCAGATCTACCACCTTCACATTTGGGTTCTCCGTCCTGTCGGGGAACAGGATGGTGACACCTTCGGTCGTGACGATTTTGCGCATGTAGGGCTGGCGGAGGATCCGGCGATCGGGTTTGAAGCTGAGTTCGTGCAATTTGCTCTTTCTGACCCGGCTGCGCGTCTCACGCTCTAGGCGATTGGCTACTTTTTCATCTTCAGGATGACCAGCAGCGAGCATCACAGCTTCGACGATCGCCTCTTCATCGATCCGTCTGCGGGTGCCGAGGTTGGCCTGGGCTTTCTTCAGGGCCTTGGCCACATCCTGACCAGGCAGATGTTCTATGCAGGTCTGGAGCGCGGCCTTGAGTACTTTGCGGGTGATTTCGCTCAGTTCCGTGTCCGAGACTGTCCTGCTCACCGACAGGAAGTCGGCGAAATAGTCCGCAAGATCTACACCCTGTTTGGTACGGTCAGTGGCCGAAATATTCTGGTCGGCAACACCACTGATCACTCGGATGAGGGCCGTTTTCTGAATGGCCTTCTTTTCGTCAACCAGGGCATTCACGATCCGGCGCAGCTTCTTTCCTGGGGCGCCGTCATTCTGCTCCAGGGCCAGCTTGTAGTCGTATTTGATCAGGCTATAGATCTTCACATCGAGGTCGTTGACAGCCAATTCGAACATCAGCAGAACTCCATCAGCACTGCCGCCCACGTGTTGCCGGTTGAAGCTAGCTGCGAGACTTTGTGCACCATCGACGAATGAAGTGTCCCCGGCGGCAATGGACTCAATTTCATTCCGGGTCGTAGAGAAAGCCTTGAACATGAAGACCGGCGCAGTAGCCATGTCCAGAATTTTACCAATAAAGAATGCTTCCTCCTCCAAGGCCCGCTCCGGCAGTGCCTCGAAGTTCTTGGTGCCCACCACGTGCAGGATCATCCGAGTGATCTTGAGTGAATCTATTTCTTCGTCCGAAAAAAAACTCATGCGATCTCCATGTAAGCAGCACCCTGTGCACGGCGAGAGAAACCACTTGCCTCGGCAGATACCTGGGCGACAATGACGCATCAATGCAGCCTTGTTGAGGCCGGTGCCATTTCCGTAAACGTGAGATTGGGCAAGATGCTTTGGTCGGAGCATAGCCGGAAAGACTGGCACGCAGCCAGTATGTCAGGGCAGCGTGTCGTCGAAGATCGCGTAGCCTGGATTGTAGGAACGGCGTCGCGGGTCTGTGAAACTGCATGGCGTCTATTCTGGATAAAAAAATGGACATTGAGATAAACCGTCGGAGGCCCAAAGCAACAGATCAAAATAACGACAAGCACCAACATTCAAGTTGAGTGGGACGACCATGGACCCGAAGAAACTGAGGAACCATTGATCCCTAGCCAGATTCATCAGGCGTCAGAAACATTGTTTGGGCAAACAAAATCGGCAAATCCGGTGGCAGAATTTCTTCGGTGCTAGCCATTAACTCATTTTCTGACCACCACCTTATCTCACATACAACCTCTCGTTCCTGAGCGCTCCAACTTGCAATCGAACAGATTTCGCTACATACACGTACCACATAATAATTTTCGACCGCGAGCACCTGTTCCCCATCAGGCATTAGCCAAGTGAACTCCTTTCGTGCAATACAGCGACCAACGGACTGAACGTCGAGGCCAGTCTCCTCGTAAAGCTCACGTATTGCCGCCGCCTCAAAAGACTCATCACCTCGCAGCCCACCACCTGGCGTGGCCCAGTAGCTCCTCCCCGCCAAGGCGCCGGTCCTGTAATGGATCTTGAACAGCAACATTCGGCGAGAGGAACTGACAAGCAAAATTCGTGAGGCTAAACGTCGTCCCGGCATAACTCCCCCGTTGGGTAGACGAGTGCTAACCAATGACTCCCAACACTTCACTCCCCCTCATACGCCGAACTTCCAGCACATAGTCAGTGATGTTGGGGACGGAATAATCGACAACCAGCTCGACAACATTTTTGACCGGTTTGCCCGAACGCTTTACGGGATAATCTGCGATTCTACGAAATATCTCAGTGTCACGACGGTGCGGAATTGGCCATGTGTTACCCGAGTTCATATGGCACAACCATATTTTTTCAGCATAGGCTGGGATGAATTCCGCCGAGTTCAACGTCAGAACATCATGTTCGAGCGTGCGGTAATCCCGGGCACCAAGCAGACGATGCAACCTTTCCTCCTCGACCCAGAAAAAGACCTTATCGTTGATCAGTTCATACCATTGCCGCGGTGTTGTCCCGTTGGTTAGAGCCTGTAACAATCGCTTTTCTGGCATCGGCTTTTGATCGCGAAGCACTATGTTCGAGGTGTGGCCTGCCCTCACATCCATTTTCTGATCACGGTGTTCGCTTTCAAACCGAGCGCGCTCGCCATCAGCTACATCTAGATGATCAAGGACTGCCGTCGTGCTCATCAGCCCACGTTGTTGAATACTTTCCCACGTTCCGCGTTCAGCCATGTGGTAGATACGAGGATAAAGCTCGATCAGCTTTTCTAAATTCATCAGTCTCTCCTGCCAGACCGCGCAGTCCAATTGCGTCGATCGATCAAAGATCGCATATCAGTTGCATTTGCATCTCTGGCAAACCTGGTGTTTATCAGTGACACAGGGGCTTGGGAGACGCGCTCGAGCTCCTCCACGAATTTAATCGTGTCTGGGTGAAGCTGCTCAAACCTATGCGCCTTACTGTTCGTGGACTTAAGGTAATCCGCAAATGTCAGAACGATGTCGGTGGGTGCATTGAGCGCGCATGCTCTCCGAAATTGATCCCACTCGAACCAGCCGACCCGTCTGTTGCGACCAGTGGTGGACGTCTTCTCAGCAGCGTTTAACGCCTCAGCATCAAGACCAGCGAATTCGGCAATCTCGTCGAAGGTGGTGGGAAGCTTGAGCGTTCCAGACGTGTGCCCCTGGTCTCCGTCAGGATCGCCAACACGAATTGGCATCGGTCGAATTACCATAAGAATTTTGCGAATCCTGCTGGGCGATATTCCAACCTCCGCGATGCACCCTGCAACGTTGGTGTCCCTGGAAGTCACATGAGGATAATCACCATGGAAAATACTCAACCCGCTACCTTGGGTGCCCTCCAATAGAATTGAATGGCCGTTGTGGTAAGCCTCTTCCAACCTATCTGACGTGGAGCCGTGATAATTTCCAAGAGTACCAACATACGGGCGCAACTCATCGACGTCCCGGGCAAGCCTAATTGTTGCCTCACCCCTACTCAAAATACGCCTTGCAGCCGCAGCTCCACTCCCACTTCCAGTGGACGCGATTGTTGAAACCAGATGCCTCTTCTCCGTCTGAATGTCTTCGTCTTCGATAATGGTGGCTTGAGGGTCGATGAATAGCCGGTCTACGCCGATACCGCACTCCTCGATCTCCTTCAGAAGCCCCTGCAATCGGATAGTCATGCCTGGGCCGAGAAGCAGTCGCGCGGTCACATCACGCGCCCCTGACGGCAGATGGTGATACGTGTAGGGACCTGCTGAACTGGCCACGGTATGTCCAGCGTTTGGCCCTCCCACACGAACCATGACGTCGTATTCTCGAGCTAGGTAGGAAACTATATTGCCTTTACCCTCGCTTCCGTACTGCCCTCCAATGAGGACATCCACACATCTAATTTCAGGTGGAGTAAAAAGATGCAAGCGAGCGGCTACCCGAACCAACGTATCTTTAGAATCCGAGCGCTCGGTATATATCCGAACGTCCGCATCTTCCTTAAGCGCATTGATTTCCTCCAACTCCCTCAGTTGATTGATCTCGTCATAAAGCACAGAATCGGTTTCGCCTTTTACTCTTTTGCCGTAACGCTCATGCAGAGTCTTGTCACTCGCGTAAAGGTGGACATGAACTAAGTTTGCCCCGAAGGCCTCTCGAAACTGTAAAACCTGTTTCAACGTAGCCAGATGATCTACGACTAACGGTCGGTCATCCTTCTGAGTAGCACATATCTCCTTTGTTTCGACGAGCATCCATTGGGCATGCTGGGTTTCGTCTAGTTCTCTTCGGCGATCCATCAGTGGTGGCTGAGCCATGCTGAGATTCCACTCTGCATTTTGGGAAGTTCGACGATCGCGAACCACAACAAAGTTAAAGTGCTTTTCCAACAAATGAGCCAACTCGCTTTTGCCGCTACATGTCTTTCCAGTGATCACCACGATCTGCCGAGTTTCCATACACTACTCCTCCCAAAGCTTTATTATCTGCCGTGCGACTTCAAAGGCGGTAAGTGTTCCAGTATCGAAGACTTTGTCCGCTATATTTCCTAGCGACCGTGCACTGACCTCATTGGGGTGACGCACATTTTCGTGATATTCCGCGAGATGATTAGGGCCACGCTCAGCGTACCTCTGCCGCAAAACGGACTCAGGTGCGTCTATATGTGCGTGCATCACGGCCCCCGCAAAGTGGAGCTTGAAAAGCTCCACCTGCCTTGACTTGCGCACAGCGTCCAACAACCAGTTATCGACATCTGGCTGGGCGTCGATTGCCGGTCTGGCGATTGAGTCGATGAGCCATGAAAAGTCAGTTGACCTATCCAGACTGTCGCCGAGCTCCTGAAGCTTGTGACGGTCAGGCACTTCCCCTTGGCTAATCAACTGTACACGCAAAAAAGAACCACTACTGATTGAAAGGTAACCAAAGTGTTCTTGAAGAACGGCGGAAACAGACGTCTTGCCGCCGGCCATAGGGCCACTTAAGAGAAGTAATCGCTTCATGTTTTGACGTATCCGTGCCTGGAATGCTCGATATCAAATAAAGCGGAGCTTGGCTGTACAAAAGTTATTTTCCACCGAAGCGAGCACATCACCACATTCCCTTAAGCTTATGGCTCAGGAGCTTTAACTCTTATCGTACTTATTCGTTATCTCACCGCTGGTCACTTTTCCACTGTTGCCGACAGCATCTCAATTTCTGACAGGCTCAGATTATTTTCTTTTATCTCGCTTGACATCTGCTCGAAGGCTTCTACGGAGAAATCAGGCTGTAACTCGCGCACCTCAATGACAGCGCCAACAACCTCCTGACGCTGTTCTGTTTCAAAAAAACCAGTTGATATTGTTCTATCGATAACGCGCCCCTCATCTAGAAGCACAGCATGTTTTCCTGACGGAAGACCAGCATTAATCTCATCAAGGGAGTACGAAACTAATTTTAGATTGGTACGTGGCAATAGAACTCGCGTTGGTTCTGCCCACCTAGGGCCAAAGTGGTAAACCGCCGCATACATTATTTTTGAGGTCGTAGCATCTACACCGGCTGCTCTCATCGCAGTGTAAAAGGCCAGATGCGTTTCCTTCCAGCTTCGTGTCTTTTCGACACAAGCCACATCATGAATTATCGCAGCCTTGCGGTATTGGCCATCATATGGGCCGCCAACAACGGACCAAGCAACTTTGGGGATCGAAGCACCATCTGAGATAGTATTTTTTGGTGCGATCCAGAAGCGTCTTTGGGGGCTTGGCCCCGTGTAGGTGAAATCCCTTAATAACCTAGCGTCATGCTTGGTCGATAGAAACTCCACCTCCAAAGGGTCGGAGAAGCTTCCCCAATCGTCTGCAACTGCCTGAGTAGCAAGCGCTAAACCGATCAGCATTAGAACTATTTTCATGACTGCTCCATTTAACTGTATCTGGACGTACTGGCGACCTGCTCTCATGAAAGCAAAATGATATTAGTTCAGGTATACGGATTGGCAAGGCGCGCTTGTATTTTCTTAACCCGGGGATGTCACGTTTGCTAGAAGCAGCACCGAATCCGATGCCGCTTCCAGACTCTCACTGAGTTTTTAGAGGTCTTTCACTAGGGAAATCATCTTGGGCCTCCCTATCTCACCTCAACAATATCCAACGCCCGATTCGCCAACAGCTCACTCACCTCAATCACCTGCAAAATCCCCAACGCAACCCGCCGTCGCGAACCATCCAGATCAAACGCCAAATCACTGATCATGGCATTCGCCGAAGCCAAATTCTCACTAAGATTCGCAAGCAAACACTCAGAATCCACACCCGGATCAATCCGAAAAATAGAGTCGGACTTGTCAGACGTTTCGCTCTTAGGATTAGGCTTCAGGTAGTAATCCAACGCTCGCGTGGCCGCATCGTCGAGCTTTTTGTTGCGAGCAGACTGGGCACGAGATGTGGGTTCGTCTGAATCTGTAACTGGAGGGTTCGGTGTAATTTTGACCATGGTCTTAACTCTCAGGTTGAGGCCACGACCCGTTCGCTGCTAAACGAATTGGGAGGCAGCTGTACGCAGGTTAGCAGACCGACGAGTTAAGAAATCGGCGCGCCCGAGGACGCCCTGCGCACAGCCACCATCAAGTGCAGGGATGGGGATTCCTGTCTGATGACGCGTGTGCGACTTAACTCGGCGAGCTGCTAAACCCGATCACTGACCATCAGTGACAGGTCCAAAACTACCGACGCAACCCCAGGCGCACAAGCCGGCGGATTCTGGCGTAGTTGTAGGCAAAGGCGCAAGGCGCTGTGGCTTGGCGGGCCGTCGTCGCTGGTGTCTGTCGGTCTTTACTGACAGACGCCGCTCGACTGGTCCGGGCAGGTGCTCGATGCCGTTCAATTGAGGCTGTCGGAAGATGGGTGGCGAGGCATTCATAGGAGGGGGGCTGCTGCGCAGCCCAGCGGGAGCAAGCTCCCTCGCCACATTGGTTTGCTTAGCCTGAATGGCATTGCGATTGGAGCTGTTAGGCGCCCTCTTCCTTTTCCGACGACTCATCGCTGTGCACCACCACCAGCAACTGCGCCTGAACATCCCCCACCGAACGCAACCGATGCGGTTTCTGCGCATTGAAATGCAAGGCATCCCCGCGGTTCAGCAGCACACGCTCGTTCATGAAGTCCACTTCCACCTGCCCCTCGTGCACGAACAGGAACTCCTCTCCGGTGTGTTCCTTGAACGCGTGATGCGCCGTGAATTCGGCCGCGGGATAGAGGATGAAGGGCAGCAGGCTGCGCTCGGACACTTGGTGGGCCAATACCGCGTATTCGGAGCTGCCGCTGCTCCCCGCGAGGGATTGGCGGTCTTCGCTGCGCACCAGGCTGTAGCTGTCGAGGGAGACGTTTTCTTCGGAGAACAGCTCCTCGACTTTCACGCTCAGGGCCTTGGCGAGCTTGAGCGCCGTGGCGATGGAGGGTGTGCTCAAGCCCCGTTCCACCTTGGACAGGTAGCTCTTGGTCATCCCGGTTTTTTCGGCCAGGACGTCCAGTGTCATGCCGAGTTTTTTCCTGAGCAATTTCAAGCGAATGGACATAGGTAACCAACATTTCCAGAGAAACGGACAATCTGCGATTGCAAATGACACTTTGTGTCATATAGTCTATTTAGTGTCATTAGCACCCTCACTTCACAGCTTCCATGACGCGGGTCAAGAACGGTCAAAGCACGAATCAGGAGAACGGATATGAGCAAGACACTGGCGACGCCCAAGGACCAGTTGGTCCAGCATGCTGTTAACCAGATGCAGAAAACACTGCCGGATAATACGTGGACTGTACGACAAAAGCTGGCCCTGACCTGCCGCATCCTGTTCGAGAACGGCCACGACTCAGGCCTGGCGGGGCAGATTACCGCGCGCGGGCCGCAACCGGGCACCTACTACACCCAGCAATTGGGCCTGGGCTTCGATGAAATCACCGCCGGCAACCTGTTGCTGGTCAATGAAGACCTCGAGGTGCAGGAGGGCAATGGCATGCCCAACCCGGCCAACCGCTTTCACACCTGGGTCTACCGCGCCCGGGCGGATGTGAATTGCATCATTCACACCCACCCGACCCATATCGCCGCGCTGTCGATGCTGGAAGTGCCGCTGCAGATTTCCCACATGGACCTCTGTCCGCTGTACGAAGACTGTGCCTTCCTGGAGGGTTGGCCGGGGGTGCCCGTGGGCAACGAGGAAGGCGAGTTGATCGCCGGTGCCTTGGGTGACAAGCGCGCCATCCTGCTTTCCCACCACGGCCAGTTGTCCACCGGTGCCACCGTGGAAGAAGCCTGCAACATCGCCCAACTGATCGAACGCGCCGCGAAGCTGCAATTGCTGGCCATGGCCGCTGGCGAGGTGAAACCGATCCTGCCTCACCTGGGCCGCGAAGCCCACGACTGGATCGCCCGGCCTAAGCGCCACGCGGCCGCCTTCAACTACTACGCCCGGCAGACCCTGCGTCAACACGCCGATTGCCTGAACTGAATCCACCAGGAGCGAAGCCATGTCTACCCCCAACATCCACGGCATCATCGGCTACACCATCACGCCCTTCTCCACCGACGGCCAGGGTTTGGACCTAGACGCACTGGGCCGGTCCATCGACCGTCTGATCGACAGCGGCGTGCATGCCATCGCGCCCCTGGGCAGCACCGGCGAAGGCGCCTACCTGAGCGACGCCGAATGGGACCAGGTCAGCGAGTTCAGCATTGCCCGCGTCGCCGGCCGGGTGCCGACCGTGGTCAGCGTGTCTGACCTGACCACCGCCAAGGCGGTACGTCGCGCGCGTTTTGCCCAGGCGAAGGGCGCCGATGTGGTGATGGTGTTGCCGGCCTCTTACTGGAAACTGAGCGAGGCGGAAATCCTCGCGCACTACCAGGCCATCGGCGCCAGCATCGACTTGCCCATCATGCTCTACAACAACCCCGCCACCAGCGGCATCGACATGTCGGTGGAGCTGATCCTGCGGATTTTCAACGGGGTGGATAACGTCACCATGGTCAAGGAAAGCACCGGTGACATTCAACGCATGCACAAGCTGCAATTGCTGGGTGAAGGCCAGGTGCCGTTCTACAACGGTTGCAACCCCCTGGCGCTGGAAGCCTTCGCAGCCGGCGCCAAGGGCTGGTGCACCGCCGCGCCGAACCTGATCCCGCAGCTCAACCTCGACTTGTACGCCGCTGTCCTGGCCAACGACCTGAGCCAGGCCCGGGCGTTGTTCTATCGGCAATTGCCGCTGCTGGATTTCATCCTCAAGGGCGGTTTGCCCGCCACCATCAAGGCCGGTTTGCGCACTCTTGGCCTGGAAGTCGGCGACCCACGCCTGCCGGTTTTCCCACTGGATGAGGCGCGTAACCAGCAACTGCAGACGATGTTGAAGCAACTGCTCTGATTCGCGCAGGGCGCTGAGTGCTACTTTTGCGACGGACAGGTGGCGCCCTAACCTGTCCGCTCGCTCCCTTGGGGGTCACTTGATGAAGAGCTATCAACCGTTGAACTGCGACCTGCATGATTGCCTGGAGATCGCCTGCCAGGTTTTGGGGCTGCTGCGCAGCCCAGCGGGAGCAAGCTCCCTCGCCACGGGGAAACTGCCTGTCATCCCCTTTTGATCAGTGCCGGGGTGCTTTGGTCGTCAGGACGGAGGATAGGCCTCGTTGAACGCCCCAGCAAAATCTTCCGCCTTCGAAAAGAGCAGCATCTCCACGTCACCGATCTCCACATCCAGTTTTCGGGAGACGTTCACCAGCAACTCGATGTAGGTCGGGTAGACATCGGTCGTTGCAATTCGAATCCAGCGCTGTTCACGCGCCTGGGTTTTCAAGCGGGGCCAACAGGCGTTGAGGTGCGTGTTTCGACCCGCCAAATGCGGAAACCACCAGCGTTGCTCATCGCCGTGAAGCCTCTGTAGAACGTTCAGGGAAAATGCAACCCGTGCATCGAAGATGGCGTGCTCGGTTGGATTCGAGAATGCCGCCACCTTCGACCATGAGGCGATGCCCTTGTGCTTGTCCGGCACCCGCCCCTGTGACACGGTCTGAACGTAGCCTTGCATCGTTGCGAGCGCGTTTCCCCTGACACCTCCCCACACGCGCACAGCGTAGTCTGCGAGGGCCATTCGTTGTTCGGGCGACGCGGTCCATTCCTGGGCGACATGCCGCTTCAGTGCGCGCGCTTTTTCGTACCAGTTCGAGCCATCGATCTCCCATTTGAATGAATGGTGGACGAGAGCGGTATCGAACTTCCAAGTGTAGATATTGGGAAGTGATGGCAAGTGCTGTGTGGCGTAGGAAAGCAGCGTATTTTCGAGAGACTGCATGGACGAGACCACGTATTGGACGAGGCTGTCATGTTAATTGACTCCCGGCCAAGCAGCGAATTTTCCTGCTTCGCGTGTAGAGAGAAGCCACGGCACTAAAGAGCAAAGGGGGACAAAATGCTGGGAGTGGCAACGCGCCGAACGGGCTAGATAGTGCTATCTTCTTTTGATAGCATCAGCCGCATGAAAAACAGGCACCGCAAAACCCTTGAAGCAATCCACCGTACGCCAACGAGTGCGGCGATAGTGTTCGCTGACATTGAAGCCTTAGTCATTCATCTGGGTGGCCAAGTGCTGGAGCGCGAAGGTTCTCGGGTCAAGCTGACGCTGGGGGAGGCCCAATGGCGTTGCCATCGGCCACACCCTGGGAAAGAAGCCAAGAAATATCAGGTAGAAGAGGCTCGCGAATTTCTCCAGCGGGCAGGAGTTGAGCTATGAACAGCATGACTTATAAGGGCTACACAGCCCGAATTGAGTTCGATGAGCGTGACGACATCTTCGTCGGTCGAATTCTGGGTGTGCGTGACATCATCAGTTTTCACGCTGATTCCGTGACCGAGCTACGAGCGGCGTTTGCCAGTGCTGTTGAGGATTACTTGGCGGACTGTGCCGAGCAAGGCGTCAGCCCCGAGAAGCCTGCCTCCGGCAAGGTGATGCTACGCATTCGCCCTGAAGTGCACGCTGCCGCCACCATTGCAGCCCAAACCGCCGGCAAAAGCCTGAACCAGTGGGCTGATGAGGTGTTTGAGCGCGCAGCGCACGTCTGACGTCAGATACACGGATTGATTTGAAAAAAAGGTCTTGCCGAGCAAGACCTTTTTCTTGTTGTTGACCTCGATTTCCAGGCGTTGCCGGTGCCGGAACTGAAGGCTGCTAGCAAGGCAAAGGCAAGTACAGCTTCTTCACGCTTGTGATTCTGGCTTTGCTGATCACGGGTCAACTCCTGCGGTTTGCCTGAACCTTTACTGCTTCAAATCTTCTATCAGCTTACCCACCGCCAAATCAGACACCCGGGAAAACGCCGCCCGCAGTGCTTCGGGATCGGTGGCGTACTGCTCAGGGGTATAAGCGAGGGTGTTGCTTTCATTGAAGGGCGAAATGGTATTGAAGTTGCGCCAAACCGAAGTGCCACTGCGCTTCATGGAACCGTTGACGCCAATGACAGGGTAAAGCACGGTGCTGTAGTTTTTCAGGCTAAGCCCCCACTGCGGGACCATGATTTCAACGTCGGCATCAGCTCGTTCACCTTCCGCCACGAGGGTGAACATCCCTTCTTGTTTGATGCGCCTCTCGAAGCTTTCACGCACCAGTTGGCCCACATCGATACCGTGGGCTCGCATGTTGGTCAGGATTGCTTGGGAAATATCCATCGTCGCGCCGTCGGCCGCCTTCGTGCCCACGACCGAGCCGGCCCCGGTCAATGCGTTTGTGCCAGCGCTCGATGCGCCGGACGCCATACCCGCCGCGGCACCTGCTCCGGCCCCCAGCCCAGCCCCCCACGCCTGGGTCATGCTCGTGTACTTGAAATTTTCGACCGCAAAGTACACAGGAAGGATCTTGATCGTTTTGATCTGGTGGCGATCTTCAACACTCAAAGACTTGGTTACACAGCCGGAAAGCAGAACGAGCGAAAGCAACGCGAACATAAACTTTTTCATGGGGGGGAAACCGATTACCTGGATGAATGAGGGCTCTGGGCGCCATGATCGACAACCGTTTCAATAGAAGCGGTCTTCTTCCTTCATGCGATAAATTCGTCCGAAGGTTGCAAAGGAAATCCCGAGGAATACCAATGTCAGCACGACTCCGCCAGCCATGATGAAAAAGCCGGAGCGATACGTGTGAAGCTCGGTGGCGATACTGCTGATTTGGGGAAACCAACGTGAGTACAGCAGCGGAACGTCGCCCCCTACCTCGTACTGATCATGTTCGTTGTAGCGTTGGTCCACGTATTCGTCTTCATGGACTTGTTGATCACCGTCCACATACCGGTAGTGAATGATGATGCCGTTAGCGTTCATCGGGATGCTTTCCAGTTTCGTCACGCTGCCTTTTACCTCGACAGCACTCCATCGGATCGCCCCATAAATGGACCCGGAATGTTTCGCCAGGGAGGCCAGGAACAGCAGCACACAGCACGCAACGGTAAGCAGGACTATTCGGTTATAGAGTTGATCTTTTTCAGCTTCACGTGGGTAAAACATACTCCGGTCCTTCGTATGAGATTCGTCCGCAACCTATCGGCGTGTGATCCGGCAACTTGAGTTTACCTTTCCTGTCCTGAGGCAAGCGCCTTGGCTACCTCACCTCAACAATATCCATTGTTTGGAGTAACAGGACTAAACCTCTCTCACGGGCCAGGTACCGTTCATACGTTCTCATTATCCGATCGGGTAAACGAATACCGATCGATATCAGACCTGAGCTTCCAGCCTTGGCTATGCCAATAGTTGGCAGCCGTTAGATTGGTCTTGAACACGTCGAGATGACATTTAAGTATTCCGTGTTTCTCAAGACTCGAAAGACAGTGCTCGACCAACGCATTTGCTATGCCTTGTCGCCGATACTGGGGAAGAACAACCAAATGCTGCAGATAGCCTCTGCGGCCGTCGTGTCCACACATGACGCAACCGCAGAGGACGGCTCCGACTTCAGCCACGAAGCTCATCCCGGGATTTCGCTCCAAGTATTTCGCGGTCGATTCACGAGAGTCAGCGTCACGGAAGGAGACGCCTGGAGTACGCCTCATGAGGTCGATGACAGCATCGTAATCGTCCATGGTCATGACACGGATATTGAACATTGATTGAGCCTTGCTGTGTTACCTGGCTGGCCCAGCAGACTAGCAGAAGCCGCTTGGAGGGTGCTGCGCCGACTCGCGTGGGGATCGCCCATGCAGCGCTTTATCCAAGGAAAGGTCCAGCTGTGCGAGACCTTTCCTGTATTGAGGCGAACGCCTCGACTACCTCACCTCAACAATATCCAACGCTCGATTCGCCAACAGCTCACTCACCTCGATCACCTGCAAAATCCCCAACGCCACATGCCGGCGAGACCCATCCAGATCAAACGCCAGATCGTTAATCATGGCATTCGCCGACGCCAGGTTCTCACTGAGATTCGCAAGCAAACATTCAGAATCAACCCCAGGGTCAATCCGTAAAATGGAGTCGGTCTTGTCAGACGTTTCGCTCTTAGGCTTCAGGTAGTAATCCAACGCTCGCGTGGCAGCGTCGTCGATTTTCTTGTTGCGGGCAGACTGAGCACGGGAGACGTGTTCGTTCGTATCAGGGGGGTTCGGAGTATCTTTTGCCATTACCTTGTTTCCTGTAGTTGGAGCCATCACCCGCTCGCGACTAAACGATTGGGAGGCAGCTGTACGCAGGTTAGTCGACCGGGGAAACAAGAAACCGGCGCGTCCGAGGACGCCCTGCGCACAGCCACCATCAAGTGCAGGATGAGAATCCCGACTGGATGACGCCTAGCACAACCTGTTTCAACCTGGGCGACTAAACCCGATCACTGATGAGCAGTGACAGGTCCCAAACTACCGATGCAGCCCAAGGCGAACAAGCCGGCGGATTCTGGCGTAGTTGTAGGCAAAGGCGCAAGGCGACGTCGGCTGGCGAGTTGCGGACGCCCAATGGCTGACAGTCACGGCTGACGTTCCTACAACCCACGCAAAAAATCTTTCCACTCCATCCCTCCCCGCAAAGCCCCCATCCGCTCCAGCAAAGCCCCGCACAAATCCCTACCTCGATAATGCCTTCTTTCACACCCCCTAGCGCTACAACCGAGCACCGTGTTTTCCCATGAACCTACGCACCTTCATCCGTCGCTACTGCCTGGATTCCAGGCTCGCCACGAATGCCCTGACCCGCCTGCACCGGGCGCTTTCCTCTCTGGCCCGCTACCTGGCGCAACAAGGTTTCGACGACAAGACCTGGCCGGCCACCCGCGACGAAGGCGCCCTGGACCGTCGTCTCGACACCGTGCGCCCGGAGCTGGCCGCCACGGTGTTCAGCCACGCTCGGGAAGGGGTCATCCTGGTTGACCCGTACGGTCGGGTCATCGCCGTGAACGAGGCCTTCACGCGGCTCACCGGTTACGGTCAAGACGAGGTGCAGGGCCGCGAGTTGAATTCCCATCGCATGGTGCGTCGGCTCGCGGCGTTTTATGCGCCGATGAAGAATGCGCTGGATTTCCACGGGCACTGGTCCGGTGAAATTCAAAGCAATCACAAGGATGGCCGGGAGATGACGTCGCGCATCAGCATCAGTGCGGTGCATGACCGGCATGGCAATGTTCAGCACTATGTGGCGTTGTTCAGCGACATGACGCAGATGAAGCAGCGCCTGCAGTTACTGGAGCGTGACGCCCGGCATGACGCGCTCACGCAACTGCCCAATCGGTTGCTGTTGACCGAACGGATGCGCCAGGCCCTGGGCAAGGCCGCTCTCTATCAGCAGAAAGTGGCCATCGCGTTTATCGACCTCGATGGGTTCAAGGCGCTCAACGACAGCTATGGACATGACTGGGGTGATCGGGTGTTGCAGATTGTCGCGACACGAATCAATGCGACGTTGCGTGAAGGCGATACCTTGGCGCGGCTCGGTGGCGATGAGTTCGTGGCGGGGCTGGTGGATTTGCAGGCGGTGGAGGACAGCGAGCCGTTGCTCAAGCGGATGCTGGCGGCGGCCAATGCGCCGATCTTGATTGGCGCGCAAACGGTGGAGATTGCCGCCAGTATCGGCGTGGCGTTTTTTCCGGAGCATGGGCAGGAGGTCGATGGGCTGATCAGCAAGGCGGACCAGGCGATGTACCTGTCGAAAAAGGCCGGCGGCAATCGTCTGGCGTTTTGTCCGACGCGGTTTATTTCGCTCAATAGCGAAGCCTGACGGTGGTGCCGAGGGTTCGTTCGCTGCCGGTCATGACGCCATAGTCGCCAGCGCCGAGCAATGAATACACGGCGGTGATGTAGTTGCGGTCGAAGACGTTGCGCACCCAGCCTTCCACTTCCCAGGCGCGGTCCTGGCTGCGCAGGCCCAGGCGCAAATTGGTCAGGCCGTAGCTGGGTTGATAGCTGCCTTCGCCGCCTTCGAGGGTGCCGGAGTAGCCGGTGCGGAAGCTGTAGTCGATACCGCTGAAGGCTTCCAGCCCATAGGGCAGTGGATGAGTGTGGTCGAGGCCGCTGCTGAGGTTCCATTCCGGCGCGTTGTAGAGCCGGTCGCCGCTGAGGTCGCAGGTCCATTGGCCCGAGGCCGGCGGGCACGGGGCGTTGGGGAAGCTGCGGTAGCGCGCATCGCTCCAGGCCAGGCCCAGGCGCCCGGTGAGTCGCGGGGTGAGTTGCCAGGCGGAATCCAGCTCGATGCCGCGCAGGCGGACCTTGCCGACGTTGATCAGGTTGTCCCGCAGCGGTGGCGCGAACATGGACGTGGGCGGGCTGTAGGTGAGCGCCTGGTAGTTGTCGACGTCGGTCTGGTAGACGGCGAGGTCGAGCAATGCGCGCTCGTCCCAGAAGCGCGTCTTCATGCCCAGTTCCAGGGACGTGGCCCGCTCCGGCTCGAAGGTGGGTGCGGTGAACGGGCCGACCACGTCGAAGTTGATGCCGCCGGCCTTGTAGCCCCGCGACCAACTGACGTAGCCCATCACCCCATCGCTGAAGCGGTAGCTGGCGCTGAGGAGGCTGGAGACGTTGTTTTCCTTTATCGAATCCTCGCGGTAATAACCACCACCCAGGGCAATGTCGCGCAGCAACAGCCCACCGGACTGGAACACCGCTGGCAACCCCGTCAGCGGGGCGAGGTTGCTGACGTCGCGGGAGATCCAGCCGTCCTTGCGCTCCTGGCTGTAACGCAGGCCGCCGGTGAGTTCCAGCGGGTCGATCGGGCGCCAGGAGAGCTGGCCGAAAATGGCTCGGCTGTCGCCCTTCTGCTCGCCGTCATAGCGTTGCCGGGCGCCGTCCAGCAGCATCGCCGGCACCTGCTTCGGATTGGTGAAGGTGATGCCGTAGAGCTTGCGCAAGGCTTCCAGCTGATCACCGACGAACCAGGGCGCGGCGTCCTTGCCGAATTCGGCGTCGATCTCGCGGTCGAGTTGTTGGCGCAGGTAATAGAGCCCGGCCACATAGTCGACGGAAGAACCGACCGTGCCGGACAGGCGCCATTCCTGGCTGAACTGCCGGTGGCCCAGCTCGGTTTCGGACTCGGCCACGGACAGCGCGGTGCTGTCGCTGTCGCGGGTGGCGCGGTAGTCCCAGTCGCGGTAGGCGGTGATGCTGGTCAAGCGCATCGCCTCGTCCAGGTCCCAATTCAATTCCAGTGAGACACCGTTCTGCAGGGTTTGCGGATGGCCCGGCGCGTCGATGCGTGTCTCGCGCTTGTAAGGGTCGGGCTCCGCCAGCGGATAGCCGAGGAACTGGGCGCGCTTGCGGGTCTGCTGGCTGTAGTGATTGACCAGCAGGACGTTGCCGGCTTCGTTTTGCTCGGCATAGTCGGCGATCAGGCGCGCACTGAAATCCGGGGTCGGCGTCCACAGTAACTGGCCGCGCAGGCCATGGCTGTCGGCGTCGCCGAGGCGGGCGCCGTCTTGCAGGTTTTCCACGGTGCCATCGGTGGAACTGTCGAAGACATTGAGTCGGCCGGCGAGCACGTCGTCCTGCAACGGCCCGGAAACCGTCCCGCGATATTCCCGCAGGCCGCGCTCGCCGTAGCTGGCTTCGAGGTTGGCCTCGGGCTGGAACGTTGGCTGGCGAGTGATGATGTTCAGCGCGCCCGCCGTGGTGTTCTTGCCGAACAAGGTGCCTTGTGGCCCGCGCAGCACTTCGATGCGCTCGATGTCCATCAACTCGGTGAAGGCCATGCCCTGGCGTGCCTGGTAAACGCCATCGACGTAGGTGCCGACGCTGCCTTCCAGGCCATCGTTGTAGGCGGTCGCGCCGAAGCCGCGCAGGCCGAAGCCGGCATAACGGGCGTCGTGACCGGACACCACCAGGCCGGGCACCCGCTGCTGGATGTCTTGCAGGCGATGCAGGCCGGCCTCGTCCAGTTGCTCGCCGTAGAGGACGTTGATCGGGATCGGCACCTGTTGCGGGTCTTCCTCGCGACGGCGAGCGGTGACGGTGGTGGCGTCGAGCGTGAGGGCGCCGGGCGCCGCTTGCTCGGCCTGGACCGACGCCCAGGGCAACATCGAAAGGCCGCCGAGCAGGAACAACCGGTAACCCAAACCCGGCATCCTAGTGCTCCCGAGCCAACGCGCGACGCGTGGTGTCCGGGCAGGCCAGTGCCTTGACCCACGCCAGCAATTCGCGGCTGTCGGCGGGCTTGAGCAGGACCGCGTCGAAGGCCAGGTCCTCTGGATAGTCCTGCGGCCTGCGCGGCGGCACCGCCGAATAGAGCATCACCGGCAGATGGCGCCAACGCTCGCGCACGTGGCGCAGCAGCGCCCACCCGTCCATGCCGGGCATCATCTGGTCGCTGATCAGCAGGTCGATTGGCTGCTGCGCCAGGCAGGCCAAGGCGTCTTCGCCGTTCGCCGCCATGCTCACATCAAAACCGTAACCCGCCAGCAAGTCATAGAGCCATTCGCTGTTCTGCTCGACGTCGTCCACCAGCAGGACGTGTTTGCCCTGGCCGTCAAACGGCATGGCGTTGTTGTCGACGATGCCGTTTTCCAGGTCGTGTTCTTGGGCGCCATTCAATTGCAGGCGAAAACTGAAGTGGCTGCCCTGCCCGGTGGCTTGGGGTTCGAGGCGGCTGTCCATGCGCTCCAGCAGTTGCGTGACGATGGACAAGCCCAGTCCGCTGCCTTCGTAGCGCTGGGCATTGCGGCCACGGCGGAACGGTTGCAGCAGTTGTTCGAATTCTTGCGGGTCGATGCCGATGCCGGTGTCGATCACGCTGAAACGCAGTTCCACGGTGTTGGCGGCCACGCCCGGGGCCCAATCCACTTCGAAGCGGATCTGGCCGTTGCGGGTGAATTTCGCCGCGTTCGCCAGAAGGTTCATGAGCACCTGCCGAAGGCGTTTGAAGTCGGCCTCCACCAGTGGCGGCAAGTCATTGGCCAGCACCGCCTCGAAGGTGTTGCCCTGGCGTGCGGCGAGAAAGCCCGCTTCGTCTGCGATCTCGTTGAGGAACCCGTACAGGTAGCCGGGCGCGAGGGTCAGTTGCATTTGCTCCAGCTCGCCACGGGAAAACTCGAGCATCTCGTCGATCAGTTCCAGTTGCTGGCGGGCGTTGCGCTCGATGGTCGCCTGATAGTCGCGGTTGGGCCCGGCGTGCAGCAGACGCGCATAGTCGATGATGCGCACCAGCGGCGAGCGCAGGTCGTGGCTGATGCGCGCCATCAACGCGCTGCGGGCCGCCAGGGAGTCGCGCAACTGCGACGTGCGCAGGGCCACGGTGCTTTCCAGGCGTTCGTGCTCGGCTTGGCGTTGTTGCTCGAGGGTGGTCAGGGCGTGTTTTTCGCGGTTGCGGCTGCGGGCCACTTCCATGATCAAGGTGCACACCAGCAACGCCACACCCGGGAGTGTGGACGATAAGCTGTATTTGCTCTGGGGCGACTGCCAGGGCAATTGTTCCTGGGGGAAAAGCATCCGCATCAGCAATTGCGCAAGCAAGAGCCCCGACACCAGCCAGGCCAGCCAGCTGTAGCTCAGGCGTCTGCGCCAGGCCATGAACAGCGTGACGAGCAGCACCCCGTAGAAACTCAGGAGGGAGATCTGGACGATCTGCGCGCCCTGGACGGGATCGACTTTCAACCACCAGAGTCGGCCGAGCACACAACCTGACAACGGCAGCCAATAGCTCCAGCCAATGACTTTGGGCAGGACGGACACCTGCAACAGCACGCGGAAGTAGGCGAGGAACAGGACGAACGAGATGGCGCTGGCGCAAGTCAGCAGCTCCCGTGTCCAGCCCAGCGCGGTGGGCCAGTAGATCAGGTAGCCGTTGAGGATGCAGGTCAGCAGGATGTAGCTCAGGACCGCGCCCGCATTCACGCTCAGCAATCGGGAGCGCAGGATCCAGCCGACGATGAAGCCGAACGGCACGACCAGCAGGACAATGCCGAGGGCGAGCCCGTCGCTCAGGTAAGTCTGCTGCTGGCTGCGCAGCAATACCGGTTCGGACCACAGCTCCGGCTCCAGCAACAGCTGGAAATGGCTCGTTACGCGGACGAACACCGTGACGCTCTCCCCCGCCGCCAACGACACCGGGAACGCCGGTTGGCGCGCCGCCGGCTGGGGCCATTCGGCCAAGGGATAGGCACCTCCGGCGTGGGTTTCACGCCAGCGCCCGGCTGACGATTGATAGACACGGATGTCGTCCAGGCGAGGCGCCCCGACCACCAGCAAGCGCGAGCACGCCGCATCGCTGGAATTGGTGAGCTGCCATTTCAACCAGAAGGCGGAGCGGCTGTAGCCTTCGCTCGGCCAGCGCGGGGTGGCGGGGTTGAAACGGGTGTCGGGCAGTCGGGCGACTTCTTCGAGGCTCAAGCGGGCCTGGGCGTCTTCGAAAATCTGCGCCGCAGGCATCAGGTCCAGACGCTCAGCCCGGCACAGCTCCACGGGCGCGGCGTGTAGCAGCCCGGCGGACAACAAGGCGACCGTCAGCACCAGAAACCGTAGGAGCCGCATCAGGCGCGTCCGACCGACTCTGTATCCACGAGGCCCAGGGTCTGCTGGCGAAACTGGCTGGGCGTCATGCCGATTCGCTGTCGAAACGCGGTGGTGAAGTTGCAGGCATTGCGAAAGCCCACCACTTCGGCGACGTCCTGCACGCTCATGGCGCTTTCGGAGAGCAGTTCCTGGCCGCGTCGCAATCGCGCGTCGCGAATGTAGGCAAACACGGTCATCCCCAGGTGTTCGCGAAAAATGGCGGAGAGGCGTTTTTCATGAGTGCCGACTTTTTGCGCGAGCATGCCCAGGGACGGTATATCGTCCAGCTGGTTTTCGATCAGTCGCATCGCCGCGCGCAGCACGATTTCATCGCCTTGCGGTTGCGGATCGGCCGGGTGGTCCGCAATGGGCGGTGGCGCTCGCCAGGTCAATTGCAGATGGATCCTGATGCGTGCCAGGACTTCCTCGGGGGCGCAGGATTTGGGGATGTAGTCCACCGCGCCCACGGTCAACCCTTCCAACCGCTCCAACGACGTATTGGCCGACGACAGAAACAGGATCGGGGTATGCCGGGTGGCCGGTGCCTCGCGTAATAACCGGCACAGGCTGAAGCCGTCCATTTGCGGCATGTGCACATCCAGGACGATCAGGTCCGGGCGCAGGGCAAGGGCGCGTTGATAACCCTGGTAGGCATCGCTGGCCAGGGAAATGCGCCAGGGCTGGGTCTTCAACAGAATGAGCGTGGCGCGGATGTCTTCGGGGACATCGTCGATCAACAGAATATGCGGCAATGGCTCGGAGGCCGCCGCGCCTGCCGCCGTCAATACCTGCCTTTCGTATCGTCCGTTGTCCATTCGCCAGGTCTCTTTTGTATTTAGCCGGGTCGCTGTCGTGCAATTGCCAAGCGCGGAAGCACGTTTCGGGCCGGCAACAAACCGATATAGCGGCAGATCAAATGAGAACTGAAGCTATCAAATTCTTAATCGGCGATAAATGGTCGTCCCCTCGTGGCGCCTACCGATACGGGGCGTTATGGGCGGGGCGCAGGGGCGTGTGGCAAGGGATATCGAACGAGAGGGGGCTATGCCTGGAAAAAAGCCCAGGCGCAGTGGCCAACGGGGTTGATGCTGTTCACTAAACCGTGGCGAGGGGATTTATCCCCGTAGGGCTGCTAAGCAGCCCCAAAGCAGCAAACTCAATCTTCCTGACACACCGAGGTGCTTGATTTGAGGGCTGCTGCACAGCCCAACGGGGATAAATCCCCTCGCCACAGGTTTGTTGAACGGCTTGAATGAACAGCAATGCTTTCAGGTCGCCTTGAAACGTTTAGAACGAGTAACCGATCTGCGCGAGCAGTTGCGGGTTTTCCTGGCGCGTGTCGCTCTGCGCTTCGCCGCCGGAGTGGCGCCAGGCGACCGTTGCGTCGAACGAGAGTTGGCCGTATTGAGCGCGCAGGCCCACACCGCCGCCGGAGATGCTGCGGGTGTTTTTCTCATCGGCCCACTCGTCGTGGTTGATGCGCACCTTGCCGGCGTCCCAGAACAGGTAGGGCGTGAACTTGTCGATCGGGTAGCGAAGCTCGATCTGGGTCAGCATGCCTTCGTCGCCCGAACCTTCGCTTTGCGGATAAGCCCGTACGCCATCGATGCCGCCGAGGCTGAAGTCTTCGGAGGAGTCGAGGTTGTCGTTGCTCCACTGGCCGAGGAAACGGGCGAAGAGCGTGAAGTTGGCCGGCAGCGCTTGCAGACGCGCCAGGTCGACGTTCACTTTGCTGAAGTTGCCCTCGGTCTGGGCGGTCTGGCGGTCGCCCTCGCGCAGGGCCGAGTCCAGTTTCAGGTCACCGTAGGTCAGCGTCGCGCCGCCGTAGGTGATGCCGCCGCCGAACAAAGTGTCCCTCACGTCAAATTGCAAACTGATGGGCAGCGTGTTGCTGCTTTTTTCAAAACTGAGGCCCAGCACTTCGTACTTATCCTCGAGTTCCTTGTGCTGGTATTGCCCAGCCAACATGAGGTTCGCCTGGTTGCTGCGCAGGAGCGGGTAGCTCAAGCCGATGCTGCTGACCTCAGCGGTACCGGTGGCCCCCAGATCGGCGAATTCCGCGCCCAGGTCGTAGGAGCTCTGGGCGTAACCCACGTTGCCGCGCAGGCCAGAGGTGCCCAATGGCATCGAGTAGCCGAGGCTGCCGAAATACAGGTCTTCATCGGTGGCCATCACCGCGGCGCTGAGCCGGTCGCCCAGCATCAGCGGGCTGTTCCAATCGCCTTGTACCGTCAGGCGATTGCGCCCCGAATACCGATTGCCATGGTTGTCCAGGGTGGCCTTGCCCTCGAAGGCCTCGGTCTTGCTCACTTTGGCATCGAGATCGCCCGTGCCGAGTGCCTCACCTGGCCGGATCACCGGCCGAACAGCCACGCCCGGCAAGTCCGAGAGCACCAATATGCTGCGCTCCAGCCGGTCACGCTCGATCACGTCGCCCGGTTGCAAGTCGTCCAGGAACGGCTGCGCCTGCGCGGCCAGTTTCGCATCGTCATTGGTGGCGGTGATTTTTCCATAACGGCCTTCGATCACCGCGATGGTCAGTTCACCGTTGGCCATGCGTTGGGCCGGCAGATAGGCACGTGCAAACGGGTAACCTTGCTCACGGTAGTAAAGCGTGACCTGCCGGGCCACTTCCCGCAGCTCGTCCAGGTCGTGGGCTCGACCGATAGCCGGGGCGACGACGCGTTGCAGGCTGGCCTCGTCGATGCGCGTGTTGTCGGTGAAATGGACGGCGTTGAGCTGGACCTTGGCGCCGCCGACTTTTTCCTGCTCTGGTTGTGGTGCGTCTATATCCAGGCGAATGCTTTGCGGCAGTTCCTGCTGCGGAATCGGCAGTTCCTGCAGGATACGGCCGGCGTCGGGGATCGGGCGTGCCGGCAGGGTCGCCGCCCAAGCCGGGGAAGTGGACAACAACGCCAGACCGGCCGCGCAGGACATCAGTTTGTTTTGCATGGGATCAATCTCGAATAATTCGGGTTGCCTGAGCCCATGACCACGTCCAGGGACGTGGCCAAGGGTTCCTTCAAATGAAAAGGTGGATGTCAGGGATCAGGGACGCATGGCCAGGCTCGGCAAGCGCACACCGCCGCGCACGACGAACACGGTTTGCGGTGGGTAGGCCGCACAGGCGCCGCCTTCGGATACGCCACCATCGGAGCAGACGTTCCCGGCCAGTTCCCGCTCGCTGGCGGTGTCCTCGGCCTGGGCAGCCGAATCGCTGTCGCCTTGCGCCAGGGCGTCGCCCGCGCCGTCGCCCGCCTTCCCGCTGGCACGCGTGCCGCCCTGGTCCACCAGCAACAGACCGCCGTCATCGACCCCGTGATCAGACCAGTCGACCGGTTTCGCCTGGGTCGGGTTGAGCTCCGGTGCATGGGGCGAACTCACCTCTGCGCCGACGCGTGTCGCATCGGCGACGCTCTGCCGCACGGCGTCATAATCAATCGACGGCGTCACGGTGAGATTGGCGTTGGCCGGGTTGCTGACGATCAGGTAACCGAGGTCAGCCAGCCCGCCGATGTTGATCAGGTGCGAACCCGGGCCTTGAGTGCCGACCGAATACAGTGGGTTGCCGAGCATCGGCTTGGTGTCGCCGTTCCACAGGCCGTTGGCGTCATAACCGGCGATACCGCCGCCGTTGAACGTGGTTTGGCCATCGAACACCTTGGTCTGGGTGGTCGCACCGTTGGTGGACACCACCAGGACGGGTTGCTCGCGGTAAACGGCATACACGCCTGTGTTGCCCAAGGCCCTGCCGAAATTGCTCTGTTGCTCGTCACTGTTGTAGCGGAAATTACCGCTGCCACTGCCGACCACATCCACCACGCGGGTGCTGCCAGCGAGGCTACCGGTGTAGATCACTGCCCGGCCGCCGGCGCCGGTCGACACCGTCACGCCCGCGTCGGCCTTCACGTCACCGCCCGCAGCCACGCCCGCCGAAGCGGATTGACCGGCGTTGAGCACGATCGCATCGGCGGCATTGCTGGTGGTGCTGACGTTCTCGGCCAGGGTGATGTTGCCGGTGGTCGTCACAACCTGGACTTTGCCAGTGTTGCCGATACCGACGATCTGATCCAGCTGGGTGCCGTCCAGTGCCGTCTCGGTCAGCGTGCCGACGGTGACGTCGGTCCGATTGACGAAGCTGACATCCTTCGCTCGGCTGGCGATATCGCCGACCCAGTTGCTGGCGTTGCGCAGATCGAAATCCCCGCCCTTGAGCGCCAGGCCATCGGCGGTGATGTTGCCGTTGGCATCCTGGGTGGTCTTGCCGCTGATGTTCAGGAACACATTGCCGCTGGTGGCCAGCCCTTCGTTGATCGCCAAGTCACCTTGGGTGCCGATGCTGACGTCGCCGG